>NZ_WUEI01000009.1 GCF_012911025.1 Azoarcus sp. TTM-91 | reverse complement strand
GCCCTCCCGTCGCCCGCCACCCCCGCCAGCTTCGTCGTCAGCCGCCGCAGCGACTGCGACGGCTATCAGCTATGGCACTTCGACCCCGCCGCCGAATCACTGCTCACGCCGCTACCCCTATCGCCGCAGGCACGCCTGGACCGCCGCCACCAGCTCATCCAGATCGGCGGCTACCTGCTGGAGTGGGGGCCGCTCGAGCTGCGCGACTACTACCCCAGCTTCCCCTACCGCCTGTTCGCCTTCGACCCGGCCAGCCCGGACCCGCTGGGCGCCGAACCGGTACAGAAAGGGCTGTGGCCCAAGACCAAGTTCTGGCAGAGCCGGGTGGATTTCGGCAACCCGGACGGCGGCCACGAGCAATACGACAGCGGCGACGAACTGCTGCTGATCCCGCTGCACAACTTCCTGCTCAACTTCATCCCCACCGACGGCCGCGGCACCTTCCAGCTGTGGAACTTCGACCCCAGCCCGCTCGCCCCCGGCAGCGCCGATCCCCTGCCCGCGCCCTACACGCCGCAAGGCGCCTTCGATGCCATCGAATATGGCCACCAGCTGATCCCGGTCGGCAACTACGTGCTGGACGTCGTCGCCGCCAGCGGCAGCTACACCGTCTGGAGCTTCGACCCGCAGAACCCGATCCCGCTGGCCCGACCGACCGTGGCCGAAGGCCGCTGGCCGGAACTGGACGCCGGCCACAGCCTGGCCGCCATCGGCGAGTTCATCCTCGACTGGACACCCGCGGACGGCAGCTACCGCCTGTGGCACTTTGACCCCAGCCGCGCCGATCCGCTGGGCGAACCGCTGCGCAGTGGCCGATTGCCCACCGGCTTCGATGCCCACACCACGCTCACCGGCCTGCTCGGCCGCACGCCCATCGACCCGGCGCGCAGCGCCCAGCCCGGCACGCTGGATTTCATGCGCAGCCGCATCAAGCATGTGGTCTACCTGATGCTGGAAAACCGCTCCTTCGACCACGTCTGCGGCTGGCTGTACGAGCACGGCCAGGAGTCCATCCGCTTCGTCGGCAAGGACGGCCCCTTCCAGGGCGCCAGCACCGAGTTCTACAACCTCGACGGCAAGGACAAGGTGCATCTGTCCAAGTACAAGGACGGCAAGCTCTCCGAAGACTGGCTGCTGGAACTGCTGGACCAGGACCCGTACCACGACTATTCCGACGTGATGCGGCAGCTCTTCTTCACCGACCGCGACGGCTACCGCAAGCGCGCCGTGCCGGACATGGGCGGCTTCATCTGGAACAACGGCACCCGCCAAGTGATGGAAACCTACAGCCCGGAGCAGCTGCCGGTGCTCAACGGCCTGGCCCGCGAATATGGCGTTTCCGATGAGTGGTTCTGCTCCATGCCGGGCGGCACCGATGTGAACCGCGCCTTCTCCCTCACCGGCTCGGCGCTGCAGCAGCTGAACAACTTCCAGAACGGCGCCACCTACGAGTACTGGCCGGAGACGCCGCACCGGCCGTCGATCTGGAAGACGCTGTGGAGCAACGGCATCACCGACTGGAAGATCTACAACTCGGTGGAGTGGTTCGACTACGTCTTCAGCTACCACCTCTTCCTGCAGGGCGAGATTCCCTATGTGGATGCCAACCTCGGCCAGTTCGTCGCCGGCATCGACCAGTTCAAGGAAGACGCCCGCCGCGGCAAGCTACCCGGCTTCAGCTTCCTCGAACCGGTGTGGATCGCCGAAAGCGGCACCACCTCCTACCACCCCGGCGGCGACCTGGTGCCGGGCGAGCGCGCGCTGAACGAGATCTACGACGCGCTGCGCGCCGGCCCCGGCTGGGAAGACACCCTGCTGGTGATCACCTTCGATGAGCATGGCGGCATCTACGACCACGTCGCCCCGCCCTATGCGGTCAATCCCTGGCCCAACGATGTGAACGATGGCTTCCGCTACGACATGCTGGGCCTGCGCGTGCCCACCATCCTGGTATCGCCGTGGGTAGAGCAGAACACGGTGTTCCGCGCCGCCGGCGACACCGCCTACGACTCGACCTCCATCCTGGCCACGCTGTTGCAGTGGTACGGCATTCCAAAGACGCACTGGGGGCTGGGCGACCGCTGCGCGGTGGCACCGACCTTCGAGGCCGCATTGCGCGCACCCTCGCCCCGCCGCGAAACACCCGCTTTCGTGCCGCCCTACGACAAGGACTTTCCCCCCCGCGGGCCGGATCGCGCACAAGGCCTGCACCCGCTGCACGAGATGGTCCTGCCGCGGCTGCTCGGCGCCCTGCTGCGCGACCGGCTGACGCCGGACGAGTTGATGCGCGAGTCGAAGGCCATACTCGCCAGCGCCAAGGATCTGCCCAGCCTGCACCGGCTGATCAACGCCACCGTGCAGCGGCTGCGCTGAAACGGCTTCGTTAGCACACTCGTGCTGGAACAGCCGCGCCGCCCGGCAAGCTAGGAGGCGCGGCACACCTGGTTGCGGCCAGCGCGCTTGGCCTCGTAGAGGGCCAAGTCCGCCTGGTGCACCAGCCCGGCGATGGTGTTTCCCGCGATTGGAATCAGCGTCGCCACGCCGGCGCTGATCGTCACCCGCCCGCCCGCCGCCTGGACATGGGCGATGCCGAGCGCCGCCACCGCCTTGCGCACCCGCTCGGCAACCAGGGCGGCGCCGTCGATATCGGTATCCGGCAGCACGATCATGAACTCCTCGCCACCGTAGCGCGCCAGCATGTCCTGCGCGCGGGGCACTTCGCGCCGCGCGGCGGCGGCAACCGCAGCCAGGCATTCGTCGCCCTTCTGGTGGCCGAAACCGTCGTTGTAGGCCTTGAAGTGGTCCACATCGAACAGCACCAGCGACACCGGCGCCTGCTCACGCTGCAGCCTGGCCCAGGTTTCGGCGAGGTAGAGGTCGCCGCGGCGGCGGTTGGCCACGCCGGTGAGGCCATCGCGGTCGGCCAGGGCCTGCAGTTCCACGTTGAGCTGGGCCAGCCGGGCGGTGCGCTCGGCCACACGCTGTTCCAGCGTGCGCGAGTATTCCTGCACCTGTTCGTACAAGCGCGCGTTGTCTATCGCCACCACCGCCTGCGCCGCCAGCAGATGCACGATCTCCACCCGCTCGGCGGGAAAGGCGCCGGTCGCCAGGCGGTTCTCGATGTAGACCACGCCGTCGAAGCGCTCGCGGCCTATGGGCACGCACAAGATGGAGGCAGGACGGCGGCGCGACACATAGGGATCGCCGGTGAAGTCGCCGGCGCCGGCGGCATCGTCCAGCACCACCGCCTTGTGGCTGCGCAGAACCTGCCAGATCACCGTGACCGGCAGACCGAAGCGGCGGCCCTGGGCATCCGCGATGCAGGCCTGCGGCGGCAGCCCCTCGGCCTCCCCGGCCTCCGCCCCGCCGCTGGCGCTGAAGGCCTCCACCGTCAGCTGGCCATCGCGGCAGACCACCAGGCAACCCCATTGGCCGCCGGCGTTCTCGAGCACGATATCCATGGTGGTCCGCATCAGGCGGTCCAGCACCATTTCTCCCGAGATCACCCGCGAGGCCTTCATCAGCGAGGCGAGGTCGAGCTCTCCTCCGCTCAGCCCGCCCGCGGCCGGCCGGCGGTCCGTGAGCAACTCGGCCAGCACCGGGAATTCACGCATCAGCAGCCCGAGCTTGCGCTGGGCGCCCCAGCGCGCATACAGCAGGTAGGCCGCACGCAGATAGCCCTCGGCAGCACGACCACGGCCACCGGCGAGCAGATGGCGCGCCGCGCGCTCGCAGGCCACCGCCTCGTCCCGCAGGAAACCGCTGCGGCGGGCTGCATCTATGGCCGCCTCGTAGGCATCCAGCGCCGCCTCGCCGTGGCCGGCCAGGCGGGCCAGCTCGGCACGCATGAGCAGGTGCAGGTGGGCGAAGTTGGCCGGGCAGTTGGCCGCCCAGCGCCCCATGCGGTCGAAGTCGCGCTGCAGCCGCTCCAGGGTCGCTGCCTGCGTCGCCGCTGGCATGTCCGGGTACAGGCTGGCGCGCACGAGGAAGGCGACGATGTAGAAGCGCACCAGCTGCGGCAGCGACATCGCCGAGCGGATCAGACCATCCTGCTCCTCGACGTAGCCCAGCGCCTGCACGGTGAGGCCGTGCATGAAACAGGCCTCGGCCTTGTAGATAAGGTAGTTGGCGATGCCGGTCATGAAGCCGCGCCGGCGTATGCCGGCCAGGCAGGCGTGCTCGTCGAAGCCCGCGTCGCTCAGGGAGTCGGGCGCATCGGTGAGGCCCAGCAGGTTGCGCTGCAGTTGCAGGAACAGGGAGCCGGAGTCGAAGGAGTCCTGGTAGGCGCATTCGCGCACGATCTCCAGGTTCTCCGCGTGGCGCGCGGCGGCGGTTTCCAGGTCCAGCGTCGGGTCCCAGATCACGCAGTCCTGCGCGCTGTAGGCGAGGTAGAGCAGGTCGCCCGACTGGTAACCGGATTCGATGCCCTTGCGGAACAGCGGGGTGAGCGAGCTCCAGTGTTCGCTCCAGTGATGCACGAACATCGCATAGACGTAGATCACGCGGGCGCGCAGCGCGATGTCGTCCAGCCGCTCG
The DNA here is from genome assembly GCF_012911025.1 of Azoarcus sp. TTM-91. Classification (GTDB taxonomy): domain Bacteria; phylum Pseudomonadota; class Gammaproteobacteria; order Burkholderiales; family Rhodocyclaceae; genus Azoarcus. Next base: position 81,854 of record NZ_WUEI01000009.1, on the reverse strand, counting down.
TTGATCGCCAGCCCGACCTTGCCGTATTCGTGGCCGAGCGCGGGTTCGTCCAGCTCACCGCACAGGAGCATGCCGTAGGCGGCATAGGCGAAGGCAGACTCCGGGCAGTTGCCGTGCCGCAGCGACAGGTTCACCGCCTTGAGCACGAGGTAGGGAAAGAGGTTGCCGCTGCCGGACAGGAAGGCGGCGGCGAAAATCTCCATCAACAGCCGCATCGCCGTCAGCGTGGCCGGATCACGCTCGGGCGGCGCATCCACCAGCTCGGCCACCGCCCGGCCGCCCAGGTTGACCAGCACGAGGCGGCGCTCCTCGGCGATGGCGGCGTCGTCCGGGTCGTCCACGAACACCACGCCCAGCAGCGCCAGGCCCCGGATTGCGGCCTGGATGGAGGCATCCATGCGCCCGAGCGTGGCGTACTGGCGGGTGCGCACCACCAGGATTTCCGCCCGCTCCAGATCGTCGCGCGCCTGCCGCAGCAAGGCCTCGCTGCGCGCCTCCGCCTCGGCGTGGCGGCCGGTGAGGTAGGCGCACTGCTGCAGCTCGGCGGCCAGCGCCCGCGCCACACCGGTCTCGGCTTCCACCGCATCCGCCGGCAGCAGCGCTTCGCCGGTCTGCAGGTAGTCCATGGCCGCCTCGTAGGCCGCCGCATGGCGGGCGCGTATTCCGGCACTGAGGTTGAGTTGCGCCAGGGTTAGGCGCTCGGCAGGGTCGTCGATCAGCGCGCGGCCGGCATTGAGGTGGCCGACGATATCGATCAGCCTGGCTTCACGCTCTTCGGCGTCGGCGTGGCGCAGCATCAGGCGGCCGATGGAGCAATGCACCGCCTGCAGGCGCTGCGGCGGAATCAGCGCGTAGGCTGCCTGCTGCACCCTGTCGTGCAGGAAACGGTAGGAGGGGTTCAGCTCCGGCGACTCGCCGACCAGCCGGTAGCTGGCATGCAGCGGCACCACCACATGGCGCTTGAGCGCCGCCAGCAGCACCGCCGCGGTCTCGGCCGGCGAACGTTCGTGGATGACGGCCAGCGTGCGCAAGTCGAAGGTGTTGCCGATGCAGGCAGCCAGCTCCAGCAGCTCCTGGGTGGCCGGCGGCAGCTGGCGCAGGTTGTCCACCATGAACTCGACCACGTCGTTGCTCAGGCCCGACCAGCGCACCGCATGCAGGTCGCACACCCAGCATTCGCCGCCGGCCGGCAGCGAGATCGCGCCGTCCTCGTGCAGGCGCTTGAGCAGTTCGGTGGTGAAGAAGGGGTTGCCGCCGGCCTTGTCGTAGAGCAGCTCGCCCAGCTCCCGCGCTAGCGGGCGTTCGGTGCGCAAGGCGTCGGCGACCAGATCGGCCACCGCGTCGCGATCCAGCGGCCGCAGCGGAATCTCTTCCACCGCGCGCACCGAGGCCAGTTCCTCCAGCATCAGCCGCAGCGGATGGCCGGGGCCGATCTCGTTGCTGCGGTAGGTGCCGATGAGCAGCAGGTGGCCGAGCTCGCGGCCGCTGACCAAGCGTTTGATCAGCTCCAGCGTGGGCACGTCGCTCCACTGCAGATCGTCGAGAAAGATCACCAGCGGGTGGCCGGCGGCGGCGAACACGCGGATGAAGGCGGTGAGCACGATCTGCAGGCGGTTGCGCGCCTCGGCCGGCGGCAGGGCGGCCACCACCGGCTGGGGGCCGACGATCAGCTCCAGCTCCGGCACCCGCTCCACGATCAATTGCGCGTTGGGGCCGAGCGCCTCCAGCAGCGCGAGCCGCCAGGCTTCCAGCTGCGCCGGCGGCTCGGCCAGCGCCTGATGCACCAGCCCGCGCAGCGCGGCGGCCAGGGCGCTGAAGGCCTCGCCGCGCTGGAGCTGGTCGAACTTGCCCTGGACGAAGAAGCCGCGCTCCCGCACCAAGGGGCGATCAAGCTGGCTGACCAGCGCCGACTTGCCCACGCCCGAGTAGCCATGCACCAGGCAGAACACCGCGCCGCCCGCGGCGGCCGCTTCGAACAGACCCAGCAGCTGCGCCGTTTCGCGCTGGCGCCCGTACAGGTTCTGCGGCACCAGGAAGTGCAAGGGCACGTCGCCCTCGCCGGGGGAGAAGTCGTTAAGCGCCAGGCCGGCCGCCAGCGCCGCACGGCAGCGTTCGAGGTCGCCGAGCAGCGCGTCCGCGCTCTGGTAGCGCGCCTCCGGGTCCTTGGCCAGCAGCTTGAGCACGATGGCGGACACCGCCGGCGGGATCGCCGGGTCCAGCTCATGCGGCACCGGCGGCTGGCGGCTGATGTGGCAGTGCACCCAGCCGAGCGCATGATCGGCCTCGAAGGGTTTGCGCCCGGTCAGCAGTTCGAACAGGCCGATGCCCAGCGAGTAATAGTCGGAGCGGTAGTCGAGCGCGCGGTTCATGCGCCCGGTCTGTTCGGGCGACAGATAGGGCAGCGGCCCTTCCAGGCGGCGGGGAGACGAGGAGGTGGAACTCTCGCGCAGCAGCTCCGAGGCGATGCCGAACCCACACAGCCGCAAGCCGCCATCGCCCTCGGCAAACATCACCTGGGCCGGGGTGAGCGCCTTGTGCACGACGCCGCGGGCGTGGATGCCGGCCAGGATGCGCACCAGCGCGATGGCATGGCCCAGCACCTGCGCGGGCGGCAGTCCTTTGCCACCGGCGTCGACCAGCAGATCGGCCAGGCTGCGCGAGCAGGCTTCGGTGATCAGCGCCAGGTTGCCGCTGCCATGCCGCTCCACCGCATGCACCGCGATGACGCCCGGCACCTCGCTCAGGCGCTGCGCCAGCGTGCCCGCGCGGGCGAGCTCGGCCGCCTGCTGGCGGCCCGGATACTCGGTGTCCAGGGTTTCGATGCAGACGCGGGCGCCATCGGTTTCCCGCACCGCGCGGAAGGTCACCCGTCCATCCCCACGCCGGATGGCTTTTTCCAGACGGTAACCGGCCAGCTTCACGCCGGCAATGAGCCGCGGGCCTGCAGGCTGGCGGACAACCGCCTCACTGCCTGCCGCCGTCGCCGAACACCTGTTCGAAGCGGGCGCGGAAATCACTGTCCGCGCTATCCCGCAGCGGCTCGCCATGGCCACACAGCGCATGGCGGAAGGAATGCTGCGCCAGGCGGGAGAAATCTGCCGCCTGCGGCACCGCCGCCTGCATCCAGACCGGGCCGAAGTTGGCCGGGGTGAAGAAGCCCATGTCCTGCATCAGCTGACGCGATGCATCGGAGAAATATTCGTCCGGCGCAAGCCAGTTCTGCAGGGCGTCGCAGGCGATGGCGATGCCGCCTTCGCGCTCCAGCAGCAGGATGGCTTCCGGCAGCCGGGTCGTGGAGAACTCGAACAGCGTGGCGCCGGACACCGGCAGCGGCCCGCCGGCCTCCAGCCGGTGATGCGCTTCCAGCCCGCTCTCGTGCGCGCCGCCGCCGACACGCCAGTAGCGCGCGCCGTAGCGGGAAACATAGAAGGGGTCGTCGCGCCCGTGCAGCGCGCCGAGGCAGACCACGTCGGTCACCCGCCCGAGGCGGTCGAGGGCGGCGAGGCCTTCCTCGCCTAGCCGGACCGAGTTGAACAGGACAAGGCGATCATCCTCGCGGACCACCGTCATGTTGCGGCTGAAGCACCAGTCGCAGCCGTGCAGCACCGTTTCCATCGCCCCGCTGACGAAGAACACGCCAGGGAATACCTCCTGCAGGCCGCCATGGGCGAGCACTGGTGGAAACGTCTGCATTGCCTAGCCCTCTCTATACCTGACTTAAGTCGTACTGGAAGCCGCCGACATAGCGGTACTCCGCATTGTACTCATGCAGGTATGCATTCAGGTAGGCCCGCTGGCGGGGGCTCAAGCGTCCGAGCGCAACATCCTCCAGCGTCTCCAGGCCGTCGCTGCTGTCCATGCGCTGCAGATGGAACAGCGTCATGTCGCGGCCGCCGAAGAAACCCTTCAGGAATTCGTGGCGTGGCTGCGCCTCGCTCATGTCGAACACCGCGCCCGCAAGTGCAGTGAAACAAGGGTTTTGCGCCAGGGAGGCGGCATCGAAGCAGGCTTGCTCGCCGCTCGGCGCGGCAAAGGGGGAGTAGTCCGCCGAGGGGTGGATGGGGTGGTCGCGCAGCTGGTCGAGATAGGCAAGGTCCAGCCCGGCATGGCCGGCACCGGCCAGCAGGATGTTCAGATAACGCTGCGTGGGCAGGCAGGCGTCGTCGATGAAGGCGGGCATGCCGACGTAGGCGAAAGCGGGTACGGCAGCGCCCGAAGCATTGACTTCCACGAGGACACGGTCATAACCATAGCCATAGGCCTCGGCGGCATCCAGCAGGGCCAGGGCATCGTCGTCGCAGCGATGGAGGACGCCCTGCACGCAGTCCTGCGGCTTGCCGGTGGGCTCGATGTTGCCCATGCCGCCCTCGTGGCGGAAGAAGTGGCGCACATTGAAGCGCAGCCGCCAGCCGTGCAGCCGGGCCGGCCGCGAGTCGAGCGCGGTGACCCCTTTCGCCTGCAGGGATCGCAGGCTCATGTTCGAGCCGTAGCCGAAGTAGTCGAACACCCGCTTACTCGCGGTAGCTGTTGCAGGTGTTGTTCCAGCCGGCCGGCCGCTGGCCCGGCGGCGGCAGGGCGGAAGTCACCGCAGCCGGGTCGTACTTGCAATCGTAGGTGGCGCAGGCATTGGCGGCGTGGGCGGAGCAGTAGTTCCAGGCTTCCTCATAGGAAGCGCAGACGGCAGCCGGGTTGTTGTTGTCCAGCTTGGCCTGCACGCACAAGGACTGGCGGTCGGCCGCCGTGGCCGGTGCCGACCAGCGCGTGGAGCAGGCCTTGCGGGCGGCATCCGGTGTCATACCCGGCGTTTCCGCCATGGTGATCAGCCAGCAGGCGGCGATGAAATCCTTGCTTTCGTCGGTGAGCAGGACGTGGCTGGTGCCGCAGCGCTTGTCGGGGTCGCCGGGGCAGCAGTTGTAGCTGGTGACGTCCGGGTGGTTGGTGGCGATCCAGGGCACCGTGCCGGCCTGTCCGCCGAGGTCGGCGCTGCCGACGTCGAGCACGCCGACCTGCGGTTGCCCGGCGATCCGCGCCCAGGCATTGCGCGCGGCGGTACCGAATACCGCTACCGGCCGCACCACGCGGGTGGCATCGCCCGCGGCGAGCAGGCTCAGCATCGGCGTGATGTAGTTGCCGGCGGCGCCTGAGATATCGTCGAAATAGGCGAGCGGATCGGGCAGGTAGGCGTCCTGGCCGCTGCCCGCCGCCGCGATCGGGCGGCTGTCGACGATGGTTTCATAGGACAGCACGTTGTCGGCACCGGCCGCGCCCATGACGCGGCCCCAGCGGCACATGGTGAAGTTGTTCAGGTAGTCCTTGCCGGTCAGCGCGGGCACCGGCGGGTAATCGAGGAACAGCACCGTTTCCTGGTTCACCATCGGCAGGCCGAGCGGCAGGAAGGGCACCCAGGGTTCGCCGCTCACCGGCGCCGGGTCCCAGCAGCCGGCCTTGCCCTTGCATGCGGCCACGCCCTTGAGCGCCTGCTGGGCGTGGGCAGCATCCAGGAACCGCGGATGAACTTCGGCATAGCGCAGGCTGGTCGCCGTGACCGGGGTGATCCGCACTCTCACCGTGCGCGCATCGCCTTCGCCCTGGAAGTCTACTGCGACCTCGGCGTTGCTCACCCCGTCGCGCAGCAAGGACTGACGGGTGAATTCGGCCACCGTGGCGGCGAGGTCGGGATACTGGGCGGCATAGGGCTGGGGCAGCCAGGACGCATCCGGGTACAGGGCGCGGATATCGGCCTCGGCGCCCAAGGTATAGCTCACCGCCGCGCCTTCCTGTTTCCCGCCATGAACATCATGGCCACCGGTTGCCGAACACGCGGACAGCACCAGCACAAACGCCGCCGCCAGCACCTTTCCGCCCAACACACGCCTCACTTTGCCGATCATCGCCCTCTCCGTGGTCATCGCCCTGCGGCCCGCCCGCTGCGCCCGGCGCAGCCCGGCCCGGGCAAAACGCAAGGAGCATAACCCATGTTTCCATAGCCTCCCTGCGGCCTTTCCGCACCATCCCGGAAATGGTTCAATGCCGCCATGAATCTGCTCTGGCTTCAATCCGGCGGTTGTGGCGGCTGCACCATGTCGCTGCTGTGCGCCGATACCCGCGACCTCTTCGGCCTGCTTGGCGATGCCGGCATCAAGGTGCTGTGGCACCCGGCGCTGTCGGAGGAAAGCGGCGCCGAGGCGCTTTCCACGCTGGAAGCCTGCTGCCGTGGCGAGATCCCGGTGGACCTGCTGTGCGTGGAGGGCTCCATGCTGCGCGGCCCCAATGGCAGCGGCCGTTTCCATGTGCTGGCCGGCACCGGCAAGCCGATGATCCACTGGGTGAACGAGCTTGCCGCCCAGGCCCGCTACACGCTGGCCATCGGCAGTTGTGCCGCGTTCGGCGGCGTCACCGCCGGCGGCCCCAATCCCACCGATGCCTGCGGCCTTCAGTACGAGAACGAGGTGCGCGGCGGCCTGCTGGGCGCCGGCTACCGCTCCGGCGCCGATCTGCCGGTGATCAACGTCGCCGGCTGTCCCACCCACCCCGGCTGGGTGGTGGATACGCTGCTGGCGCTGGCGATGGGCGAGTTCGGCGCGGCCGACCTCGACAGCCTGGGCCGGCCGCGCTTCTATGCCGACCAACTTGTGCACCACGGCTGCAGCCGCAACGAGTTCTACGAGTTCAAGGCCAGCGCGGAGAAGGCCTCCGACCTCGGCTGCATGATGGAGCACATGGGCTGCAAGGGCACCCAGGCCCATGCGGACTGCAATGTGCGGCCGTGGAATGGCGCCGGCTCGTGCACCGCCGGCGGCTACGCCTGCATCTCCTGTACCGAGCCCGGCTTCGAGGAGCCCGGCCATCCCTTCTCGCAAACGCCCAAGGTCGCCGGCATTCCCATCGGCCTGCCGTCGGACATGCCCAAGGCCTGGTTCGTCGCCCTGGCGGCGCTGTCCAAGTCGGCCACGCCGCGGCGGGTGCGGGAGAACGCGGTGGCCGACCACCCGGTGGTGCAGCCGGCGATACGCCGCACCGGGCTGCGATGAGACGCGGTCCCAAGCAAGCACCGGCAGCCCGCGCTACCGGCGGCCAGACTTCTTTCAGCGCCGGAGGCCGCCAGTGAGCCGCCTGGTCGTCGGCCCGTTCAACCGTGTCGAGGGCGACCTCGAAGTCACGCTGGACCTGGACACCGGCCGGGTGGCCTCGGCCCGGGTGAATTCGCCGCTGTTCCGCGGCTTCGAGCAGATCCTCGCCGGCAAGGACCCGCGCGACGCGCTGGTGTTCGTACCGCGCATCTGCGGCATCTGCTCGGTGTCGCAGTCGGCCGCCGCCGCCGCCGCGCTGCGCGAGTTGATGGGCCTGACGGTGCCGGCCAACGGCGAGCGCGCCGCCAACCTGGTGCTGGCGGCGGAGAACCTGGCCGACCACTACACCCACTTCTACCTCTTCTTCATGCCGGACTTCGCCCGCGACGCCTACGCCGGCCGACCCTGGTTCCCGGCGGCGCAGGCGCGCTTCAAGGCGGTGGAGGGCAGCGCCGCGGCCGAAGCCCTGCCGGCGCGCGCCGCCTTCCTGCAGTTGATGGGCCTGCTCGCCGGCAAGTGGCCGCATACGCTGTCGCTGCAGCCGGGCGGCTCGGCGCGCGGCGTGTCGGCAGCGGAGAAAATCCGCCTGTTCGCGCTGCTGCGGGAGTTCCGCGGCTGGCTGGAGCGCCATCTGTTCGGCGACGCGCTGGAGAACATCGCCGCGCTGGCGTCCATCGAGGCGCTGCATGCCTGGCGCGACGCCCGCGCGCCCACCGCCTCCGATCTGCGCCTGTTCCTGGAGATCGCCGACGATCTGCAACTGCACACCCTGGGCCGCGCCAACGACGTCTTCATCAGCTACGGTGCCTACCAGGCGGGCGGGCGCCACCTTTTCCCGCGCGGCGTCTGGCGGCCGGACGGCAGCCTGGAATCGCTGGACCCGATGCGCATCACCGAGGATGGCAGCCACGCCTGGATGAGCGATAGCGCGCCGCTGCACCCCTGGCAGGGCCGCACCCTGCCGCTGGCGGAGAAGGACGGCGCCTACACCTGGTGCAAGGCGCCGCGGCTGGGCGGCGAGGTAGCCGAATGCGGCGCGCTGGCGCGCCAGCTGGTGGCAGGCCATCCGCTGATCCATGCGCTGGTGGCGGCGGACGGCGGCAATGTGCGCGCCCGCATCCTCGCCCGGCTGCTGGAGATTGCGCGGGTGATCCCGGAGATGGAGCGCTGGGTGCGCGCCATGCAGCCGGGCGAGCCCTTCTGCGCGCAGGGCGAGATCCCGGACGAAGGCTGCGCCGTCGGCCTGGTGGAGGCCGCCCGCGGCGCGCTGGGCCACTGGCTGGTGGTGCGCCGTGGCCGCATCGCCAACTACCAGATCATCGCCCCCACCACCTGGAACTTCTCGCCGCGCGACGCGGCCGGCACGCCGGGCGCGCTTGAGCAGGCGCTGGTGGGCCTGCCGGTGGGCGAGGGCGAGCGCGTGCCGCTGGCCGTACAGCATGTGGTAAGGTCTTTCGACCCCTGCATGGTGTGCACCGTGCATTGATCCGCCCCGTCCGCCATGACGATGCGTGCCTCCACCGACGAGGCGGCCGGCCAGGCCACCTCTCCCTCGCCACCTCCCGCGGCCTCGCTGCGCCAGCGTGCGGTGCGCCTGCTGCGCACCGCCGAGCTGAGCTGGCTGGGCATCACCCTGGCGGTGGCGCTGGCGTGCAACGGCGCCCTGCTCTACCTGGCCACCAGCGAACGCCAGCAGGCGCTGGACACCGCCGGCCAGACGCTGGCGCTGGCGGCGCAGATCATCCTGCGGCGTTCCGAAGCGGTGCTGGACCGCTACGACCGCACCCTGTCGGGCATCGGCGAGGTCATCGCCCAACGCCAGGGCCTGCGGCCGGGCTCCGACCTGGAACTGCACCGCCTGCTGGTACGCCGTCACGGCATCACCCCGGGCCTGCGCTGGATCTTCGTCGTCCGCGCGGACGGCAGTCTGGCGGAAGGCTCCATCACTTTCCCGGCCCTGAAGCTGAACCTGGCCGAGCGTGAGTACGTCACCGCCCACCTGCACGACTGGGACGAAGGGCTCTACATCGGCGCACCGGTGGTGCCGCTGCAGGGCGGCGCCGCCTTCATCCCGCTGAGCCGGCGCATCACCGACGATGGCTGGGGCATGCTGGGCGTGGCCGCCGCCGGCCTGGAGGTGGAAACCTTCCGCTACCTGCTGGACGACCAGGACCTGCCCCACGGCTACGCCATCACCCTGTTCCGCGCCGACGGCCCGGCCCTGGCCTGCCTGCCACTGGCGCAACCCTGCCGGAACATGGAGCCCTCCCGCTTCCGCCCCAGCCCTGATGCGGCGCCGGACCCGGGCGCCGCGGTGCTGCTGCACCATCGCCTGCTGGGCGACAACCGCGGGCTGGGCGCCTACAAGCATTCGGCGACCTATCCCATCACGGTGGCGGTGGATGTACCGGAGGCGGTGGCGCTCTCCGCCTGGCACGCCCGCGTGCGCTTGTACGGCGTGATGATGGTGGGCGGCAATCTGCTGGTGCTCTTCCTCGCCTTCTCGCTGCTGCGCCAGAGCCAGCGCCGGCGGCGGGCGGTGGAGCAGCTCGCGCAGGCCAACCTGCGGCTGGAAGAGCGGGTCGCCATCCGTACCCGGGAGCTGCAGATCAGCGAGGCGCGCATGCGCACCCTGTTCGACACCGCCAGCGACGGCATGGTGGTGACGGACGCCGGGGACTGCATCGTGGACCTCAACCCGGCGGCGGAGCGCATGTTCGGCCACAGGCTGGCGGACGCCCGCGGCCGCGACATCAGCCTGCTGATCCCGGACGAGGCGGCGCTGCGCCACGCCCGCTTCGTCGCCGAGCGCGACGAAGGCGAGGCGGGGGGGCTGCTGCGGGAGCACACCGCCCGCCGCGCCGACGGCAGCGCCTTCCCGATCGAGGTCACCGTCGGCAGCGCCGAGGTGGACGACCTGCAGCTGCACTTCTGCATCGTCCGCGACATCACCGTGCGCAAGACGCTGGAGGCGGAGCTCAACCGCCTCGCCAACACCGACGGCCTCACCGGCATCCTCAACCGCCGCGCCTTCATCGCCCAGGGCGAGCGCCTGTCGGCGCTGGCCCGCCGCCACGGCCGCCAGATGGCGCTGATGGCGGTAGACGCCGACCGCTTCAAGTCCATCAACGACACCCACGGCCACCCCGCCGGTGACGCAGTGCTGCGCGCGCTGGCGCGGGCGGTGGAAAGCTCGCTGCGCGCCACCGACCTGTTCGGCCGCCTGGGCGGCGAGGAATTCGCCGTGCTGCTGCCGGAAACCTCGCCGCAGGGCGCGGCCGAGGTCGGCGAGCGCCTGCTGGACGCGGTGCGCAGCTGCGTAGTGCGCTGGGAAGGCAGCGAGCTGCGCTTCACTGTCAGCCTCGGCCTCACCATACTGGAAGCTGACGACCGCAATTTCGACAGCCTGCTGCAGCGCGCCGACCAGGCGCTGTACCGCGCCAAGCGCGACGGCCGCGACCGCCTGGTCCTCGCCTGAACCCCACCGCCCCGCTCCCATGTCCACTCCGCAAGACCCCTCTCCGCTGCAGCACACCGGCCATCCCGGCGAACTCGTCGGCGTCGGCGAAGAAGTGTGGATGGATGTCATCCACAAGATGGACGAGGTGTATTCCGACCTGCTGCAGTACGAAGTGGCGCTGGAGGAGAAGAACGCCAAGCTGGAAGAATCGCAGCAGTTCATCCTGTCGGTGCTCACCTCCATCTCCGACATCCTGGTGGTGTGCGACCGCAACGGCACCATAGAAGACGTGAACCGCTCGCTGGAAGACTTCGCCGGCCGCTCCGCCGCCCAGCTGCGCGGCACCTCGGTGTTCGAACTGTTCGCCGGCGACCAGGCGCGCGCCCAGGCGCGCCACCTCTTCTCCGCCTTCAGCGAGCAGCCGCTGCACGACTGCGAACTGCCGCTGCGCGCCGGCGACGGCGGCGTGGTGCCGGTGTCGCTCAACTGCACGCCGCGCTTCAACGCCGTCGGCAAATCGCTGGGCATGGTCGTCACCGGCCGGCCGGTGGGCGAACTGCGCCGCGCCTACCAGGCGCTGCGCCAGGCCCACGAAGACCTCAAGCGCACCCAGCAGCAGCTGCTGCACTCGGAGAAGATGGCCTCGCTGGGCCGCCTGGTGGCCGGCGTCGCCCACGAACTGAACAACCCGATCAGCTTCATCCTCGGCAACGTCCACGCCCTCAAGCGCTACGCCGACCGCCTGCAGGCCTACATCGCCGCGCTGCACGGCGGCGCCGGCGCCGACCGCCTCGCCCAGCTGCGCGCCGAGCTGCGCATAGACCGCATCGTCGGCGACCTGCCGCCGCTGATCGAAGGCACCATGGAAGGCGCCGAGCGCACCCGCGACATCGTCGACGGCCTCAAGCGCTTCTCCGCCATAGACCGCGACGAGCAGGAGCGCTTCGACCTTGCCGAAACCGTGGAGCGCGCGGTGCGCTGGGTACGCCGCGCCACCCGCGAGAGCTTCGAGGTGCGCATCGACCTGCCGCCCAAGCTGCCCATGCTCGGCTCCGCCGGCCAGATGCAGCAGGTGATGATGAACCTGGTGCAGAACGCCTGGGACGCTACCGCCGAGCAGCCGGAACACTGGCTGGACATTCGCGGCGAAATCGCCGACGGCCGCATCCACCTCGCCTTCCACGACAACGGCCCGGGCGTGGACGAGCAGCACCTGGCGCACATCTTCGACCCCTTCTTCTCCACCAAGCCGGTGGGCAAGGGCACCGGCCTCGGCCTGTCCATCAGCTACGGCATCGTCGATCGCCACGGCGGCCGCATCAGCGCCGCCAACCATCCGGCCGGCGGCGCGGTGTTCACGCTGGACCTGCCGCTGGCGGAGTGAAGGCGGCAGCCTTCGCCATCGACGAAAACCGCCTTGGCCAGCCGGCGATTTTCAAACGCGGCCGGCGGACTTATGGTGAGCACCACCTCCACGCCCACCCTTCCCCATGATCGATCACCTCGACCACCTGGTGCTGACCACCGCCGATGAAGCCGCCTGCATCGACTTCTACACCCGGGTGCTGGGCATGCGTCTGGAGAGCTTCGGCGCCGGCCGCAGCGCCTTCGTGTTCGGCGCGCAGAAGATCAACCTGCATGTGCGCGGCCGCGAGTTCGAGCCCAAGGCCCACCTACCGGTGCCGGGCGCGCTGGACCTGTGCTTCATCGCCAGCGTGCCGCTGGAGGACTTCATCCGCCATGCGGAGGCCTGCGGCCAGCGCATCATCGAAGGGCCGGTGCTGCGGACCGGCGCCGCGTTCAGGATACGGTCGGTGTATCTGCGCGACCCGGACCTGAACCTGATCGAGGTCTCGGAGCGGGCGGAGGGCTGAGCCCGCACTGCGCCGGGCATTTCTGCCGCCGATCCGGCCGGTGCGCTGCCGGACAACAGGCAGCGCCTGAACAAAAAACGCCCGGGATCTCTCCAGGGCGTTTTCATCCAGCCGGCCGCAAGCTGCGGCCCGGCCTCAGTTGATCTGCTGCAGCTGGCCGCGCAGTTCCGCCGGTACGTCCTGGATCAGCATCACCGCGATGCTGCCGTCGCTCGCCTTGTTGTTGTGCGCCGCCTTGGCACCCAGTGTGGAGCTGATGTTCTCCGGCGACAGGTTGTACATCTTGCCGTTCATCGGATCGACGACGAACCAGCCGATCAGCCCGCCGAACAGGAAGTTGCCGGCGATGTACCAGCCATTGGCGCTGGCCTTCACCGGAATGGTCTGTTCCTCGAAGCCCGGCTTGCTGATCTTCACCGTGTAGGACTTGCCGCCCCAGTAGCTGCCGTTGCTCTTTTCCAGCGGCACCGAGGTGGGCGTGCTGCCCTTGAACACCGGCTTGCCGGTTTCGTCGTCGATGATGGTGATGGAGGCATCGCTAGGCGTGCTGCTGATGGGCATCACATGCACCGGATTGCCCATGATGGTGGCGCAACCCACCAGGGTGGCAAGCAGCGGCGGCAGGATGATGTTTCTGAGTTTCATGGAGCTCCCTTGAAGCCCGGTTCGGAAGTACGGCCTGGCGCCCGGGCACGCGCGGCCGTCGGGCCCCAGCGGCCCGGCTTCCCGGCGGTCCGTCCGCGGCCACCCGGCCGCATACCGATTCGATAATCCAATCGAATATCCGCGCAAAAAGCCGGAGCATCCTAGACAAGAACATTGGCATCACCCGTGGCGCTTTTCACGCTCCGGCGCGGTTAATGGCGAAATCCCGATACGGCGACAGGGAATTCCAGCGGAATCGGCGGCGACATGTCTTCTCCATGCGCCCGCCGCCTGCCCCGCCGGAGCCCGCGGAGGGCTGGCGACAGCAGGGCGGGGCGCGGCTCCCCGCGAGGCGCCAATGGCGTAGTATTCGCGGACTTCGAGCCGCCCCGGCCGGTACTGCCTCAGCGTGCCGGCAGCGAGCGCCAGCGGCCACTTCCCCCGACGACGCAGCAGGAGCCCCCTTTCCCATGAGCGATTTCGCCCGCCGCCTGTCCGCCTGGCAGCGCACCCACGGCCGTCACGGCCTGCCCTGGCAGGGCGGGCGCGATCCCTACCGCATCTGGCTGTCGGAAATCATGCTGCAGCAGACCCAGGTGGAAACGGTGATTCCCTACTACACCCGCTTCCTGGCGCGCTTTCCCGACATCGCCAGCCTGGCGGCAGTGCCGGTGGAAGACGTGATGGCGCTGTGGAGCGGCCTGGGCTACTACGCCCGCGCGCGCAACCTGCACCGCGCGGCACAGCAGGTGGTGGAGCGCCACGGCGGCCACTTCCCCGCCAGCGCGGCGGAAATCGCCGAGCTGCCCGGCATAGGCCGCTCCACCGCGGCAGCCATCGCCGCCTTTTCCCGCGACGAGCGCGTCGCCATCCTCGACGGCAACGTCAAGCGGGTGCTGTGCCGCTACTTCGGCATCGAGGGCTTTCCCGGCGAGAAGGCAGTGGAGAACCGGCTATGGGCGCTGGCGGAATCGCTGCTGCCGGAGCAGGAGATAGGCGTCTACATCCAGGCCCAGATGGACCTGGGCGCCACCGTCTGTACCCGCGGCCGGCCGGGCTGCAACCGCTGCCCGCTGGCCGAGGACTGCAGCGCCCGTCAGCAGGGCCGGCAGACCGAACTGCCGGTGGCGCGGCCGAAGAAGGCCATTCCGCGGCGCGAGGCCCGCTTCGCGGTGGCGATGCGCGGCGATGGCGCGGTGCTGGTGGAGCGCCGTCCGCCCAGCGGCATCTGGGGCGGCCTACTGGCGCTGCCGGAGATCCCCGCCGGGCTGGCGGAGGGCGACATCGCGGCCTGGGCGGCGGACACCCTGGGCGTCCGCAGTGCAGCTCCGCAGGCGCTGGCGCCGCTGTCCCACACCTTCACCCACTTCATCCTGGACATCCAGCCGCTGCGGCTACCGGTGGAGGCGGAACTGGCGCGGGCGCGCGACGATGCGGCGCTGTCCTGGCTGCCGGCGGCGGCCACCGCCGAGGCCGCACTGCCGACGCCGGTGCGGCGCATCCTGGACGCGCTGAACGCGCCCGACCTGTTCGCTTCCTGAGCCGGCCTGGCGCCCGCCGTCGCCCGGGTATGACGCCCAGGGCTCAGCCGGGCGAAGGCGCCCCTTCCACAGCCCGCTTGAGGAAGCTCAGCGCTTGCCTTCCAGCAGCCCATGCTGGCGCAGGAACTGCTGCATGATCTCCAGCCGGCTGAGCACGTCGTCCAGCTCCAGCAGGCGCTGCTTGGCCGGCAGCGGCACCGGCAGCAGCTCGGCGTAGCGCGCGCCCACCCAGGCGGCGTCGTCGAAGTGGTGCGGCGGCGGCAGGCGCTCGCCCAGCTCGCCGACGATGGCTTGCAGCAGCGGCAGCAGCTCGGCCTGCGCCTGCGGTACTGGCTGCGGCGCGGGTTCGTCCAGCCAGCGCACGGTGGCGGTGAGCAGGCCGTCGCGCTCCACCTCGTGATCCTCGATGCGGAAGCGGCGATGGCCGCGGACGACGATGGAGAGCATGCCCGGCTGCTCCATGTCCCACTGCTCGATGCGCGCCTCTGTGCCCACCGGCTGCGGCAACGCCGCCTCGCCCACCTCCTTGCCGGCGGCGATCAGGCAGACGCCGAAGCCGCTCCCTTCGCGCAGACAGCGGCCCACCATGTCCATGTAGCGCGCCTCGAATACCCGAAGCGGCAGCAGGCCGTCGGGGAAAAGCACGGTGTTGAGGGGAAACAGCGGCAGGCGGACAGTGGCGGACATGGGCACGGACGGTAGCGGGTGACGGGGTTCTGGAGCTTGGGCCGGGGCGGAGCCTCAGCCCGGCGCCGCGTCGGCCCCCTCCTCGCCCCAGCGCGCCATCAGCCGATGCGGCACGCCGAGCTGGTCGAGGATGCGGGCGACGATGAAATCCACCAGGTCCTGCACGCTCTGCGGGTGGTGGTAGAAGCCGGGACTGGGCGGCAAGATGCAGACGCCCAGGCGGGCGAGCTTCAGCATGTTCTCCAGGTGAATGGCGGAAAACGGCGTTTCCCGTGGCACCAGCACCAGCTTGCGGCCTTCCTTGATGACGACGTCGGCGGCCCGCTCGATGAGGTTCTGCGACAGGCCCATGGCCACCGCGGCCAGGGTCGCCATGGTGCAGGGGCAGACCACCATCGCGTCCGGCGGGTTGGAGCCGGAGGCCGGCGGCGCGAACCATTCCTCCCGGCCGAACACCCGCAGCTGGCCGGGCGCGGCGGCAAAGCGGGCGCTGAGCTCGGCCTCCACCTCGGCCGGCCTGCCTGGCAGGTTCCAGTCCATTTCCTGGCGGGCGACGATCTGCGCCACCTGGGAATACAGCAGCCAGACGCGGCAACCGGCGGCGAGCAGGCATTCCACCAGGCGCAGGCCGTAGGGCATGCCGGAAGCGCCGGTGAGGGCAACGGTAACGGTCAGCGGGGAAGACATGAGGCGGCCGGTCGGGCGGAAGGAGGCCCAAGGTTACTCCATCCGCCCGGCGGCATGGCGACCCGGGCCGGCGGGCCCGGGCACGGCGGCGATCAGCGGGACAGGATCACCTGGGTGATGATGCCGGTGGCGATGGCGACCAGCAGGAAGTCGCCGCCATCCACCCGCATCCAGTGGTAGCCCCGCGGAGGCGGGCGCAGGTGGTGGTCATGCCAGTCGACCACCACGTAGCGCGGTTGCCGGTAGTCGCGCGGCAGGTAGTGGCCGCGCGCCCAGTGCGGAGGGCCACGGAAGTCCGGGCCGCGGCCGGGGCCGTCGTAGCGGGGTCCCGGCGGGCCGCCGCGGTAGTCGTCGCGGTGGTAGTCGCCGCGGCGGTCATCATCACGGCGGCCGTGGTCCCAGCGGTCGTCATGGCGATCGTAGCGAGGCCCCGGGCCGCGGTCGTAATCGGCGGATGCAAGCGGCGCCGCGGCGATCATGCTTACCGCCAGCAGGGCGGCAATCAACTTGCTGCTCTTCATGGTGTGCTCCTCGAAACACGCATCACACCGGTCGCCCGTGGCCATTCATTCAAGCCGCGGGCCGGTGTGGCAGGCACACACTCCCACTACGACGAAAAGCAGACAAGCGCGCTCTGTAATCCAACGTAGCAAGGCCGGAAACGGCAAACAATTGGAAGCACTTGCTTGCCAATACCGCTTCCGCCGAAACAACTGCGGTCCGGCCGCTTACCACTTTTGCGGCATTGCCCGGCCCGGTCTACTCCAGGTAGTCGGTCAACATCACCCAGCGGCCGTCGCGGATCTGCGCCAGCCGGCCCTGGCGGCTGCCGAGGTGGTCTTGCGGGCTGAAGCGGTAGCCGGGGCTACCGAGGAAATCGCCGTCGGTATGCAGCCGCTCCATCGCCGCGGCGAAGCGGGCGGTGGTGAGCTCCGGGCCGGCCTGCTCGGCGCCGCGCACGAAGAGGTCGGCCAGCACGTAGCCCATCACGCTCCAGACGTTGGGATCGGCGCCGAAGCGCTTGTGGTAGCGGCCTATCCAGGCCGCCAGCCGGGGCGGGGCACCGTCGGCGTAGGGCAGCGGCAGCACGCTGACGCCGAACAGGCCTTCGACCGCCGCGCCGCCCAGCTCATGCGTTTGCGAGGAGTAGCCGGAGGCGCTCACCAGCATGTCCACCGCCCAGCCGTTGCGCCGCGCCTCGGTCATCGCCGCCACGGTCTCGCGCACCACGGTGGCGAGCACCACCAGGTCGCAGCGGGCGCTGCGCAGGCGGGCGATCTGGCTGGAGAAGTCGGTGGCGCCGCGCTTGTATGCGGTGCGCTCCACCAGGCGCTGGCCCAGCTTGGCGAGGCCGCTTTCCACGCCCTTCATCACCTCCAGGCCGTAGTCGTCGTCCTGGTAGAGCAGGCAGGCCCGGCTGTAGCCGCGCGACTTCACCATGTGGCGGGTGGCCGCCTCCATGTAGTCCTGGTAGGGCGGGAACATCTGGAACTTGAGCGGGTGCAGCGGGCTGTAGGTGGATTCGTGCGGCGAGAAGGGGAAGAGGTGCAGGCGGCCGGCATCGACGATGGCCTGCATGGTGGCCATCACCACCGGCGTGCCGAGGTTGGCGAGGAAAGCGAACACCTGGTCGCGCTGCAGCAGCTTGCGCGCCGCCAGCACGCCGCGCTTGGGGTCGTAGCCGGCATCCTCCACCACCAGCCGCAGCTTGCGGCCATGCACCCCGCCGGCGGCGTTGGCATCCTCGAAGCGCAGCAGCATGCCGTCGCGCACCGGCGCGCCCAGCAGGGCGGCGGGGCCGGAAAGGTCGAGAATGCTGCCGACCACGATCTCGCGGTCGGAAACGCCGGGCGTGGCGGCATGGGCGGCGGGCAGCAGGCTGCCCAACAGGAAACAGGCGAGGAAAAGAGCGCGAGCGGCAGACATCGGCGGCAAGGAAGACGATCACGGGGAAGGCGAATTATCCGGCATCGCCCCCCGCCTCCGCATGCGTACCTACCGTAGGCTGCCGCCGCGCCGCTTTTCACCTCGCAAGCGCCACAGCACCACCGCGACGATGACCACGCCGAACAGCGCCGTCTCCAGCCCGGCGCTGCCCACGCCCTCGCCCGGCAGCGCATCCCGCGCCACCGCGATCAGCTGCGGCACCGAGACGATCACCAGCGCACCCCACAGCGCGCCGGACAGGCGGCCGACGCCGCCGAGGAAGACCAGCATCAGCAACTCGAAGGACAGCATCAGGCCGAACTGCTCAGGGCTGATGAAGCCTATCCAGTGCGCGTAGAAGGCGCCGCCAAAGGCGGACACGCCGCCACCGAGGATGAAGGCCGCCGACTTCGCCCGCGCCAGATCGACGCCGCAGGCGGCCGCCGCCGCCTCGTCCTCCCGAACCGCCCGCCACGCCCGGCCCAGCCGCGAGCGCAGCAGCCTGCGGCAGGCCATCCAGGCCAGCGCCAGCGCGGCCAGGCTGACGACGAACTGGGCGAGCGGCGTCTGTGCGCGCCAGCCGCCCCAGCCGAAGGCCGGCACCAGCATGCCGGCGGCGCCCTGGGTCAGCGAAGTCCAGCGCGTCAGCACCTCTTCCACCACCAGCGCGAAAGCCAGCGTGCTCATGCCGAAATAGAGCCCGCCCAGGCGCCGCGCCGGCAGGCTTGCGACCGCGCCGCCGCAGGCGCCCAGCGCCACCGCCGCCGGCAGCGACAACAGCGGCGGCCAGCCAGCCGCCGCCAGCAGGCATTCCGCGTAGGCGCCCAGCGCCACCAGCGCGCCCTGGCCGAGCACGATCTGCCCCGCCTGGCCGACGATGAGCACCACGCCCAGCCCGGCGATGGCATAGGTCGCCACCAGCGTGGCCTGGCCCAGCGCGTAGTCGGTGCCGAGCAGCAGGCAGGCGAGCGCGAGCGCAAGGGCGGCAAGGGCGAAGCCGGCCAGCGCGCGGCGTACCGAGGCGCGGGCGCCTGCAGCCGTGCGGGGCAGATCATCGCGCGCAGCCATGTCCGCCGCATCGGCCCGGCTGGGTCTCACCGGAACGCCCATGCCTCAGGCCGCCCGCCGCGCGCCGAAACCGGCCGGAAACAGCAGCAGCGCCGCCAGCAGCAGCAGATAAGGCACCACATCCTTGGTCCCTTCCGGCAGCACCAGCCCGGCCAGCGCCTCGACCACGCCGAGGAACACGCCGCCGGCCAGCGCGCCCGGCAGGCTGGTGAGGCCGCCCAGCACCGCTGCCGGAAAAGCCTTCAGCGCAATGAAGCCCATGTTGAGATGGACGAAGGTGATGGGCGCCAGCAGCACCCCGGCCAGCGCCGCCAGCGCCGCCCCCAGCGCCCAGGCCAGGGTGTGCATGCGCGCCACCGGCACCCCCATCAGCGCCGCGCTGCGGGCATCCTCGGCGCAGGCACGCAGCGCGAGGCCGCTGCGGCTGTAGCGGAAGAACAGGCTGAGCGCCGCCGCCGCCAGCGCGGTGACGGCCATCACCAGCAACTGGCCGCCGGGCAGGCTCAGCGGACCGAGGCGGACCACCGCATCCGCCCAGGGTAGCGGCAGGGCGAACATGCCGTGGCTGGCGGCCGGCACCGCGGTGACGCCGCCGCGCAGCATCAGCCCCAGGCCGAAGGTGAGCAGCACGGCGCCGAGGTGGGACTGGCCCATTGCGGGCTGGCCCAGGGTGTGGCGCAGCACCGTCCGCTCCAGCACCGCGCCCAGCAAGGCCGCACCGGCCACGCCGCCGATCAGCGCCACCGCCAGCGGCCAGCCCGCCGCCTGCAGCGCGACGACAGCGAAGGCGCCCACCATCAGCAGCTCGCCCTGCATGAAGCTCACCGTGTCGGCTGCCTTGTAGATGAGCACGAAGGACAGCGCGACCAGGCCGTAGACGCAGCCCATCGCCACCCCGCTCACCAGCACCTGTATGAAAGTCAGCATGGCGCGCAGCATAGCGGATGCGCCCGCCGGCGCCGGACGGGCCGCCGCGCCTCGGCGGCCTGGTGCCGACGGTAGCTCAACGCCAGCTTTCGGCCAGCGCCGCGCTCGGCGGCAGCCGGCAGGCGAGCAGGTACTCCGCCTCCAGCCGCTGCACCAGTCCGGCCACCGTCGGCACATCGTGGATGGTGGCGACGCCGTGACCGGCGCTCCACACATCGCGCCAGGCCCGCGCCTCGTCGGAGAGGCCCTTCAGCTTGCCCTTGCCGACGCCGGCGGCCAGGGTGCTCGGGTCCAGCCCGGCATTGCGCAGGCTCTCCGCCATGAAGTTGGCGTTGGTGCCGGAGATCGCATCGGTATAGACGATGTCGCTCGGGCCACTGGCGAGCAGCATCTGCTTGTAGGCCTCGGGCGCCAGGGATTCGCGGCTGGCGATGAAGCGGGTGCCCATGTAGGCGAAATCCGCCCCCAGCACCTCGGCCGCACGTATCGCCGCGCCGTCGGAAATGCTGCCGGCCAGCACCAGCAGGCCGTCCCAGAACTCGCGGATCTCCCGCACCAGGCTGAGCGCGCTCTGCGTGCCGGCATGCCCGCCGGCGCCCGAGGCCACCGCGATGATGCCGTCCACCCCGGCCGCGGCCGCCTTGCGCGCATGGTAGGCATGCACCACATCCGACAGCACCAGCCCGCCATAGCCATGCACCGCCTTCACCACTTCGCCCGGATGGCCCAGGCTGGTGATGACGAAGGGCACCTTGTGCCGCAGCACCGTGGCGAGATCCTCCTGCAGGCGGTCGTTGGACGCATGCAGGATGAGATTGACGCCGTGCGGCGCCGCCGGCTTGCCCGCCAGCGCGGCGGAGATCTGCCCCAGCCATTCGTCCAGCTGCGCCGCCGGCCGCGCGTTCAGCGCCGGGAAAGTGCCGCCCACACCGGCCTTGCAGCACTCGATCACCAGCTCCGGCCCTGATACCAGAAACATCGGCGCGGCGATGGCGGGAACGCGGAAAGTGCCGCGGAATGCGAGAGGAATGGTCACGGGCGTCTCCTTGGGTTTGTTATCCGGTGGATGCGTCTGGGCGGAAATCTAGCACCCGGCAAGGAGGGCGCAAACGCCGCGGGCTCCGGGCGCGGACCCCACTCGACTTGATTCATGTCATCGTCAAATTCGTAACAATCCATTAGATTATGCCGCCGCCGTCCTGCGCCCTCGGAAAGCTCAGGAGCGGCAACGCATGACCTAGCGCTTCATCATTCATTTCCAGGAGTCGATCGGATCCCTCGCCGCTCTCGCCTTGCTCTCCGGTTGCGCCTCCGTGCCCATGGCCGATGCCCAGCGGGACGCCAGCGCCAAGACCTTCGCCGTCGCACCCGGCAAGGCGAACATCTACGTCTATCGCAATGAATCCATGGGTGCGAGCGTGAAGATGGACGTCGCGCTCAACGACAAACCCGTCGGCCAGACGGTGGGCCAAGACCTACATGGTTCTCGAAGTGCCACCCGGCAAGCACAAGTTGAGCTCCGAGGCGGAGAACACCTCGACGCTGGATCTCGACGTCAGCGCTGGCCGCAACTATTTCGTCTGGCAGGAAGTGAAGATGGGAGTGCTGTACGCACGCAACCGTCTGCAACTGGTGGATGAAGCCGCGGGTCGCGAAGGTGTCGCGGAATGCAAGCTGGTGGATGCCAAGTAAAGCGCCATGCCGGGCACCGCGATCCGCGGTGCCCCCGAGCCGGCAGCGAGACTAGCCGGCCGCTCCTGCCGCGGCTACCATCGACTCCGCTCCGGCGCCAGCCGGGGAAGCACCACGCAAACAACATCGCCCCAGGAGGATCCCCCCAATGAGCTTCATCAGCGAATTCAAAGCCTTTGCCATGCGTGGCAACGTCATCGACCTGGCGGTCGGTGTGATCATCGGCGGCGCTTTCGGCAAGATCGTCGATTCGCTGGTCAAGGACGTGATGATGCCGGTGATCGGCCGGCTGATCGGCGGCATCGACTTCAGCCACTTCTACCTCAACCTCAGCAGCCAGACCTACGACAGCCTGGAAGCAGCGGAGAAGGCGGGCGCGCCGCTGATCAAGTACGGCATCTTCCTCAACAACGCCATCAACTTCATCATCATCGCCTTCGCCATCTTCCTGCTGGTCAAGCTGATCAACCGCCTGCATGCGGCGGAGAAGAAGGAAGAGCCGGCCGCGCCGGCGGCGGAGCCGGAAGACGTCAAGCTGCTGCGCGAAATCCGCGACGCACTGAAGGAACGCGGCTGAGCTCCAGGCGCTGACCGCCGGGCGGACTCAGCGCCGCCCGGCCGACTGTCAGGCGCGGTCGCCGACGTAGGGGTTGCTTGCGCGCTCGCGGCCGAAGGTGGACGTGGGGCCGTGGCCCGGCAGGAAGGTGACGTCGTCGCCCAGCGGGAACAGCTTGTCGCGGATGGAGGCGATCAGCGCCGCATGATCGCCGCGCGGGAAATCGGTGCGGCCGATGGAGCCGGCGAACAGCACGTCGCCGACGATGGCCAGCCGCGACTGCGGATGGAAGAACACCACATGGCCAGGCGTGTGGCCGGGCGCGTGGATGACCTGCAGCGTTTCCTCGCCCACCGTCACCGTGTCGCCGTCGTGCAGCCAGCGCGCCGGCTCGAACACCTCCACGTCGGGGAAGCCGAACATCTTGCTCTGCTGCGGCATGCCCTCGATCCAGAAGCGGTCCTCCTCCTGCGGCCCTTCCACCGGCACGCCGAGTTCGCGCGCCAACCGGGCGGTGCCGCCGGCGTGATCGATGTGGCCGTGGGTGATGAGGATCTTCTCCACCGTCACGCCCAGCTTTTCCACCGCGGCGCGGATGCGCTCCACGTCGCCGCCGGGATCCACCACCGCCGCCCTGCGCGTTTTCTCGCACCAGACGATGCTGCAGTTCTGCTCGAAAGGGGTCACCGGAACGATGCTGATCTGAACCATGGGAAGGGCCATTCGGTCTTGAGGAACGACCCTAGTTTAACCGAGCGTCGGCGGCTGGCCTGCCGATGACCACCGCCCGCCGATGACCGCACTGCCACCGCCCTCCCCCTCACGCGACCTGCGCCTGGATTTCTTCCGCGGCCTGGCGCTGTGGTGGATCTTCCTCAATCACATCCCGAACAACGACTTCAGCTGGCTGACTTCGCGCAACTTCGGCTTCTCCGACGCCACCGAGATCTTCGTCTTCATCTCCGGCTATTCCGCCGCGCTGGCCTACCGCCGGCCGATGCTGCAGCAGGGCTTCGGCTTCACCACCCTGCACGTGTGGCGGCGCTGCTGGCAGCTCTATGTTGCCCATCTCATCCTCTTCCTGTTCTACACCGCCCAGATCGGCTACGTGGCGGAGCGCTTCGGCAACCCGATGTACATGGAGGAAATGAACGTCACCCGCTTGCTGGACGCCCCCCACCTGGCGCTGCTGGAGGCGCTGTTGCTGGAATTCCGCCCGGCCAACATGGACGTGCTGCCGATGTACATCGTCCTGCTGGGCGTGTTCCCGCCGCTGCTGTGGCTGCTGCTGCGCCGGCCGGGCTGGGCCTTCGGCCTGTCGGCGGCGCTGTTCGTGCTGGTGCGGCTCACCGGCATCAACCTGCCCGCCTACCCGCCCGGCAGCGGCTGGTTCTTCAATCCCTTCGCCTGGCAGTTCCTGTTTGTGCTCGGCGCGGTGTGCGCGCTGCGACCTGAGGTGCTGCAAGGCCTGGCGCGCTGGCGGCGGCCGCTGGACGTGGCGGCGGTGCTCTACCTGTTGCTGGCCGGCCTCATCGTCGCCAGCTGGCAGCTGCCGGCGCTGGAGCGCTGGGTGCCGGAGGCGCTGGCGGAGTGGATGTACCCGATAGACAAGACCAGCCTGGACGTACTGCGCCTGCTGCACTTCCTCGCCCTCGCCCACCTGGCGATGCGGCTGATCCCGCGCCACGCCGCCTTCCTGCACAGCCGCTGGGCCTGGCCGGCGCTGATCTGCGGGCGCAAGGCGCTGGAGGTGTTCTGCCTCGGCATCTTCCTGTCCTTCGCCGCCTACCTGGTGCTGATCGAGTTCGGCGGCAGCCTGGGGCTGCAGCTGGCGGTCAGCGTTGCGGGCATTGGCGCGATGGTGGGGCTCGCGTATGTTCTGTGCTGGTACACCGCCCGCGCCGCAAGGATGGCAGCCACGTCCAAGGAGGCCAAAGCCCGATGAGTTTGCGCCTGCAGATCCTCTCCCCAAGCTCGTGCCGCCTTCGCTGGCGCCACCGTCTCCGCGCCTTGGCGGGCAGCCTGCTGCTGGTCTCCGGCACCGCCTGCGCCCTGGCCGGCAACGACCCGGCCGCCGCGGTGGTGGCGGAGGCGCCTTGCGGCGTGCCTACCGGGCTGCTGCAGCACAACCCGCCGCTGCGCAACGTGGCCAAGGCGCTGAACGGTAAGCGGCTGAAGGTGCTGGTGTGGGGCACCCGGTCCACCGCCGGCGCCGGCACCAGCGGCACTGACCAAGCCTATCCGGCCCATCTGCGCGCCCGCCTGGCGGAACGCTATCCGGGCGTGGCGCTAGAGGTGGAGGTGCTGTCCCAGCCCGGCCAGACCGCCACCCAGATGGTGCGCGGCCTGCAGCCGGAGGTGATCGCCCGCAAGCCGGACCTGGTGGTGTGGCAGACCGGCTCCGCCGACGCGGTGCGCAACACCTCGCTGCAGGAATTCGGCCGCGCCGTTTCCCGCGCGCTGAAAACCCTGCGCGGCCGCAATATCGACGTGATGCTGATGGACATGCAGTACGGCCCTTACTCCGACCTGCTGGCCAACTTCCGCCCCTACCGCGGCTACCTGTGGTGGGCGTCGCGGCAGGAAGACGTGGCGCTGCTGCCGCGCTACCAGATCATGGAGTTGTGGGAGGAGCAGGGCCGCTTCGACCTCGGCACCGAGGACCGCAAGCTGCAGCGGGTGAATGCCGACGCCATCCACGCCTGCCTGGGCGACCTGCTGGGCTGGATGGTGATAGATGCGACCGAGCGAGCGGCGGGGCCAACCGACGACCAGCGCTGACCCCCGGCCCACCGGCGCCGCGCGGCACCCGCAAGATGACGGAAGCCCCGCCGCCTCAGCCCAGCAGCGCCACCGTCTTGATCTGCGCCCACATGCGCCGGCCCACGCCCACCCGCAGCTGGTCCGCCGAGCGGCGGGTGATGCGCGCCAGCAGCGGAGTACCTTCCGCGTCCAGCCGCACCAGTACGTGTGCCGGCGTATCAGCCTCCGCCAGGTCGGTCACCAGCACCGGCAACAGGTTGGTGATGGTGCTGCCTTCCAGCCGCGCCACCGCCAGGCTGACGTCGCGCGCATGTACACGGAAGCGCAGCTTGCGCCCCAGCGCCTCCGGCCGGCGGGCCACCATCACATTGCCGCCGGGGAAGTCCAGCCGGGTGAGGTGATAGCCGTCGTCATGCTCGGCCACCACCGACTCGATGACCACGCCGGCGTCCTCGGTGAAGGCAGTCGGCAGGTCCAGCCGCGCCAGCGTATCCACCAGCGGGCCTTGCGCTACCACCTTGCCCTGGTCCAGCAGCACCACATGGTCGGCCAGCCGCGCTACTTCGTCCGGCGAATGGCTGACGTAGAGCAGCGGGATGTCCAGCTCGTCATGCAGGCGTTCGAGGTAGGGCAGGATCTCGCTCTTGCGCTTGAGGTCCAGCGCCGCCAGCGGCTCGTCCATCAGCAGCAGGCGCGGCCGCGTCAGCAGCGCGCGGGCGATGCCGACGCGCTGGCGCTCGCCGCCGGACAGGCGGTCCGGCATGCGGTCCAGCAGGTGGGCGATGCCGAGCAACTCCATCGCCTGGTCCCAGGCCCGCCGGTCTTCCAGCGCACCGGCGCGGCGCATGCCGTACTCCAGGTTGCGCCGCACCGATAGGTGGGGGAACAGGCTGGCCTCCTGGAACACATAGCCCAGCGGCCGCTTGTGGGTGGGCAGGAAAACGCCGGCGGCGGTGTCCTGCCACAGCTCGCCGTTGATCTCCAGGCGCCCTTCCTGCGCCCGCTCCAGTCCGGCCACGCAGCGCAGGCAGGTGGTCTTGCCGGAGCCGGAATGGCCGAACAGCGCGGTGACACCGTGGCCGGGCAGGGTGAGGTCGACATCCAGCGCGAAGCCGGCGTAGTCGACCCGGAAGCGCGCGCGGATGGCGCGCTCGCCGCCAGCCTGCTGGGCGAGGGCGGGTTCCAGGGCTGCATTCATTACGGTTCTCCGCCCGCTCATCCCAGCGCGGGCTTGAAGCGCCGGCTGGAGTAGAGAGCGAGCAGCACGAAGAAGGAGAACACCACCATGCCGCCGGCCAGCCAATGGGCCTGGGCATATTCCATCGCCTCGACATGGTCGAAGATCTGGACGGACACGGTGCGGGTCTTGTCGGGAATGTTGCCGCCTATCATCAGCACCACGCCGAACTCGCCCACGGTATGGGCGAAGCCGAGGATGGCGGCGGTGACGAAGCCGGGGCGGGCCAGCGGCAGCACCACGGTGAAGAAACGGTCCCACGGGCTGGCGCGCAGCGTGGCGGCCACCTCCAGCGGACGGTCGCCTATGGCCTCGAAGGCGTTCTGCAGCGGCTGCACCACGAAGGGCATGGAGTAGAACACCGAGCCGACGACCAGGCCGGCGAAGGTGAAGGGCAGCACGCCCAACCCCAGCGACTGGGTGAAGTGCCCGATGGGGCCGTTGGGCCCCATGGTCACCAGCAGGTAGAAGCCGATCACGGTGGGCGGCAGCACCAGCGGCAGCGCCACCACCGCGCCCACCGGCCCCTTCAGCCGCGAACGGGTACGCGCCAGCCACCAGGAGATGGGCGTGCCGATCAGCAGCAGCAGCGCGGTCGTCAGCGAAGCCAGTTCCAGCGTCAGCCAGATGGCGGATAGATCGAGTCCGGTCAATGGCATCGCCGACCTTCCCTGCCTGCCGCGGTATTACAGATCGTAGCCGTAGGCCTTGATCACCGCGATGGCCTTCGGCCCCTTCAGGTAATCGGCCAGCGCCTTGGCGGCGGGGTTGTCCTTGCCCTTGCTGAGGATGACGGCATCCTGCTTGATCGGCTCGTACAGGTTGGCGGGCACGATCCAGGCGGAACCGCCGGTGATCTTGCCATCCTTGTAGACCTGGGACAGGGCGACGAAGCCCAGCTCGGCATTGCCGGTGGCGACGAACTGGTAGGCCTGGGTGATGTTGCTGCCTTCGACCAGCTTGGGCTTGATCGCTTCGGCCAGGCCCAGTTTCTCCATGGCCTGGATGCCGGCCAGGCCATACGGCGCGGTCTTGGGGTTGCCAATGGAAAGGTGCTTGAACTCGTTCTTCTTCAGCACTTCGCCCTTGTCATCCACATAGCCCGGTGTGGCGGACCACAGCACCAGCTTGCCCACCGCGTAGGTCCAGCGCGAACCGGCCACCGTGTCGCCTTCCTTCTCCAGCTTTTCCGGCGTGGTGTCGTCGGCGGCGAAGAAGACTTCGAAGGGCGCGCCGTTCTTGATCTGGGTGTAGAAGCCGCCGGTAGGGCCGAAGGAGGCGACGACCTTGTGGCCGGTGTCCTTCTCGAACTCGGCGGCGATCTCCTTGATGGGCGCGGTGAAGTTGGCGGCCACGGCGATCTGGACTTCAGCGGCGTGGGCGGCACAAGCGATGAAACCGGCGCCGAGGGCGGCGAGCAGGCGGGACAGCGGCAGACGCATGTTGGAACTCCGAAAGACGTTGGAAGGAAAGCGGAAGGAATCAGTCGTAGGCGGCCAGAATCACGCTGGAGGACTTGAAGAAGGCGCAGGCCTCGGTGCCCACCTCGATGCCCAGCGCGGTGCAGCTGTCCTGGGTGACCACGGCGGTGACATTGCGGCCGGATGGCAGCTGCAGGGTGACCTCGTTGTTCACCGGGCCTTCATGCACCGCCACCACCTCGCCCCACAGCTGGTTGCGGGCGGTGAGTTTCATGCCCTTGTCCACCGCCAGCATCACCGAGGAGGACTTCACCATCGCGAACACCTCCTTGCCGATCTGCAGGTTGAGGTTCTCCGCGCTGGCCTTGGTGATGACCGAGGTGATCTCGTGCCTGGGGTCCAGCCGCAGGCGCACCTCGTAATCCACGCCGCCGTCGCGCAGGCCGGTGACGATGCCGGCGAACTGGTTGCGGGCGCTGGTCTTCATGCTCATGCTGTGCATCAGCTTCTGGAAGGCCTGGATGTCGCCGCCGCCAACGTCGTTGAGGCGCTCGGAGAGGCGGTCGAGCGCCGCCTGGTATTCGATCTCCAGCGCCCGGTACATGGCGACGATGCGGCGGCCGTACTCGGTGAGCTGGGTGCCGCCGCCCTGGCGGCCGCCGGTAACCCGGACCACCAGCGGCTCCGGCGCCAGGTTGTTCATGGTGTCGATGGCATCCCAGGCTGCCTTGTACGACAAGGGCACCGCCTTCGCCGCCTGGTTGATGGACCCCTTCCGGCCTATCTCTTCCAGCAGGCGGATGCGGGTATCGGAAAGGGCGGTGCCCACCTCGGTCTCGAGGGACATGCGGGCGAGGAAACGGGTAGCAGTCATGGGGCGCGCAGGCATTATGGTATCTCCGACATATAAAGCCATTTCCGTGCCAAAACGGCTTTCTCTATGGTTGTGGGGCTACAAACGAAAGAACTATCTTCTCGTCGGCCGGAAATGGCCACACAGCCTGTCGCCCCCGCGACAAATCTATGTAGCAAACAATACAGCGTGTCTCGAATCCTGCAAAGTCCCGTAAGGAGCCATCCATGAAGGTCAGCGCCCGCAACGTTTTCAAGGGCAACATCAGCGCCCTGCGGCCCGGCACGGTCAATGCCGAGGTGGAGATCGCCCTCGGCGGCGGCGACGCCCTGATCGCCATCGTCACCATGGAGAGCGTGAACACGCTGGCGCTGGCGGAGGGAAAGGAGGTGATGGCGCTGGTCAAAGCGCCCTGGGTGATGCTGATGACCGACAGCAGCGGCGTGACACTGTCGGCGCGCAACTGCCTCCGCGGCACCGTCAAAGCGGTGGAGAACGGCGCGGTGAATTCGGAAGTGCTGATCAGCCTGCCGGGTGGCACCGAGGTCGCGGCGGTAGTCACCAAGGATGCGGCGGGCGAGCTTGGCCTCAAGCCCGGCGTGGCCGTCACCGCGGTGATCAAGGCCTCCAACGTGATCCTGGGCGTGCCGGCCTGATCCGGCGATGCGCGCACGGAACAAAGGGCGCTTCGGGCGCCCTTTCTCTTTGGCGGCGAGCGGACCTCTAAGGCCCCCATTTTCAAATGCGACTTGAAAGTGCTTCTGCCGCGAGGAGGTTTTCCCGTTGGCGCCGAACACCGAGAATGGCGGCCAACGGCCGTCTTCCGCCTATCGCGCGATCCTGGCTTTCAAGTCTTTCCGCAAGCCCCTGCAACCATCCCATCTCACTGGAGCCACAGATGAACGTCCTCAGCTTTGCCAAGGCCCGCTACACCACCAAGGCTTTCGACCCCAGCCGCAAGATTCCGGCGGAACAGTTCGCCCAGCTGCGCGAGCTGCTGCGCCACAGCCCGTCCTCGGTCAATTCCCAGCCCTGGCATTTCGTCGTCGCCGCCAGCGACGAGGCCAAGGCGCGCGTCGCCAAGGGCACCCAGCCGGGCTACGCCTACAACGAGTCCAAGATCCTGAATGCCTCCCACGTCATCGTGCTGTGCGCCCGCACCGCCTTCGACGAAACCCACCTCGCCGCGCTGCTGGAGCAGGAGGACAAGGATGGCCGCTTCGCTACCCCGGAAGCCAAGGCCGGCCAGCACAACGGCCGCAGCGGCTATGTGAACCTGCACCGCTTCGACCATAAGGACACCCAGCACTGGATGGAGAAGCAGGTCTATCTCGCCCTCGGCACCCTGCTGCTGGGCGCGGCGGCGCTGGAGATCGACGCCTGCCCGATGGAAGGCTTCGATCCGCGCCTGCTGGACGCCGAGCTGGGCCTGCGCGCCCGCGGCCTTACCAGCGTGGTGGTGGTCGGCCTGGGTTACCGCGCGGCGGAGGACTTCAACGCCAAGCTGCCGAAATCACGCCTGTCGGCGGAAGCGGTGTTCACCGAGCTCTGAAGCCGCGCTGCGCCCGCCTCACCCGGCAGGCGGCGATGAAAACGGCCGGCGCCATCTGCAGCCGGCCATTTATTCAGGCTCTCAAGCCGGCAATGCCGTGACACGCTCCGTTGCCGCCCTGGCGGGCAGGCGTCCCGGAAATCAGCGCCTCAGCCACCGCAGCATCGCCCTCAGAACTCCACCCCCACCTTGGCCACCACGGTGCGCGGCGCGCCGGGGTAGTAGGTGGTGCCGCCGGGGCTGGTCAGCTCGTTGGCGCTGATGTAGCCGATGTAGCGGCGATCGAAGAGGTTGATGACCGACAGCGTGGCGGTGAGCCCGCCCCAGCTGCTGCGGCCGCGCCAGGACAGGTCGACGTTGGTGGTGCTGTAGCCCGGCACCTTCTCGGTGCGCTCGACGTTGGCGTAGCGGCTGGCGGTGTAGTGCACCACCGGCGACAAGGTATAGGGGCCGTAGCGCCAGGCGGCGCCCAGGCTGGCGGTGAGCGCCGGCACGTCGGGCAGTTGCTGGCCCTTGGTCTGGCGCACGCTGCTGGCGGCGCTGCGGATGTCCTCGTCGAACTCGGAGCGGCCCCAGTTGAGGCTGCCGAAGAGGCTGAGCGAGCGCATCGGCTGCCAGCCGCCGGCCAGCTGCAGGCCGATCTGGTGCGCCTTGGCGACGTTCTGGGTGTAGGAGGCGCCCAGCGCCGCGTCATAGAAGGTGACGGCCTTGTTGCTGTACTTGGTGTAGTACAGCGCGGGCTCCAGGTAACCGCTGCCGAAGTCGAAGCGGGCGCCGATGTCCAGGGAGTCGGCCAGTTCCAGCTCCATCTCGTTCCACAGCTGCTGCGAGCTCATGCCGGTGGGCGGGCCGGAGTTCCAGACGTCGAAGGAGGGCGCGCCGAAGTTGCGGCCGACCGCCGCCTTCAGCTCCACCGCCGGCGACAGGGCGTAGCTCACGCCGAGGTAGGGCAGCCAGGCATCCAGCCGGCGGCTCTTGACGCTGCGGGTGGCGTTGACGCCAGTGGACTGGTCCAGCGCATCGCCATAGGAGACGTCACCGACGCCGGCGGTGTTGTGGAAGTCCAGCGCGGGCAGGATGTCCTGCACGTAGCGCAGGCCGCCCTTCACCTTCAGCGCGTCGAAACGGTGCTCGGCGCTGGCGAACACCGAGTGCAGGTCGTGGCGGCGCTCGACGTCGGCCAGCATGGACCAGCTGTTGAAGCTGAGCCCGCCGCTGTTGTTGGGCAGGTACTGCTTCCACTGCGTCGGCGGCCCCGGCGGCTCCATGGAGACGTAGGCATAGCCGAACTTGAAGTCGGTGTCGGCGGCGCGGGTCTGCAGCTCGGTGTTCACGCCGTACCAGTCGTGGTCCAGCAGCCACTTGCGCACCTGGCCGTTGGGCTGGCCGAACAGGTACCAGCCCTTTTCCTTCATGTAGAAGGGTTTGACGGTGAGGCGGGTGAGGTCGTCGAAGCGATAGACGATTTCCGCCAGCGCGGCGGTGGTCTCGAACTCCTGGCGGTTGTAGCCCTGCCAGTTGGCGCGCTGGACGTTGGTGGTGCCGCCGGGCGACTTGGCGTAGTCGTAGTCCCAGTAGTCGGACAGGTTGCGCGCCTGCTCGTAGGTGAGGCCGCGGTAGTTGTCCTGCGCCATGTCGCTGTGGGCGACGAAGAGGCGGACATCCAGCGCGCCGAAGCTGCGGTCCAGGCCGGCGGCGAAGGTGTCGCGGTGGTCGGGGGCGTTGCCGGAGCCGCGCCACTTGTCCGCCGCGGTGGTGGAGGCGGAGACGAAGAAGGCGGTGCCATCTGCCAGGCGGCCGCTATCCACCCGGGCGAACAGGCGGCGGAAGTTCTCCGAACCATAGCTGAAGGAGGCGCTGCCGCCGAATCTCTCTTTCGGCCACAGCAGCCGGGTGTCCAGCGAACCGGCGGTGTTGTACAGGCTGAAGCGGTCCGAAGGAACGGGCCCCTGGCCGAGCGACACGCCGGCGACGTTCTCCGCGTCCACCAGGAAGAGGTAGCCCGGCCCCGGTCCCGGCCCGTTCAGCGGCAGGCCTTCCAGCGTGCCGTTGGCGCCGTGGGAGGCAACTTCGCCACGCACCCGCAGGCCCTTGTTGCCGCCCTGGAGGTTGGCCAGGCCGTAGGCATCCAGCGTTTCCACCTTGGCGCCGGGCAGCTCGGAAATCATGGTGTAGGGGTTGGTGGCGCCCGGTGCGCCGAACAGCGCCAGACCCTCCTCGCCGACGCGGTAGAGGGTGGCGGCGTTGTCCCGCTCCGGTTCGTACCAGGCGGAAACGGGCGGCGTGTTCTCCGCCTCGGCCTCCACCACCACCGGCGCCAGCATGGTCTGGGCGGCGGCCGGGGTGACAAAAGGCGGCAGGGCGGCGGCAATCAGCCAGGCCAGCAGGCGCGGGCTCAGCCCCATGCGGGAAGCAGCCGGAGGAGAGGACGGCGGACAGGCCCCGGCGCGCGCAAGGCGCGACAGCACCCGGCCAACCGGGCGGGCCCGGCGGGCAATGACTGAAGACATGGTGGAACTCCGTGGTTCAAGCCCGGGGCGGACCGCTGGCCCGCCCCATCGGTGGCCGCTCAGTGCTGACCGTGGTTGTGATGCATGCCGCCTTCCGGCGCAGCGGTGGGGATTGCTCCCGGGGCGGGCGCCATGGCCCCGGCATCCGTGCCCAGCACGGGCGTCGCCAGCCACTGGGCGATTTGCGCCGGATCCGGCTCCACGCCATAGAAGCGCTGGTAGAAATCGCGGGTGGTGGCGGCGAGGTCGACCGGGAAGCGGTGGGGGTAGAAACGGTTCGCCAGCCACTGGATGCCCAGCGCGCGCATGAAGGAGGGCGGCCGGTCCAGCCAGTTCATCGGCGTGCGCGGCACCAGCAGCACCCGGCCTTCGCGCACCGCGCGCACCTTGCGCCAAGGGCCGTCGGCGCCCAGGCGGGCGAGGAAGGCGCGGTCCTGCACGATGATCACGTCCGGGTCCCAGGCCAGTACCTGCTCCAGGCTCACCTTCTCCATGCCCACATGGGAACTGGGCTTGCAGCGATGGACGTTGTAACCGCCGGCCAGCGCAATGGGCTCGACATGGAAGGACTCGCTGCACTCGGTGCTGAGGCCGTCCGCGCCCTGGGCGTAATACACCCGGGTGCGCCGCGCCGCCGGCACGTCCGCGACCGCTGCCTGCACCTTGTCCAGCGCCGCCTGCACCTCGCCGCCCAGCTGCGCGGCGCGCTCGCCGCGGCCGAGCAGGCTGCCGACGAAATCGAAGGCGCGCCGCCAGTCGGCCAGGGTGTCGACATTGACGAACAGCACCGGCACGCCGATGCGCTCGAACTGGCGGACGATGTTATCCACGTTGGACATGGAGATTTCGCCCCCCCAGGCCAGCGCCACGTCCGGCTTGAGGGCCAGGATCGTCTCCGCGTTCATCGTCGCGCCATTGACGCCGTGCCCCAGCATGCTGCCGATCTGGGGCAGCTGCGGAACGCCGGCCGGCAGGAATCGCTCATCACCGGGCTGCGGCGGCAGATTGAGCGCAAGCAGGGTATCCGGCGCCAGCACCATCAACAGGGCGGTCAGGGGCGGGGAGGTGCCCAGCACGCGCTGGATGCGTTCAGGCACCTCGACCTTGCGCCCCAGCATGTCGGTGATCTCGCGTGCCTGCGCCGGCAACGCCGCCAGCAGGAGACCGCAGGCCAGCGTGGCCAGCAGGGCGAGGGCGCCTTGGCGGCGGCGGACGACGCGCCCCGGGGCGCTGGTGAAGAAGGAAAGCATGCGGCCTCCAACGGAAATGGCGAATGGCGCCGGCGGTCGGGCACGACCACGGGCCGCAGCCCTTGCGCAATATATGTGCCCATCTACTAAATTCGACATAGTCCCTGGCGATGAGTGGAAAGCCCCCTGCAAGAATCTGCGGAAAATCATTCAGAAACGGCAGGTTGCCGGACTTCTCGACGGTAGCCGGCGGCTGCGGAAAAGAAAGGGGCGATTTGTTTTATTGTTTACATATGAACATATAAAAATGTGCTGTCTCCCACAATCCACCCGCTTGCCCTGAGGATGGCTCCCGGCGAACGGCAGGTGCGCGCCGCCAGGGCCGCTGGCATCGCCCTTGCGTGGCAGACGGCGACAGTGCCGATGGGAGCGATGTCATGTGCGACTACCGTGGTCCTCACCCACACAGCCCTTCCGCCGGCGGCTGCCGACCGGGCGCGCTGTCCGCCCCTCCCCGGCTGGCGCTGAACCAGCGCTTGCTGCTGCGCTTCAGCCTGCATCTGCATGCGCTGCTGGGCGCCGAGTGCTTCGCCGGCCGCCTTCCCGCCACGCCGGCTCAGCGCCTGGCGCGCATCCGCGCGGTGGCAGCGGTGCTGGCGGTGCCGGTGGCGCTGCCCGCCGCCGAACATCCCCTGCTCGCCGGCCTGCGCCTGCGCTACCCGGAGGAAACCCGGCGGCTGTGGCTGGCCTGCGCCTGCAAGGCCATGCGCCGCGCCGCCCTGCCCACCGATGCGGCGCTGGCGCTGTGGCACTGGCTGGAAACCGTCTCCGAACAGCTGCTGCACACCCGCGCCGGCCGCGGCGCGCGGGTGTGCTACCTGCCGCCACCGGCGCTGCGCAACCGCCGGCACCGGCCTCAGCTGGTGGGCTGCAGGAATTCGGCGACGTCGCCGTCCTCCAGCCGATAGCCGTAGAAGCGGCGGTAGAAGTCGCGCGTCTCCTGCTTCATGTCCACCTCGGCGAGGGCGTCCGGGTACAGCGTTTTCGCCAGCCACAGGAACTGCAGCGCCTGCTCCGAGGTTTCGCGCGACCACCAGAACATGCCGCGCGGATTGGCGTGGACGCGGCCCTGGCGCACCGCGCGCAGGCCGCGCCAGCGCGGTTCGCTGCGCATGCTCTCGGCGTCGCGCGCGGTCATCGCCACGATCACGTCCGGGTCGGCGGCGTAGATCTGCTCCAGCGACACCTTGGCGGTGGCCGGACCGCCCTGGAACCAGTGCTCGGCCACGTTCACCGCGCCGCCCAAGTCCATCCAGTCCTGGTTCAGCGAGGGCCGGCTGGAGGTGCTGAGCGGGTCGCCGACGGCGTGATAGACCTTCATCCGGCTGGCCTGCGGCACCTTGGCCAGGGCAGCGGCGACGCGGGCGACGTTGGCCTCGAAGTAGTCGCGGTAGTCCTGCGCCTGGCGCAGAGCCTCGGCGCCGAGGATTTCGCCGGTGACCAGGGTGCGCTCGACCAGCGCCGCCAGCGAGTTGCTGCGGAACACCGCCACCGCGATGCCGGCGCGCTCCAGCTGCTCCTGCCGCAGCTGCGGCAGGCCAGCGGAGGCGAACAGCACGTCCGGCTTCAGCCGCATCAGCTCCTCGACGTTGAGGTCGCCGCCAGCCCCGGCCAGCGCGGCATTGGCGATGCCGGGCACGAAGCGGCGGAACACCGGCATGTCGCGCACGATGCGGGTGGTGGCGACGATGCGGTCGCCGAAGCCCAGCATGGCGATGATGGCGTTCTGCGCTTCCCAGCTGGTGGCGATGCGCTCCACCTGCGCCGGCAGCTGCAGCCGGCGGTCGCCGTAGTAGGTGACCGTGCGGGTGGCGGCGGCACCCGCCGGCCGCAGCGCCAGCAGCGCCGCGCCGCCGAGCAGCGCGCCGCACAGCCGGCGGCGGCGGGCATCCATCCTCATGCCGTGCATGCCGCCCGCGCTCACTTGCGCCACCAGACGACGGCGGTGCGCGTTTCGATCTTCAGCCGCAGCCCGCCGGCCTCCGGCTGCAGCCAGGGCGCGAGGTTGGCGCGGAAGCGCGCCTCGCTGCCGGCGGGCAGGTCCAGCCAGGCGAAGTCCGCCACCGCCGCATCCTCGTCCGGGTACCACTTGTCGAAGCCGTCCGGCAGGTAGTCGACATGCGCCTCTATGCCCATGTCGATCAACTGGTTGAACACCAGCACGTAGGACATCAGCCCCGGCCGCTCCTGCACCGGCGGCGCCGGCTCTATGCCAGCCACCAGCTCATCATGGAAGGATTTCAGGCTGCGGCCGGAATAGACCATGACGTAGGCGGCCCGCCGCGCCAGCGCATCCACCTTGGCAAGGTCGCGCATCGCCGGCGAGCGCGACAGCAGCACCACGTCATGCGGCTGCAGGTTGTCGCCGGGGCGCACGTCTTCCCAGGCCAGCTCCACCGTGTCGATGTTGCCGGCGCCGGCGGCCTGGGCGTTGCGCTGCAGCTCGCCCAGCATGGAGGCGGAGACATCCAGCGCGGTCACCTTCGCGCCCTGCAATGCGGCGGGAATCGCCAGCCGGCCGGGGCCGGCGCCGACGTCCAGCAGGGTCTCGCCCGGCTGCAGCGCCAGGGCGGCGAGCTGGGGTGCCACATAGGGTTCGCTCAGCCGGGCGTAGCCGTCGTAGCGGCGGGCGAAGCCGTCCCACATCGCGGCGCGGCCGATAGTGGGCGGCCAGGTGAGTTGCATCAGCAGCTGCCAGTCGATCAGTTTTGCGTGCATGGCGGCCTCACAGATCGAAGCTGACGCTGGCGCGGACTTCGCGCGGCGAGCCGAGGAAGGCGCTGGCTCTGCTGTTGGTGCCGTTGATGCTGCCGGGGAAGATGGAGGCCCAGTAGCGTTCGTCGGTGACGTTGTTCACCGCCAGCCGCCACACCGCGGTCTTGCCCATCAGCTTGCTGGTGTAGCGCGCGCCCAGGTCCAGCGTGATGTAGGCATCGGCCCAGGTGCTGTTGGTGTCGTTGGCGGCACGCTTGCCGGTGTGGTGGATGTTGCCGCTGAGCACCAGGCCGGGTAGCGCGGCAACGCGGTATTCCGCCAGCAGGTTGGCCTGCACCTTGGGCACGCCGACCACCCGCTTGTCCTCGGTGGCCGCCAGCGAGGTGTCGCGCAGCTGCGGATCGAGGAAGGTGACGCCGCCGTACAGGGCCAGGCCATCCACCAGCTCGCCGCTGGCGGTCAGCTCCAGGCCGTGGTTCACCTGCAGGCCCTGTTCCTTGAACACGTTGTCCGCGCCGGTATAGGCGAAGGGGCGCTCGCTGCGGAACAGCGCCACCGCGGTATCCATGCCGCCGGCACGCCACTTGAAGCCGGCTTCCACCTGCTGGCTGCGGTAGGGCGCCAGCGCCTCACCCGGGTTGGAAACGCCAGAGGTCGGCGCGATGTCGCCCGGCTGCAGGCTATCGGCATAGGCCACATAGGTGGTCATGTCCGGCCGCGGCTTGTACATCAGCGCCACCGTCGGGCTGACGTCCTCGTCGTCATAGGCGGAAGTGGTTCTGCCGGCCAGGTTGTAGATGCGCGAGTGCAGCCAGCTGTAGCTGGCCACCGCCAGCAGCGACCAGCGCTCGTTGAAGGTCATCGTGTCGCCGATGATGACGGACTGCTGCCAGGTGCTGCTGGCGTGATAGCGGCTGCCGCCGGTGGACCAGTCGGCGCCCTGGTGCACCAATGGATCATGGATGTTGGCGCCAGCGTAGTTGTAGGGGGTGCTGGCAGCACGGGCGGAGAACACGTCCCAGGTGTAGCCGATGGTGCCCAGCACCAGCTCGTGGCCGACGCTGCCGGTGCGGACCTTGCCATTCGCCGTCAGCTGGTTGCTGTTGATGGTGAAACGGCCGGCGGTGCTGACGCCGACCGCGGTGGTGTAGTTGCCGGAATCGCTGGTCAGGGTGTGGGTGGGATAGGTGAAGCCGCGATCCACGATCTGCCGCGACACGCCCAGCGAGATGCGCCAGTCGTCGTTGAAGCGATGCTTGAGCAGCGCGCTGCCGCCATCGGTGCGCAGATCCAGGCCTGCGTCGGCGATGCCGAAGCCGGCCCTGGCGGGATCGGGCGCATCCGGTAGCTGACGGTCTGCGGTATACGCGAAACCGCCGGGATAACCCATCTTCTCGAATTCATAGTGGCTGGCGTTCAACTCCAGCACGGTGTCCGGGCTGAACTGCAGATCGACCGCGAGGCCGGCGAGGTCGCGGCGCTGCTCGCTGTGGCGCACATAGCCCTCGCCTTCCTCATGCAGCAGGTTGACGCGGTAGCCGATGGCGCCGGTTTCGCCGATGCGGCCGCCGAAGTCGGCATGCACCTTGGCCAGATCGCCGCTGCCGTAGCCCAGGGTGATGCGGCGCAGCGGCACATCGGTGGGCCGCTTGCTGACGAAGTTGAAGTTGCCCGCCGGGCTGGCCGGGCCGTAGAGCGCGCCGGTGAGGCTGGCGATCACCTCCACCCGCTCGAACAGCTCCATCGGGTAGGCGGTGGTGCCGGCGACGTTGAAGCCGTCGATATGGTTGTTGGCGACCACATCGGACTGGAAACCGCGGGTCTGCGGCCGGCCCACGTCCAGGCCGCCGCGCGCTTCCATCTGCGCCGAGGGCAGGTACTTCAGGATGTCCACCAGCGAGCTGGAGAGGGAGTTGTCGATCATCACGCTGCTGACCACGCTCACCGAGTAGGGCGTGTCCAGCACCTTGCGCTCGCCCAGCGGGCCGAGCTGCACCTTGTCGGCGCGGAAGCCGGCGCCGGCCTCGCCGGTAGCTTCCAGGCTGTCGTCGGAAGCGGTCACGGTAACCGGCGCCAGCACGGTTTCATCCGCCCAGGCAGGTTTGAGCAGGAATGCGGCAAGCAGCGCAGGCAAAGCGAGGACAGCGGGGCGGCGCAGGCGGCCCCGGAGGGAAAGGCGACTCATGGTGTTCGTGGTTCTCCGTCTGGAAACGGCCCGGGTCGGGGGCAGGGCCGGGAAACAAGGGCGAGGACGGCTCTCGCGGGCAATTTATATACCAACAGTAATAGCCCTGGGCGAAACCGCTCCAGCCGGGCAACTCCTTCAAACCTCAAGCATCCGAGGTCTGTCACAAGCGCCCATTTTGTTTACATTACTACATAATAAATGTCGGATTACCGACCAATCGCTTGAACAAAGCTGAACGACGCCCAGCAAGACGGACATGGCACCGCACTTGCAACGGCCTCCGTCATCGCGCCCATCGCTATGTCCATGGATACACAACTCACCTCCCCCACGCCTGCCAGCGAAGCCCGGCCTATGACGTCCGATAGACATCGCGGCAGATCGCTGCTGCTGCCGGCGCTGGCCACCCTGCTGCTTGCCACCACCGTGCTGGCGCTGGGCGCCGGCCGCTATCCGGTGGAGAGCGGCGACATCCTGCGTTTCTTCGCCGGGCTGGCCGGCTGGCAGACGCTGGAGTCGGCGCGGCAGGATCTGCTCTACAACCTGCTGGTGGAGATCCGCCTGCCGCGGGTGCTGGCGGCCATCCTGGTGGGCGCGGCGCTGTCGGTGTCCGGCGCCGCCTTCCAGGGCGTGTTCCGCAATCCGCTGGTGTCGCCCAACTTGCTGGGCGTGCTCTCCGGCGCGGCTTTCGGCGCCGCCGCCGGCATGCTGATGGGCGGCAGCTGGGCGACGGTGCAGGCCAGCGCCTTCCTCTGCGGCCTGGCGGCGGTGGGCGTGGCGCTGGCGGTGGCGCGCAGCTTCGGCGCCGGTTCGCTGGTGATGCTGGTTCTGGGCGGCATCATTTCCGGCGCGCTGTTCGCCGCGCTGCTGTCGGTGGTGAAGTACCTCGCCGACCCCTACAACGACCTGCCGGCCATCGTCATCTGGCTGATGGGCAGCCTGGCCGCGGTGGATATCCGCGACGCCGGCTGGGTGGCGCTGCCGATGGCGGCGGCCATCGCCGCGCTGTGCGCCGCCGGCCGCTGGCTGGACGCGCTGGCGATGGGCGACGACGAGGCGCGCACCCTGGGCGTGCCGGTGGGCGTGGTGCGCTATGGCGTCATCGGCTGCGCCACGCTGCTCGGCGCGCTCACCGTGTCCATGGCCGGCATGATCGGCTGGGTGGGGCTGATCGTGCCGCACGTCGCCCGCCTGCTCGCCGGCCCCGGCCACGCCCTGCTGCTGCCGGCCTCGGCGCTGCTGGGCGCAAGCTTCCTGCTCACCGCCGACCTGCTGGCCCGCAGCCTGGGCGGCGCAGAGATTCCCATAGGCATCGTCACCGAGCTGCTCGGCATCCCGGTCTTCCTGCTGGTGCTGCGCCGCGCCCGAAAAGGCTGGAACTGAGGATGGAGCCGATGATGGAACAGAACCCCAACCCCATGCTGCAAGCCGCCGGCGTGGGCTTCAACCGCGGCCGCCGCGTCATCCTGGATGGCGTTGACCTGCAGCTCGCGCCGGGCGACATCCTCGCCCTGCTGGGCGCCAACGGCGCCGGCAAAACCACGCTGCTGCGCTGCCTGCTCGGCCTGCTGAAGCCGGACGCCGGCGTGGTGCGGCTGAATGGCAGGCCGCTCTCGGGCCACTCGCCGCGCCAGCTCGCCCGCCACCTCGCCTATGTGCCGCAGGCGCACGCCGCGCCCTTTCCCTACACCGTGCGCCAGGTCGTAACGCTGGGCCGGCTACCCCACCACGGCCCCTTCTCCGCGCCCGCCGCCGCCGATCTGCAGGCGGTGGAAGAGGCCCTCACCCAGCTCGGCATCCAGGCCCTGGCCGCCCGCCCCTACACCGAACTCTCCGGCGGCGAGCGCCAGCTCGCGCTCATCGCCCGCGCGCTGGCCCAGGGCGCCCGCACCCTGGTGATGGACGAGCCGGTGACCGGCCTGGATTTCGGCCACCAGATCCGGCTGCTGGAGCGCATCGAACGCCTGGCCGCCGACGGCTACGCCATCCTCAAGACCACCCATCACCCGGACCACGCCCTCGCCTGCGCCACCCGGGTCGCGCTGCTGCATGAAGGCCGCATCGACGCCGACGGCCCGCCGGCCGACGTGCTGTCGCCGGCCGCCATTCGTCGCCTCTATCGCGTCGACGTCGAACTGCTGCAGGCCGGCAGCGGCCGCAGCGCCTTCGTGCCCGCCGGCTGAACGCTGCCTGGCGCCCGCGCGGGTCGCCCCGGAACCCACCCAAGGCGGCCCGGTCGACGCCATTCGGCAAAACGGCAGGCTGCCCTGTCATCTTCTACGCTGAAGATGGAACGACAGTCCGCCGGTTCACCGGTCAGGTCCACACCAACGGGTGCGACTCACTGCGGCAGGCATGCAGGAGCGACATCCACAGCGAAGAGGAGATAGAAGATGCGAGCGACCATTCCCGCAGGCGATGGCACGGGCAATCTCGAAAACGAGTTCCTGCCGCCCCTGGAAGCCACCTACGACCTCAGCTGGGAGAGCCAGATCGACTGCGCCAGCGCCTGGCAGGAAGCCGGCGCCAACACCGACGGCGAGGCCTGCCAGTGGCAGGAGTGCGGCTACCTGCCCGGCGAGGCGACGACAATGCTGAGCATGCAGACGGTGGTGCGGGTGAACACCCTCAGCCTCGCGCTGCGCGACCGCCTGCTCAAGCTCACCAACGAGCTCTCCAACGTCGCCATCGCCGAGATGGCCCAGCGCAAGGGGCATGGCGAAACCGACGGCGAAGCCTCTTCGGCCACCGACCCGCTCAGCACCGAAGGCCGCCAACGCTTCAGCGAGTTCGCCCGCGAATGGCACGAACTGCTGGCCGCAGCCCAGGCCGGCATGAGCGCACTGACCGGCTATGCGCCCGCCTCCCCCGCCAGCGCGCAGACCAGCAAGGTGGCCCGGTCGCTGGTGGAGCGACGACAACGGGTGGTGAACATCGACTTCGCGGATCGGCGGCGAGCCGGATGAGGCGGGGGAAAGTGGCTTGAGTCAGGGGACGAGGCCTGCTGCCAGTGAAGTGGCAGGCCTCACGCACCCTGCAAGACTCATGGAGCCGTTGCGACCCGTGTGGAGCCAAGGCGGCAACGGCCGCTCACCGCAACAGAGCACTTCCTCCCCCTTGCGGGGCAGGGCCGCAGGAGGCGCCCCGCAGGGGCCGCTGCATTGAAGGCCCGCGGAACTTCCCTCTCCCGCCAGGGGGAGCAACAGGGTTCCGTCCAGAGCGTTGCGCCTGCCCCCAGAGCAGCACAGACAAGCCTTGCTCAACTTCAACGTGATTGGCAAAAAAGGCAAAAAGGGCGGGGCAGCCTCTGCTGCCCCGCCCTTTTCACATGCAAACCAGAACCGCACCGAACCAGCCCTCTCAAACCGCCCGGTCCCTGCACAAACACTTCATCCGCCCTCGCCTTCCCGCCATGGCAGACCATGTATCCACGGCCCGCCGACCTCCTGGTCCGCTTCCGCCAGCGCGCGCTGACCGGCGGGCGAGACCAGCCAGTCCGCCACGCGGGCGGCCCCCGCCCGCGCCTCCGGCGAAGCCGGATGCCGGGGGCCGGGCTCCGCCGCCACGTAGGCGCGGCGCATCTGCGGATCGCCCCGCACCAGCACTGCCATGCCGTCGCCCTGCAACTTGCCGAAAGCCACCGGCAACGCGCCCACCACCACATAGGCGCGCCGCTGCGCCGCCAGCTGCAGCACCTGCTGTGGCCGTTCGGCGTCGTCCAGCACCACCCAGTCGGCCGCCGGTCGCAGGCCCATCGCCTCCCAAAGGTGCTGCACGATCTCGTGGCTGCCCTGGTTGCGGGCGGCGACGAAAGGCGCCCGCACCTTCTCGATGCGGCGGAAGGCTTCGCTGCCGTCGGCCGCGCCCTTGACCCCGGCGGGGTCCTCCACCGGGCCGACCACGACATGCTCGTTGTAGCCCCATACCCGCTGCCGGCCGACCAGCCCGGCGCCTTCCAGCGCGTAGGTTTCCCGGCCACCGTGGATCAGCAGCAGGTCGGCACGGCCGGCGGCGAAATCCGGCACCACGCCATCCTTGTTGGCCGCGGAAACCACCTGCACCGGTATGCCGGTGGCGGCTTGCAGGCGCGGCGCAAGGCGATCCCACACGCCACTCATCTTCACCCCACCTATCACTGCCACCTTCAGGGTTTCCGCCGCCTGCGCCGGCGCTCCCCACCATGCGCCCAGGCACAGACCGAACAGCAGCAGCCAGCGGCGCCAGCCGGGCATCCTGCCCCGCGTGAAATGCGCCTTCATCGCGGCATCGACTCGCTGAAGCTGTAGAAGGACTGGCCCTCCCCCTGGTCGCCGACGCGGACGATGCGATGGATCAGCCAGCGCTCGTCCCTCAGCAGCCAGGCCGTTACCGCCTCGCCATAGGAGGGCGCCTCATAGAACTCCTCGCCATCGTCCGAGCGCACCTCCCACAACTGGTAGCGATGGGCGTAATAGCAGGCAGCGCCGTCGGCGTCGTAGCCGAACACCCGCTCGGCCTCCAGCTGATCCTCGCGGAATACATCGAATGCCAAGGGCGGCACCGTCATCTCCCGCCATTCGGCAGGGAGGCGCTTCCACCAGGGCTGCGCGCCGCTGTCGTGAACCCGACGCCTGTCCCCGGCTTTTATATGAATATTTGTATACAACACTACGTAAACCCCTGCTGAAGATTGCACTTCAAGACGCAGTTAATTGATATTTTATGATTTTTTACCTTTACTGCCTGCCATGACCTCGCCAACTCCTCGACGACCGAGGTCCTCGTTATATAAACAAGCAAGCAATATGCCGAAATCGCCGCGCGCTGCCTGCAAGGCGGCCCCGTCCGCCGGCTGCCAACTTTTTCCGCAGAGACTCAATTCCGGCAGAGTCCGCATAACAAGGCCCAATCGTTTGGCGTACGATGACCACCCAATACCCCGGCAACATCGGACCCGGACTCCGGCAGGGGCGTCACGGAGGAGGCCTGCGTGAAGAAGACCGAACAGACGCTGCTCGAACAGATGCGCATCAGCGAGTTCGATATCGAGCACCGCAAGGAACTGCTGGCTTTCGGCGAAGAGGACGTAGGCGCCCTGCTCGCCTGCCGCCCCCTGGTGGAGGCACACCTCGACTGCCTGGTCGACGAGTTCTACAAGGTGCAGACCAACATCGCCGAGATCTCCCTGCTGATCGGCGACGCCGACACCCTGGACCGCCTTCGCAGCGTGCAGCGCCGCTACATCCTCGACCTCTTCGGCGGCGTCTATGACATCGAGTATGTGAACAACCGCCTGCGCATCGGCATGGTGCACAAGCGCATCGGCGTCGAACCCAAGCTCTATCTCTCCGCGGTGCAGATGCTGCGCGAGCTGCTGGTCAACGTGATCGAAGGCAGCGGCGAAGAGGCCAAGGTGATCCGCAAGCGGCTGAAGGCGCTGGAGAAGATCTTCTACTTCGACATCACCCTGGTGTTCGAGACCTACATCCGCAGCCTGGTCTCCGAGATCGAGACCGCCAAGAACAAGTCTGACCAGTACGCCCGCTCGCTGGAAGAAAAGGTGAGCCTGCGCACCCGCCAGCTGGAAGAGTGGATGCGCACCGATCCGCTCACCGGCGTGCTCAACCGCCGCTTCTTCGAGGAAACCGTGACCCGCGCCATGCGCGCCGCCGAGCGCCGCGACGAGCCGCTGACGGTGGTCTACCTCGATATCGACGACTTCAAGCTGATCAACGACCGCGAAGGCCACAAGCACGGCGACGAAGTGCTGCGCGCCGTGGGCGAGGTCCTTGCCACCGCCTGCCGCAGCGAGGACAGCTGCTTCCGCTACGGCGGCGACGAGTTCTGCATCGTGCTGCCGAACTGCACCGCCAGCGAAGCGCGCTCCGGCTTCTGCCGCCGGCTGAACGAAACCAAGGACCCGCGGCTGAGCGGCATCCGCTTCAGCGTTGGCATCGCCCAGAGCGGCCCGGGCGAGTACCACGACCCGCAGGAGCTGGTCGCCCGCGCCGACGCCGACATGTACCGGGACAAGCAGAGAGCCCACGGCCACCTGGCGGAACACAGCCTGAGCGTGGTGCCGGACACGCCGCTGCCCAAGGACAAGCCGGAGGCCGCGTGAGGGGTGGCCTGACGTGGGTAAGCTGAACGGCCATCCCCTGGCGGCGGAAGCCGAAGTAGCAATGGCCAGCGGCGCCGGTCAGCCGCAATGCCGCCGAGATGAGCGATGACGCCCGGGACGCGCCCTCCC
This sequence comes from Azoarcus sp. TTM-91, assembly GCF_012911025.1. Taxonomy (GTDB): domain Bacteria; phylum Pseudomonadota; class Gammaproteobacteria; order Burkholderiales; family Rhodocyclaceae; genus Azoarcus. The sequence continues at coordinate 37,003 of NZ_WUEI01000009.1, read as the reverse complement.
TCTCGCGGGGGAAAGCCGGGGAGCGGGGGCCAGAATCAGCCGCTTCACCTGTCTGGACCGCTTCGCAACCCGCAGCCTCGGGGCAGAGCCTCTACCTTGCGCGCCCAGCTCGAGCGGCAACCGCAAGATCTCAGACGCTCCACCCTCGCCCGCCGACGGCATCCGCCGCCTCAACCCTCCGCCAGACCGCTTAACTGGATGCCCCCTGCTCCTCCAGCCGTGCCGCCAGGCCCGACCAACGCCGCGTCGGCTGGGCGCAGGCGGCGGCGAACACCGGGCCGGCGCCCATCAACTGCAGTTTGCGGGCGGCGCGGGTAACCCCGGTGTAAAGCAGCTCCCGGCTCAGCACCGGCGACGGCCTGGCCGGCAGCAACAGCGCCACCTCCTCGAATTCCGAACCCTGGCTCTTGTGCACCGTGAGGGCGAAGGCGGTGTCGTGAGCGGGCAGGCGCAGCGGCGCCACGCTGCGGAAACCACCGCCGGCGGCGGGGAAATGCACCGCCAGCGCGCCGTCCGCGTCCGGCAGGCACAGGCCGACGTCGCCGTTGTAGAGCCCGAGCAGGCCGTCGTTGCGCAGCACGATCACCGGCCGGCCGGGATACCAGGGCGAGGCGGCGCCCCTGTCCTGCGCATGGCCACCCAGCGCAGCCCGCAGCCAGCGGGCGAGATGCGCGTTCAGCGCCGCCAGCCCGCGCGGGCCTTCATGCAGCGCCGCCAGCACGCGGAAGCGGTCGAAGGCGGCGAACAGCGCGGTCACGTCCGCCTCGCCGGCCAGCGTCTGCTTCAAGGTTTCCAGGTAGGGCACATAGCCGGCCTCCAGCCGCGCCAACGTGGCGGCAGCCGGCTGGGTGGCGGCGTCCTCCAGCCAGCGCACCGCGTCATCCTCGTTGGCGCGCAGCCAGAGCAGGGCGCGCTCGCCCTCGCCCTGGTTGATGTCCGCCGCCAGGCGGCCGATGCCGGAATCGCGGCTGAAGCGGCGGCTCTCGCTCAGCCAGGCGACGCAGTCGGCCAGCGCCGGCACCGGTCCGCTGCCGGCCGCAAGCGGGGCCTCCGCCGCCATGCCGGCCAGCGTCTCCAGCGCGGCGGCAGTCGTCGGCCGCAGCAGCCGGCGAGCGGAGAGGTCGGCGAACACCGCGCCGGCCTCCACCGCCGCCAGCTGGTCCTTGTCGCCCAGCAGGATCACCCGCGCGCCCGACGGCACCGCGTCGAACAGGCGGGCGGCCAGTGCCAGATCCAGCATGGAGGCTTCGTCCACCACCAGCACGTCCACCGCCAGCGGATTGCCGGCATGGTGGCGGAAGCGGCCGGGCTCCGGGGTGACGCCCAGCAGGCGATGCACTGTGTGCGCCGCTTCCGGCAGCTTGCCGCGCAACCTGGGCGGCAGGCCAGCGGCACGCGCCCTCAGCGCTTCCAGCATGCGGGCGGCGGCTTTGCCGGTGGGCGCGGCCAGCGCGATGCGCAGCGCCGGCTCCACCGTCAGCAGGCAGCCGAGCAGGGCGGCGACGGTAGTGGTCTTGCCGGTGCCGGGGCCGCCGGAGATGACCATCAGCCGGCTCAGCAGCGCCTGGGCGACAGCCAGCTTCTGGCCATCCGGCAGGCCGTCGTCGCGGGGCGGAAAGAGCTTGTCCAGCAAGGCGCCGACGCGCTCCCGCAGCGCGGCGGCGTCCGCCAGCGCCGCCGGCCGCGCCAGCCCGCGCAGACGGCCGGCGAGGCGGTTTTCGAGGTCGAAATGACGGCGCAGGTAGAGGCGGTCGCCGCCATCCAGCACCAGCGGATGGGCGCCGGGGGGCAGCGCGGGCGCCGCCTCTGCGACCACGCCGCTGGCGAGCAGCTTCGCGCGCAGGCTGGCAACCGCCTCCGCGCCGCCCGCCTCGGCCGGGTTCTCGCTCTCTTCGGTCAAGGCCGCCAACGGCAGGCAGACGTGGCCCTGGGCGCTGGCCAGCGTCAGCCGCAGCGCCGCGTCGCGCAGCGCCGGCAGCACCTCGGCCGGGGCGCCGTCGGCCCGCGCCCAGGCTTCGACATGCAGGGCGAAGCCGAGGGCGAGGTCGCGCTGCGCCGGCGCCTCGCCAGCCAGCGGCAGGGCGCCGCCCAGGGATTGCACGGTGGCGCTCATCGGCCGGCCTCCCCTTCAGTGCGGCAGGCCGGGAGCGCTTCACGCCGCCGGCGAGGGAAGTAGCGCGATACGCCATTCGGCGCTCCTGCCGCGCTCAAGCGAACGAACGCGCTCATGCCAGCACTCCCAGCCCGCGCTCCGCCGGCTGGCGGCCGGCCAGCAGGGCGTCCAGCGCCTGCACCACCGCCAGCGCCGGCCGGTGGCTGTAGACGCCGGCGGGCTGGCCGGCCACCTCCCAGCCCGGCCGTACGCCGCGGACGAAGAGGTAGCGGGTGCCGCCGAAATGGCGCTCGTAGTCGTAGCCGGGCAGGCTGAGGCCGAGGTGGCGGTGCAGGGCGACGGTGTAGAGCAGGTGCTGCAGGTGGTAGCCGTGGGCCTGCATGGCCGCCTCCAGCCGCGGGCCGGCGTAGTCCTGCGGGCGTTCGCCGAGGTGGTTGGACTTCCAGTCCAGCAGGTAGAAGCGGCCCTGGTGTTCGAACACCAGGTCGATGAAGCCCTTGAGGTAGCCGGCCAGTCCGGCAAAGGCCAGCCGCGGCACGCCGTAGCCCTGGGCCGCCAGCCAGCGGTTGAGACCGGCGGCGTCCAGCGCCGGCGCCGGCAGGTGGAAGGCGAGTTCGGTGAGGCGGCGCGACAGCGGCAGCTGCGCCAGTTGCAGGCCCTCGCCCAGCGGCGCGGCGATGACGTCGGCCAGCAGGCGGCGCAGCATGCGCGGCAGCCGGCGGGCGGACTCCTCGTCGCCCACGCCGGTCAGGCGCTGCGGATGCGCTTGCAGCGCGGTGGCGATGGCGGCCTCCCAGCCGCGCTCGTCGGTGAAGTCGATGCGCTCGAACACCGCATGCAGGCAGTCGCCGGCGGCCGGGCCGCGGGGGAAGCGCAGGATGTCGTCGGCGGCGATGGCGGGCGCGGCTTCCAAGCCTTCGCCACCCTCTTCCCCTACTCCCTCTTCCGGCGCCAACGTGCGGGCGTCGTGGTCCTGCGCAGCCTGTTCGTGGGTGGCACCGAAGATCAGCGCGCTGAAGCTGCCGATGCGCCAGCCGGCGGGGATGGGCGGCGGCCGCAGCGCGCGCGGGCTGGCATCGCCGTGGTCCGGCGGCGGCAGGGCGACCGCGGCGCCGTCCGGCAGGTCGGCCAGCGCCATGGTGGGTTCGCCACCGCGCTGGGCGGCGGCCACCAGCTGGCGCCAGCGGGCGTCGATCTCGGCCGGCGTCATCTTGTGCTCGCGCCAGGCGGCGGTGTCCAGGCCGCCGCCGGCCACCATCCAGTTGAGCAGGCTGCGGCCGCTTTCGCTGTAGCTGGGGCGGCCGAAGGACAAGGTGGCGTAGCAACCGACCACCAGGTAGCAGCGATACACCGCGCGGGTGAGGGCGACGTAGACCAGGCGCAGGTCTTCCGCCTGCCGCTCCAGCCTCTGGCGGGCGAGGATGTCCTTGTCCTCCTCGGCGGCCAGCGTGGCGCGGCGGCGGTAGTCCAGCACCAGCCGGCCGTCGTCCTCGTGCCAGCCGCGCATGGCGCCGCCGTCGTCGCGGCCGGGGTAGCCGTCGAACAGGAAGGGGCAGAAGACGATGCCGTACTCCAGGCCCTTGGAACGGTGGATGGTGACGATCTGCACCAGGTTGCGGTCGGACTCCAGCCGCAGCTGGGCGGCCTCGCCGCCGCTGCTGTCGGCGCGGCGGCTGGCCAGGGTGCGCAGCAGCACTTCCGGCGAGGCCTCGCCGGCGGCCTGCTGCAGCAGTTCGGCCAGGTGCATCAGGTTGGTGAGCCGGCGTTCGCCATCGGCGCGGGCGAGCAGGCGGGCGGCGACGCGCTCGTCGGCCATCCATTGCCGCAGCATCACGCCGAAGCCGCGCGACAGCCAGGTGTCGCGCCAGCGGGCGAAGCGGTCCAGGGTGTCCAGCAGCGCCGCTTCGTCGCCGGCCAGGCGGGCGAGCGCGGCGGCATCGCGGCCCATGGCGGCGCCCGCCAGCGCGGCCAGCACCCGCGGCTGGCGCGCCGGCTCGGCGATGGCGAGCAGGATGCGCTCCAGCTCTTCGGCGTCTTCGGTGTGGAACACGCTGGCCTGGGACAGCTCGACGCTGCCCACGCCCACCGCCGCCAACGCCTGGCGCATGCGCGCACCCTGGCCGTGGCTGCGCACCAGCACGGCGATGTCGGCCGGCGCCAGCGGGCGTTCGCCGATGCGGACTTCGCCGGCCGCGGCGGCGGCGAGCAGGCGGGCGATCTCGGCGGCGCTGGCGGCGGCGGCGCGCTGCAGGGCGACGCCGCGCGGCAAGCGGTCGCCGCCCTCCTCGCCTTCCAGCGCTTCGTCCTTGGGAATGCGCCACAGCCGCAGCGCGGCCGGGCCGGCGCTGGCGGTGAGGTCCACCAGCGGCGGGCGGGCACGCTCGCCGGCTTCCACCCGCTCGTAGTCCAGCCCCGGCAGCATGAACACCCGGCTGTTGGCGCCGAACAGGCGGTTGCAGGCTTCGATCAGCGCCGGCGCCGAGCGCTGGTTGCGGCGCAGGGTGTAGCGGCTGTCGGCGCGCTCGCGGGCGGCGAGGTAGGTGTGCAGGTCGGCGCTGCGGAAACTGTAGATGGCCTGCTTGGGATCGCCGACGAGGAAGAGGCTGCCGTGGCGGCCCTCGCCGCGGTAGATGCGGTCGAAGATGGCGAACTGCAGCGGGTCGGTATCCTGGAACTCGTCGATCAGCGCCGCCGGGAAGCGGGCGTGCAGCGCGGCGGCGAGCCAGGGCTGGCGGCCGCCGGCAAGCGCCTCGTAGGCGTTCCACAGGATGTCGTCGAAGGCGATCTGGCGCTGCTCGCGCTTGCGCCTGCGCAGTTCGGCGGCGGCTTCGTCGAGGAAGCCGCGCAGCAGGGCGAGGCGGGCGCTTTCCAGCTGGCCATCCAGCGCGGCGCGGGCGGCGAGCAGGGCATCGGCGGCGTCGCAGAAGGCGTGGCCGGGCGTGCTGCCGCCCTTGTTGGTCTTGTCCGCCAGGGTGGCGGCGCACAGCAGGCCGAGCTTGCTGTCTTTGTCCGCCGGCAGCGGCGCGCGGGCGTCGCCGGCGGCGAACCAGTCCGCCCACTGGCGCTGGGCGCGGGCGACGGACTCCGGCTTGTAGCTGTTCTTGTTGAGGCTGGCGGCAGCGTCATTCACCAGCGCCAGCACCTGGGCCCCATCACCCTGCCAGCAGGCGGCCGCCTCGGCGTAGGCCCGTTCCAGCTCCGCGCCGGCGGCGTCCAGCACGGAGCCGGCGGTGGTGGGATCGGTGGCCAGCACTTCGGCATCCCAGCGCCGTTCGGCCAGCGGCTTGGCCATGTCGGCCTTCAGCGTTTCCGCCCAGGTTTCGGGGCAGTCGCCGTTCTGCGCCAACAGATCGGCCAGCGCCGCCGGCAGCGCGCCGCCGATGATGGCGCGGCGCCAGAAGTCCTGCGCCACTTCAAGGCGCAGCGCGCTGTCGTCTTCCGACAACTGCAGCGCGTAGGGCAGGCCGGCGGCAAAGGGCGAATCGGCCAGGGCACGCTGGCAGAAGCTGTGGATGGTGAAGATGGCAGCTTCGTCGAAGGTCTGCAGCGCATGGCGCAGGCGCTTGCTCATTTCCGCGCGGGCGATGCCGGTCTGCTCCACCCGCGCGATCAGCTGCGGCACGAAGGGATCGCCGCCGGCCTCGCCGCCGTCCAGCACCCGCAGGGTGTCGACGATGCGGTCGCGGATGCGGGTGGACAGTTCGGCAGTGGCGGCCTTGGTGAAGGTGACGACGAGCAGGGATTCGACCGCCAGCCCGCGTTCCAGCAGCAGGCGCAGGTAGAGGCCGCAGATGTTCCAGGTCTTGCCGGTGCCGGCGGAGGCTTCGACGAGGTGGATGCCGTCTAGCGGGCAGGCGAAGACGTCGAGATCGGTGGAGGCGGCCATCGGCGGATGGTAGCGGCGGGGCGCGGGGCGGGCAATGGACGGCGCGGCGCCGGCGCCCGGCTTGCCGGAAACGGGCGCTGGCGGTGGCGCTTGACGCCCGGGCGGCGTCCCTTGGCGGGCCTGTGCGGGGCGAGCGGAGAGGTCGGCCGCCGGCTTCCCTCATGCGCCTGCCGGGTCAGCAGGCGGGCAACGCGGGCCCGCCGGTTTCCCGCAGCCCGGTGCAGGGAGGAGCGGAAAGCCGTCCCGCTGGCCGCGCTGCGGCGGGCGCTCAGACCTGCTGCAGCACGGCCGCGGGCGCGCAGTCGTCGAGGATGGCCTGCAGCGCCTGGCCGCCGGCGGCGAAGGTGTAGTGGGTGAGCGCCCGCTCGCGGGCGCGGCGGCCGAGTTCGGCGCGGCGGGCGTCGTCGTTCCACAGCGACAGGATGGCGACGCGCAGGGCAGCGACGTCGCCCGCCGGCACCAGCAGGGCGTCGGCGCCATCCTCCACATAGTCCTCGGTGCCGGCGCAGCGGGTGGCGATGATCGCGCAGCCGCGCATCATGGCCTCGATCAGCGTGACCTGGCCGGAGGGGTTGCCGGCATCCTGCAGCGGCACGAGATTGAGACGGGCGCCACGGGCGAGGCGATGGCATTCGTCCAGTGCCAGCCCGTTGCGGAAGCACACCTCTGGCGGCGCCTGGATGTGGCGGGTGCGGTGCTCGCCGGCGACGATCAGGGTGGGAATGCCGGTGCCGGCCACCGCCGCCGCCAGGGTGGCGTAATCCCGGTTGGCGGTGCCGAGGGCGAGGATGAAGGGCTGCTGGCCGGCGGGCGCTTCGTCCGCGCTGGCGGGCGCCTCGCCTTCCGCCGGCAGCGCCACGCTCAAGGGCACGAACTGGAAGCGGGATTCCGGCAACCCCAGCCAGCGGCTGTAGAGCGGGATCTCGGCGCGCGAGTGGACGACGAACATGTCCACCCCGGCCAGCGCGAAGCGCGCCACCGCGCCCTTGAGGCCGCCGTAGGTGCGGCCGAGGTTGAAGCTCCAGGCCACCACCATGAGGTCGGAGCGCAGCAGCAGCCGTTTCAGCAACCCGGCCAGCGCGGCAAGCTGGGGAAAGACGGTGATCAGGCCCTGCGCGCGGCCGCCGCCGGCGCGGCGCAGGGCCGCCCGCACATGGCGGTAGTAGTCCGCCCACTCCTGGCGGCCGGACACCGGCCGCGAGCGGTCGTGGGCGTAGCCGGCCGGCACCACGTCGACCTCGTGACCCACCACGTCCTTGACGATCCAGCTTGAAGTCGTACCGCGGGTAAACGGCGAAAGCAGGAGGAAGCGCATGGAGGACTCCAGGTTCGCGCCCCGGGCGCGGGCCGGCACGGCCAGACGGGGTTCGGGCGGATGAAATGACCTCAGTATGGAGAGGCGGCCATGCCGCCGCCATTGCCGACCGCCCCAAACGGGCAGGCTTGCGCGAAGCTGAAGCCAGGAGCGCGGCCGCTGGCGGATCGCCGCCAAGGCAGCCGCCTCAGCCCAGGCGCGGGTCGTCCAGCGCCGCCAGCAGGGGCTGCAGCACCGTCTGGGCGATGTGCTGGAAGGGCCCGCCCAATGGATCGGCCACGCCGCGCAGCGCCAGCCGGTAGGCGGGGTCGGCACGCTCGCCGTAGGCCGGGCGGTTGCCGCCGGTCCATTTCGCCAGCGCCTTGCCGTAGCCGCCGCCGGGGGCGGCCAGCGCCCAGGCGGACTTGGGATAGAAGGGCAACGGCTGCTGCAGCCCCTGGCGATACAGTTCCAGCAGCTCGGCCAGGTGCTGGCGCGCCTGCGCCGGCGGCAGCGGCCGGTAGCGGCAGCGGCCGTCGCGCGACACCAGCCGGGTTTGCGGTTCAACGCCGGCCGGCGGCGCGGCGCACAGGGCGAGGTGGGAGAGCCAGCCGGCGAGGTAATCCACCGGCCGGGTGTCGTCGTAGCGGTGGCGTACCTGGCCCTGCGGCCGCAGGTCGCCGAAGGCGGCGGCGAGGTGCCAGTCTTCGTCACCCAGGGTGAAATCCAGCCGCGGCACATGGGCCGGCAACGGCGCGCCCTGGCGCTGCTCCGCCACTTCGGCGGCGAAGCGGCGCAGACGTTCCACCTCGCGCGCCAGCTCGGCCTCGCCGGCGGCGCCCGCCGGGTATTCGCCTCCGGCGCGGGCCAGCGCCAGGGGATCGGTGGCGGCGGCCTGCTCGCCCAGCAGCACCGGCAGCAGGCGCGCGGCCAGGGCCTGGCGCGCCGGCCAGTCGGGCAGGAAGGCTTCCACGTCGGCCAGTTCTTCGTCGCCTTCCGGCAGTTCCAGGCCGAGGCGTTCGCGCAGCAAGTAGCGGCAGGGCTGGCGGAAGAAGCGGATGAGCTGGTCCAGCCCGACCTCTCGCCAGTCCTCGCCGGCCGGCGACAGCGGCTGGGGGAAGAAGGGCGCGCCGGCGGCGTCGGCGAAAACGTCGTCCTCGCCCGCCTCATCCGCAAGGCCCGGGTCAGCACCGGCCGCCGCCTGCAGCGGCGCGCGCAGGCGGGCGGCGAGCGCGGCGGCGTATTCGGCCTGGTAGCTGGCGAGGCGGCGATCCTGGCCGGCGCCGGGCAGGAAGTAGTCGGCGGAGAAGGGCTGCAGCGGGTGGACTACGGTGAGGCGCGCGCGCGCCGCCGCCAGCGCATCCGGCTGCAGCGGATCGTCGGCGCAGGCTTCGGCCAGGGTGTCCAGCAGCTCGTCCACCAGCACCGAGGGCGGCAGCTCGCTACCGTCGCGCACGCTGCGGCCGGTGTAGGAGAGGTGCAGCACGTCGCGCGCCGCCAGCACCAGGTCGAGGAAAAGGTTGCGGTCGTCGTCGCGGCGCTGGCGGTCGCCCTTTTGAGGCCGGGCCGCCATCAAGTCGAACTCGGCGGGGCGGTCGCTGCCGGGGAAGGCGCTGCGGTCCAGGCCGATGACGCAGACCACCCGGTAGGGCAGGTTGCGCAGGCTGGAGAGCGCCGAGAAGGTGACGGTGCCACCGGGCACGCCGCCGCGGGCGGGGTCGTCCAGCGCCGCCGTCAGCGCCGGGTGCAGCACCGCCAGCGGGATGGCCTGGCGCAGTTCGCCGGCGGCCATGTCCTCGGTGAGCGCGGCGATGGCGGCGCGCACCTCGCGCAGCTCTTCGGCCCAGTCGGGCGCGTCGCCCACCAGCCGGTCCAGCGCCTCGTTGAGCAGGCGGCGCCAGCCGGGCGCGTCCTGCGGCTGCAGCAGCTGACTGCGCAGATGGCCCAGGGTCTGGGCGTAGCGCCACAGCCGGCCCAGCGCCAGCGCGGCGCCGCCTTCCGGATGGGCGGCGCCGACGTAGCCGGCCAGCGGCGCCGCGTCCGCCGCCTCGCCCGCCGACCAGGCGAGAAAGAGGCGGTGCAGGCCGTGCTCCAGGGTGTGCGCCGCGTCGCCGCCCAGGCCCAGGCCTGCGCGCTGGGCGGCGTCCAGCCCCCAGCGCACGCCGGCTTCGCGCAGCCAGCCGTGGATGGATTCCAGATCGGCGCCTTCCAGCTCGAAGCGGCGCGCCACCGCTGGCTGCTGCAGCAGGTCGAACAGGCGGCTGGCGGGGAAGCGGCCGGCGGCCAGGGTGAGGGCGAGGTCCAGCACCCGCGCCACCGGGTTGTCCTGGGTGTGGCCAAGGCCGGTGATGCGCCAGGGAATGCGGCGGGCCGGCGGCGCGGTGCCGAACACCGCTTCGATGAGCGGCGCGGTGGCGTCCAGATCGGGCATCAGCACCACGATCTCGTCCGGCCGCGGCGGGTTGGGCGACTTGAACAGGCCGAGCAGGCGATCCTGCAGCACCTCCAGCTCGCGGGTGCGGGAGTGGCAGACATGCACTTCGATGCTGCGGTCGCCGGCGGCCAGGGCGACGCCGCCGGGCGGCAGCTCGTCCAGCACCAGGATGGCGTTCTGCAGTTGCGCCAGCAGGTGTTCGGCCGGGTGCGGCAGGAAGAGGGCGTCTTCCACCACCTCGTTCTCGCCCTCGAACAACAGGCCGATGTGGGCCTGGGTCTGCCGCCCCCAGGCGGCGAGCAGGCGGTTGCCGGTCTCGTGGAACATGTCGGACTGGCGCGAGGCCAGCCAGGACAGGCGGCGCGGGTCCACGATCTCGAACCAGAACTCGCCGCAGGGGTTCAGCGTGTACAGCCGCACCTCGACCTGGCGCGCCAGCTGGCGCAGCACCTCCAGGTAGAGCGGCGGCAGCGTCGGCAGGCCGAACACATGCACGGTTTCCGGCAGGCCGAGAGCGGCGAGTCCGTCGGCATCCATAGCCGCGATCTGGCGCAGGAAGACGGCGGTGGGATGCTCCCGCCGCACACCCAGGCCGGCGTGGATGCGCCGCCACAGCTCCGCCTGCCAGGCTTCGTCCGCACGCTCCGCCTCGGTGGCGCCCATCAGCCGGGTGGAGCGCCCGGCGGCCCAGTCTTCCAGCCATTCCGGGCGATAGGTGAGGTAGTGGTCCATCACCCGGGCGATACGGCCGGCCAGCTCGTAGCGCATCGCCGGATCGGCGCCGGCGAGGTAGTTCGCCAGCCGCGGATGTGCGCCTATCCAATCCTGCCCGCCCTCTTCCAGCAGGCCATAGAGCCGCCAGGCCAGCAGCGCGGGCGAGAAGGGCGAGCGCTCCGGCACCGGCACCAGCCGGCCCACCTGCCGCCACAACCACTGGGCGAGGTAGTCGAAACGCAGATTGACGCAGACGCCCTCGCGCTCGGCCACCGCCAGCTCGATGCGCCGGCGCAGCGCGCTGCTGGGCACGACGACGTGGCGTTCGCCGAAGGGGCCAGGCTGCTCGGCGGCGAGGCGGTCGAGCAGGGTGTCGAGCAGGATCTCGAAGCGGTTGGAGAAGGCGAGGGAAAACATCGCGGCGAATGATGGCGGAGCGCGCGGATTCTGTCACCGCGAACACGGCGGCCGGCGCCATATGGTCAAGCCGGCTGGCGGATGGTATGAAGGGGGGCCGCGGCTTGCGGCCCTGGCCGCGCGGGTGCGCCGGCCTCCCCCAGCCAACCTGACGACACCATGGCCAGAACCCATCCCGAAGGCTGGCGCCAGCTGCCCGCCAGCGGCGCGCTGGCGCGCGAACTCGCCACCCTCTCCCGCCTCGCCGACGGCCTGCCGGACGACTACGCCATCTACCACGGCCTGCACTGGACGCGGGTGGAGCGCGAGCACACGGTGTTCGGCGAGATCGGCTTCGTCGTGCTCGGCCCGGACGGCAAGCTGCTGCTGATCGAGCAGCAATCCGGCTTCCTCGACGAGACCACCGAGGGCCTGCAGCGGCCGCACTCCCGCCGGGCGCGCAACATCAGCCTGGAACTGGCGCGCAACACCGAGGCCCTGCGCGCGCGGCTGAAGCCGCTGCTGGACGGCGCCGAGCCGCAGCTGGAAATCCTGCTCTACTGCCCCGACTATCAGGTGCGCCAGCCCGGCACCGCCGGCCTGGACCCGGCGCGCATCGTGGACAGCAGCCGGCGCGACGCCCTGGTCGCCATCGTCCAGGGGCTGACCCGGCCGGAGGATGGCTACAGCGCCGACGCCGCCCGCCAGACCGCGCTGCACCGCTTCCTCGCCGACCTGCTGGAGTTGGTGCCGGACGTGCAGGCGCTGGCCGGCCAGGCCCATGCGCTCACCACCCGGCTGTCCGGCGGGCTGGCCGAATGGGCGCGGCGCATCAGCATGTCGCCCTTCCGCCTGCACGTCACCGGCACCGCCGGCAGTGGCAAGACCCAGCTCGCGCTGGCCGCCTACACCGACGCCCTGGCCGCCGGCCGGCGCCCGCTCTACGTCTGCTACAACCGCCCGCTGGCGGACCACTTCGCCCGCATCGCCCCGGCCGGCGGCGAAATCGCCACCTACCACCAGCTGTGCGACCGCCGCCTGCGCGCCGCCGGCAAGCCGCCGCGCTTCGGCCAGCCGGACACCTTCCGCCGCCTGGAAGCCGACTTCGCCGCCCTGCCACCCGACCCCGCCTGGCGGTTCGACGAGCTCATCGTGGATGAAGGCCAGGACTTCACCGAAGCCTGGCGCGACGCACTGCTCGCCATGCTGGCGCCGGAGGGCCGCGCCTGGTGGCTGGAAGACCCGATGCAGAACCTGTACGGCCGCGAGCCGGTGGCCCTGCCCGGCTGGACCGGCCTCTGCGCCGACACCAACTACCGCACCCCGGCCGACGTCCTCGCCCTGCTCAACCGCAGCCTGCCGCTGCCCCAGCCCATCGCCGCCGGCAGCCCGGTGGACGGCACCGGCCCGGAGATCCTCAGCTGGCGGGACGCGGACGGCCTGTTCGACGCCACCAAGCGCGCCATCACCCGCGCCATCGGCCTCGGCTTCCGCCGCGAGATGATCGCGCTCATCACCTACCGCGGCCGCGAAAACTCCCGCTTCACCCCGCTGGACCACCTCGGCCCCCACCGCCTGCGCGCCTTCAGCGGCCGCTACGACCTCTTCGGCGAGGCCGAGTACAGCGAGGGCGACCTGCTGATCGACTCGGTCTACCGCTTCAAGGGCCAGGCCGCGCCTTGCGTGATCTTCACCGAGGTGGATTTCCCCGCGCTGGACGCGCTGGCGGTGCGCAAGCTCTTCGTCGGCGCCACCCGGGCGACGATGAAGCTCATCCTGGTCGCCTCCGAGCGCAGCGCGGCGATGCTGTCGGCCTGAGACCATGCGGAGGTAAGGCGACGAACGGAGAAGCCGCCGCCACTGCCTCCTCCTGCCGAACAGCATCGCGGCGCATGCGCCGGCCCCGCCGCCCCATTGTGGCCGCCGCCCCGCTGTGGTGGAATCGCCCGCTGGCCGGCCACCACCAAAGTATTACCTACCGGCAACCGAACACCCCGCCTCCGTTCGAGCTGCGGCCATTCAGGCCCGCTCCCCGCAAAGCCTTTCGACAGGCCCAGGCAGACGCTGGCAGGGACTCTGTTGCCGGACCGACAAGAACACGCATGCTCCTCCACCCGGCAGGAGCCAGAGCCGGCGGGGGACGACAGCACGGGAGCCGAACGAAGGGAGATCCAGGCGTGTTGCGCATCAGAGTCATACAGGTGGGCGGGCAGCCGGCACAAGCCGCGCTGATCGGCGAGTTCGGCGGCGACGGCGGCACCATAGGCCGCGACGCCAGCAACCAGCTCGCCCTGCCCGACCCGGACCGCCACATCTCCCGCGTACAGGCCCGGATCGATTACGACGGCTGCCGCCACATCCTCACCGACTGCGGCAGCAACCCCACCCACCTCAACGGCCAGCCGCTGGGCAAGGGCGCCAGCGCCACCCTGCGCGACGGCGACACCCTGCTGATAGGCGTCTACCGCCTGCGGGTGGAGATTCCCTACTCCGACAGCGCCAGCACCAGCAACCTCACCCAGCCGAACGCCCCCAAGCCCACGCTGGAACCACCGCAGGCGGGCGAGAACACCCGGCTGTTCGCCGCGCCGCCACGCAAGCGCCCGGCGCCCAAACCCGTCCCGATCCAGGACGACTACGCCCCGCTGCTGGCCGCCTTCCGCCGCGGCCTGGGCAGCGCCGCACTGCCGCCGGGTTTCGAGCTGACGCCAGCCAAGATGGAACTGCTGGGCAGCCTGCTGCGCGAAAGCGTGAGCCTGATCGTCGCCCTGCTGGACGACCGCAGCGACGACAAGCAGGCGATGCGCGCCGACCTCACGCTGGCCGGCGACGCGGCACTGAATCCGCTGAAGGAGGGTGGCGGCGCCGAAGGCGCGCTGGGCCGCCTTCTCGCCGCCGACGACGGCGGCAGCGCCGCCCGCCGCGCGCTGGCCGAGGTGCGGCAGGACCTGCAGGGCCACCTCGCCGCCAACACCGCCGGCCTCGGCGCCGCGCTAGCCGATGTGCTGGCCGGCTTCGCCCCGGCTGCGCTGGAAGACCGCCTGGCCGAACGCAAGCTGCTGGACGCGCTGCTGCCGGCCAACCGCAAGGCCAAGCTGTGGGATCTGTACGAGCAGCACTTCGACGCTCTCAGCCAGCAGGCGGCAGCGGATTTCCGCAACCTGCTCGGCCACGCCTTCCTCGACGCCTACCGCCACCACACGACCAAGCGGATCAAGGGCTGACGCGGGCCGCCCCTCATCCGGCCGGGGGCCAGCCCAAGGGCGCGAGACACGGCCCGCGCCGTGGCGAGCGGTGCCGCGGCGCTACCTCGGCAGCCGCCAGCGCGAGGAAACAAACCAGGGGAAAACGGGTAGGCCGGCAATCGCGGCCTTCCCCAGCACTCAGCCCAGCCCGCCGACCTCGGCGAGGAAGCGGCGGCGTGCATCCGCATCATCGATGTGTTCGGCCAGCGCCCGGTACAAGTCCGCCGGCCCGGCCGCGGTGGCGGCGGCCTTCTTCGCCAGCACCGGCGCAATCGGCCCGAGGTGGCGCGCCAGCGCCCGGCCGGCCTTCTCCACATCGGCAGGTGCCAATGGCACCGTCGGTACCGGCGTCGCCTGGGTGGCCTCGCGGACCATGCTGCGGCCCAGGCCGCCGGAGGTGATGCCGGTGCTGCCGGGAGCCTGGCCGCCGGTGCGCATCCCCAGCTTGGTCAGGCCATCGCGCAGGCCGCGACGGGCTTCCTCGGTGTCCAGCTTGCCTTCGAGCTGGGCGTAGAGCTCGCCCAGGTCATGGGCGGTGCTGGCCGCACGGCGCACGATCACACCCGCCAGCGGGCCGATATAGGCGGCCAGCTGGCGCTCCACCGTTTTCAGCGTGTTTTCCTGCCATTGGGTGGCCTGGGTGCGCGGCGGCGACTGGCCGCCCAGCCCGGGCGACACGCCAGAGGCGCCGGTCGCCAGCCCGCCGGCGGCGAGGCCGGCCTGGTAGGCGGCAAGGTTGGCCCGCACCGCCTCGGCGGTCAGCACAACGGTTTCCTCCGACACCGCCAGCGCCGGCGGCGCGCTGTAGGCGCGAGCGTAGGCCTCGCGCAGCGCCTCGCCGAAGGCGGCGGCATCCGGATAGCGCTCGTCCGGCCGCTTGGCGAGGGCACGATCGATGATGAGGTCGAACGCCGCCGGCAAGCCGGGAGCGTGGATGGAGGGCGGGCGGTGCGGCTCGTGGCAGACCTGGTAGGCCATCGCCTCCATCGCGCCGTTGAAGGGCCGCTTGCCGGCCAGCAGTTCGTAGAACACCACGCCGGCGGAGAACAGGTCGGCCCGGTGATCCACCGCCAGGCCGAGGAACTGCTCCGGCGCCATCGCGTTCGGCGTACCCACGATGGAGCCGACCTGGGTGATCTGCGCGGTGTCGATGCGGGCGATGCCGAAGTCAGTGATCTTGAGCTTGCCTTCCTGGGTGATCAGCAGGTTGGCGGCCTTGATGTCGCGGTGGATCACGCCGCGCTGGTGCACATAGTCCAGCGCCTCCAGCAGCTGCAGCATGATGCTTACGACGTCGGCCACCGGCAGGCGCTCACCGATGCCGAGATACTGGCCCAAGCCGCAGCCATCGACGAACTCCATCGCGATGTAAGCGACGTCTGCATCCTCGCCAAAGTCGTAGATAGCGACGATGGCCGGATGGTTGAGCCGGCCGGCGGCGCGCGCCTCGTTGTGGAAGCGCTCCACCATGGCGGCGCCACCGCCGCCGTCGATGAGCTCGCGGCGTATGGTCTTGAGCGCGACCACCCGGTCGATGACCGGATCGCGGGCGCGATACACCGTGCCCATGCCGCCCCGGCCCAGCACGCCCTGGATTTCGTACTTGCCCAGCCTGTGCATCTCAGCCATGTCGGCGGCTCCGGGGAAGGTCCTGCGTCACCGCCCTCAGCTCTCCAGCATCTTCAGCGCATGCACCAGGCTCTTGCGCATGCGGGAGAAGGATTCCGCCAGGGTGGCGATCTCGTCGCGGCCTTTCACGCTGAACTCCTCCGCCTCCATGTCACCCAGGCTGACACGGTCGGCCAGGCGCGCCAGGCGGTTCACCGGCCGGACGACCAGGGTGACCAGCAGCACGTTGAGCAGCACGAAGATGAAGGCGACCAGTACCACCAGCAGCGTCATGAACACGCGGAAGGTCTGCTCGGCGCGCTGGATGGGCACCGCCATCGGCACCGACACCACCTGGGCGCCGACGATTTCGTTGGGCTGCCAGCCGAAGCCGTTGGCGCTGCCGTAGCGGGCGATCATGGACGGCGGCGCCGCGTCCGGCACGCTGTGGCAGCGCAGACAGGCGCCATCCTTGATCTGGATGGGGCGGGCGAGGAAGAGCGCGCGGCCGGCCGGGGTGTCGCGCTCGCCGGAGATCTCGGTCTGGCCGGCGACGTTGCGGAAGCTCTGCACGATGTCCGCCTCCCAGTCCGCCGCGCGGTTGCGCGGGTTGGTCGGGTTCAGCGTGGCTTCCTTGTAGGTGTAGTCCGGGTAGTGCTTGCGCAGCTCGCCGAAGTACTCGGCGGCGGCGTAGGCGGCCACCGACTGCGGCAGGAACTCGTAGTTGAGCTGGGTCTGCAGCAGCGGCGACACCTGGCTGTTGGTGTAGCCGCGCGCCGCCAGCGCGCCCTGCATCATGATGCTGGCGTGCTGCAGCACCTCTTCCCGCGCGTTGCGTTGCAGCAGCTCATGGGAAACGTAGCCGGCGCCGCCCAGGCCGACGAGGCACACCAGCAGCAGCACGAGATTGAATTTGACGAGCAGTTTCATGGTGGCTCAGTTCTCTGGTCGGGGGGCGAAGACCGCAGTGCCTCAATGGCCTGACGGCGCTGCAGGCGCCGGCCGCGGTCGGTATTTTTCCGGGAAAACCACCCTGTCCCATTCGGGATGGGCTTTCATGCTCGCCGCCAGCTCGCGCCGAAAACCGGCGTCCGCCAGCCGCGGGGTGAAGCGGGTCACCAGGCCGCCGCGCCAGAAGCGCGGGCCCTGCAACCAGGGCGCCACGTCGGCATAGGCCACCTCGGCGCCGCCCTCGGGCGCGTTGCCATCGCCGAAGCGGCTGCGCAGCGCGGGGAAGGGGTCGCGGAAGGGTCGTGGCAGCGCGGCGACGAAATCCTCCGTCGGTCGGTTCTGCAGGTTGAGCTTGCGCTGGGCCGACACCGCCGCCGACTGGCCACGCTTCAGCGTGGACGCCGCACCGGTGCTGCGGCCATCCGAGTTCAGCAAGGTGCTGCTCGCCTCGCCGAACTCGGCGAAGGCAGTGCTGCCTTCCGCGGTGACGCGGGCGATCACGTTGGCGCTGCGCCAGTTCGCGCGCTGCCAGGGTGTATCCAGCTGCCATGCCGCCTTGCCGCCTTCGGACTTCAGCCAGCCGGTGAGCAGGGCCAGCTCGCCCGGCTTGTCGCCGGCCTTGTCGGCATCCGGCGGCAGTGCCTTCAGCATCAGGCGCGACTCGCCGCCGAGCGCGACCCGGCTACCATCGGCGAACTCCAGGATGGCGAAGCCACCGCTGCCGGTTTCCAGCAGATCCGTCGCCTCCAGCGCGAGGCCGGCGGTGGCGGGATAAACCCGGGTGTCGTGCACCACCCGCGCACCGCCGTTCACGAAGGTGAGCACCCCGGGCGACTGGGCCAGCGCCGCGGCGGACGGCAGCAAGGCAAGAGCGACGAGGCGGAGCAACTGGCGCATGGGAGGGGCGGGGGAGCGGACAAAAAGAAACGCGGCTTGCCAAGGAAATCCCGGCAAGCCAGCGGTTTAACCCGATGATAGTAGGTTGAGCGCCGAAAGGCTGTCAAACCTTGGTTGCGCGTGTGGAATTACACGCTGGCGCCATTGCCGGCGCCGCTTTCCGCCTCCTCCTGCAGCAGCCCGGCCAGTTCGGCGGCGGCCGCGGAGCGCTCGCTGCCACCGTCGGCGCCGTCCCATTCGGGATGGGCGCGGGCGCGGCGCAGCGGCGCCGGCAGCCGGCCTTCGCGCCAGCGCGCGGCGGCAGCCTGCGGCGCATCCACCCGTATCGGCGCTACCGCGGCATGGCCGCGCCCGGCCAGTGCGGTCAGCAGGCTGAGCTGGCGCAGGGCGACCAGCCGCAGGATGGCGTCGTCCACCGTGAGTTCGCGATGGCCGCGCAGCCGGGCCGCCAGGCGGTCGCCGTAGTGGCCCACCGTCTGCCACATGCCGCCGGCCAGCGCGCCGAGGCCGGCGGCCAGGCCCAGCGTGGTGCCGCCGGCGAGCAGGTCTATGCCGGCGCCGGCGGCGGCACCGGCCGCGGCGCCGCCGCCCATGCGCAGGCCCATGCGGCGCAGGGTTTCGGGGTGGAAGAGGTCGTCGCGCCAGCGGCCGGCGGCCAGCGGCAGGCTTTCCGCCCGGGCGTCGCCAGGGCGGAAGCGGTAGAGCGCCAGCAGGGCGTCTACACAGCCTTGCTCGGCGGCGCGCACGGAGTCGCGTAGCGCCTCGACCGCAGCAAGCAGCGCCGCATCCGAGGTGTCTGCCACCCGGTGCCGGCGCGCCGCCAGCCGCAGCAGCAGGTCGGCAACCAGGCGGCGGGCCGCCTGCGCGCGGGCCCCGGCTTCGCGCGCACGGGCGGCGATCAGCGTGGACAGGCCGGCCTTGTGGGCATGGACCAGGGTGGCCAGCGCATCGAACAGGTGGCGCTCGCCATCCAGCTCCGGCGCCACCGTGTCGAAATCCACCGTGGCATGCAGGCCGATGCGGGCCAGCGCCGCCCGCCACTCATCCTGGCGCGCAGCGGGCGCGGCGACGAAGTTGAGCACCGGCAGCAGCGGCCGGCCGCAGGCGGCGAGGATCTCCAGTTCGTCGCGGTGCTTGGCCAGCACCGGATCGCGGGCGTCGATGACGTACAGGCCGGCATCGCTCGCCAGCAGCTGGCGCAGCACCTTGGCTTCCTGCTCGAAGCGCGCGCCCGCCTCGGCGGTAGCGAGGAAGCGGGCCAGGCGCGCCGGGCCGTCCAGGCGCTCACCAGCGCTGGTGAGTCCGTCGAGGAGTTCCAGCAGGGCGATGGCGTCCTCCATGCCCGGGGTATCGAACAGCTCGACCACCGGCTCGCCATCGGCCAGCAGGCGCACGCCCTCGACATGGCGGGTGGTGCCCGGCCGGTCCGCCACCTCGCCGAAGCCGGCGTCGCGCGCCAGCGTGCGCAGCAGGGAAGTCTTGCCGGTGTTGGTGTGGCCAACTACCGCCAGGATCATGGGCGCGGGCACGCCAGCCTCTCCGCTGTGCGTCGTCCCCGCCGTGGCGGGCAAAAACCGGCCGCAACATGCGGCAAATGGATGCAGGCCCTAGTCATGCACTTCTCCCTTCAACCAGGCGAGTGCGGCTTCGCCATTCGCGCTGAGCACATTGCGGTCGAAGCCATGCTCCGCCAACGCCGCCTCCCAGGCGCTCCGGCGCGACGGCCGCACAGCGTCCGCGCCCTCCTCCCGCATCCAGATCCGCGTTTCCACCGCCAGCGCGGACAACTCGGCGAGCAGCGCCAGACTGCCGCGGTCCGGCGTCAGGCGGGCATCCACCACCGCCAGCAGGCGCGAGGGCGGATGCTGCCTGCAGCGCTGCAGGCAGGCGCGGCGCTGCTCGCGGCCATCGATGCGCTCGGCTTCCAGCTGCGGCCAGCCGGACGGCGGCCAGGCCAAATCCTCGCCCAGCTCGATGCCGACGGCGAGCGCATGTTCGCCCTGCAGGGGATGCGACCGCACGCCAGCGCGTCCGGCCAAGGCGGGAGCAGGGTCGCGCACGCCCAGGCGCTCGGCCTCCGGCAACAAGCGGGTACGCAGGCGGGCGTAGCCCGGCAGGTTGAGATCCAGCCGCAGCCTGGCACGCGCCCGCGCCCACAGGCCGGCGCAGACGGCAAGCAGCAGCAGGCGCGGCAACAGGCCATAGACCAGCAGGCAGCCCAGCAGCCAGGACGACCACGCACGGCGGCCAGCCTCTCCGCTACCCGCTGCCTCGCCGCTGGCCACCACCGTGGCCGCGTCCGGTACGTTGAAGCCCAGCGCCGCCGGCAGCCGTCCCAGCAGGTCGACGAAGGTGACGAAGGCATCCGCCGGCAGGATGGTGGTTTCCCAGGCGAAGCCGTAGCGGCGGGTGGCCAGCAGGGCGAGCAGCGCCAGCGCGGCAGCGGCCAGCGCCAACGCCCACAGCGCATGGGTGAGCATGCCCAGGCCCCAGCGCACCAGGCTGCCGCCACCGGACAGGCCGGTCAGCGCCGCCAGTTGCGCGCCCGCTGCCGGCCGCCGCTCCAGCCAGCCGATCAGATGCAGCCAGGCCCGCCCCAGCAGGCCGCCGGCAGGCGCGGCCACCGGCACCGCCATCGCCACCAGCCACAGCGCCAGGCTGAGCATGTGCACGCCCAGCAGACCGGCCAGCGCCCAGACGATGTTCACACTGCGGCTGCCGTCGCCGAGCACGCCCCAGGCCATGCCGCTGCCGGCGAGCAGCGCGAGGAGCGCCGCCAGCCCGCTGGCGAGGCGGGCGCGGGCCAGCCACTGCCGCGGCGCCGACGCCCAGCCTTCGCGCTCGGCCAGGATCTTGGCGCGGGCCTGGATGCGAGCTTCCAGCCCGGCCGGGGCCTGCCGCGCCTCGCTCAGCGCGGCGCTGTCTTCCAGCGGGCCGCTGGCCTCCTCATGGCGGCGGACGATCTCCGCCAGCCAGCGGCTCTCCAGCGGAGGCGGAATGGTGCGGGATGGGGAAGGCGGCGTCATCGGCAATCCGCGCCCACGGTCGGCGGACGCGCGGGGGCTGGATCAGGCCGGAACCGGATCGGCAGGTATGCCGGCGATGCCGAAGAAGATGCTCTCCAGCTCGCTGCGCGGCAGGTCGCGGACGATGAAGACCAGCCGGCTGCGCCTGTCGTCGTAGGGCGGCTCGTCCGGCCAGGCGGGCAGGCTGGAGGGCGGGTAGGCGACGTGCTGCACGCACTGCACCACGCGCGGCAGCGGGTCGCCAGCGATGTTCATCAGCCCCTTCACCCGCAGGATGCGGTCGCCATAGGCCTGCAGGATCAGGCCCAGCGCGTCGGAGAAGCCGAACCAGGACAGCGGCGCGCTGAAGGTGAAGACGTAGCTGCGCACATTCTCGTCGTGGCGCGCCAGCGGAGCGGCCGGCGCCGGCCCAGGCGCGCTGCCCGGCTTGCGCCAGCTCAGCGGCGGATTGAGCCGCGCCGCCCTCGCCTCCTGGATACGCGCCTTCTCCTCGCCCAGCCAGGCCGCCACTTCGGCGCTCTTGGCGGAGACGTCGTAGAGGCCGCAGCCGAACATCGTGGCGGCAGCGACTTCGCCACCCTGGACGCGGATCTGCTCGGCGGAGGGGTTCAGTTCGCCCAGTTTCTGCGCCAGCGCCTCGAGGTCGCCGGCCGCGGCCAGGTCGCACTTGGTCAGCAGCAGGCGGTCGGCCATGGCCGCCTGGCGCACCGCCTCGCGGTGATCGCCGAGCTGCCCCAGGCCGTGGGTGGCATCGACTGCGGTGATGACGCCATCGCAGCGGTAGCGCTCGGCGATGAAGGGCTCATCCATCAGCGTGGACACCACCGGCGCCGGATCGGCCAGGCCGGTGGTTTCGATCAGGATGCGGCTGAGGGGAGGCAGTTCCTTGCGCAGCGCACGCATGAAGAGATCCTTCAGCGCACGCACCAGATCGCCCTGGACACTGCAGCAGATGCAACCGGAGTCGAGCACGACCAAAGTGTCGTCCACCTTGTTGACCAGGTGGTGGTCGACCGCGACTTCGCCGAACTCGTTGATCAGCACCGCCGCACCCGCCATTTCCGGCAGGCGCAGCAGGTGATTCAGCAGGGTGGTCTTACCGGCACCCAGGAAACCGGTCAGGATGGTGACCGGGATGCGCCGATCGGCCGGCGCAACGGCGGCCTCAGCCGCCATGCATCTTCTTCAGCTTCTCGCGCCGTTCCTGCGCTTCCAGGCTGAGTGTGGCGGTGGGGCGGGCCAGCAGGCGGCCGATGCCGATGGGCTCGCCGGTTTCCTCGCACCAGCCGTAGCTGCCGTCGTCGATGCGGCCCAGGGCCTCTTCGATCTTGCGCAGCAGCTTGCGCTCGCGGTCGCGCACGCGCAGTTCCAGCGTGTGCTCTTCCTCGACGCTGGCGCGGTCGGCCGGGTCGGGGGTGGCGACGTTTTCCTGCAGGTGGGTGGTGGTGGCGTGGGCGGCTTCCAGCAGGGCGTTCATTTCCTGCTGTAGCCGATGACGGAAGAAAGCCAGCTGACGGGGCGACATGTAGTCGGACTCCGGGGCCTTGAGCAGTTCGGCCTCGGACGGCAGCGGCGGGGAAATCGTATCGTTCATGTCAGCATTCCTCGTGGAACTGGGTTCGATGTGCGCGAAGCGCCCTTCTATCCGGGCGATCTTATATCACCGCCTGCGCCCTAGGGACAGCCTTACGGTATGTGCAGCGCAGCGTGTGCGGCGGCAGGCTTGCAGCGATCGTGCCATGGGCACGATGCGGGCCGGACGGGGGCCGTGGAGCGGCCGGCATCGCGGCTGCCGCCGGCCGCCCGGGCGGGCCGGCGGCGGGGTGAAACGCCGCGCCGCAACAGGAACGGCGGGAAAGCGGAGGCCGCCTCAGGCTCCGGGGGTACCCGTCTTCATCTGCGATTGCAGGTAGTTGGGCAGGCCGACCATGCCGATGAGGCGCAGCTGCTGTTCCAACCAGTGGGCGTGGTCTTCCTCGGTATCGGCCAGCATCTTCAGCAGGATGTCGCGGGTGACGTAGTCCTGCTCGGTTTCACAAAGCGCCATGACCTCGCGCAGGTTCTTCACCACCGAATATTCAACCGCGAGGTCCTTGGTGAAGATGTCCGGCAGATCCTTGCCGACAGTGATCTTGGAAGGCGTCATCTTGGGCGTGCCTTCCAGGAACAGAATGCGGGAGATCAGGTCAGCCGCGTGCTGGGTCTCGTCCTCCATTTCGTGGAGGATGCGCTCGGCGGCGTGGTGCAGGCCCCATTCGGCCAGCATGCGGCCGTGGATGAAGTATTGATCGCGAGCCGCGAGCTCGTCGACCAGCAGCGAGTTCAGGGCGGCGATGACCTTGGCGTTTCCCTTCATGGCGGGGGCTCCAAAAGAGAGATTGGGAGGAAACGAAAAAAGATTCGGGGGCGTCGGTACATCGTCTGTCGTACCGAACGCCCCCGTATTCTAGCCCCTTAGCGGGTCCGCAGAGGCTACTGCCAGCCGCCGCCGAAGACCTTGTACAAGGTCACTGTGTTGCTCGCCTGCGCGGCGCGGGCGGCGATCAGCTCCAGCTGGGAGGCATAGAGGGTGCGCTGCGCGTCCAGCACGCTGAGGTAGCTGTCCACCCCGCTGCGGTAGCGGATGTCGGCGAGCTTGAGGCTTTCGGACGAGGCCACGGCTTGCTCGCCGCGGGCGTCCAGGCGCTCTCCCAGGGTCTCGCGCTCGGCCAGCACATCCGCCACTTCGCGGAAGGCGCTCTGCACCGCGCGCTCGTACTGGGCGATGGCGATGTCGCGGTCGGCCTCGGCCACCTCGACGTTGGCGCTGCGACGCCCCATGTCGAAGATGGGCAGGTTGATCTGCGGCATGAAGCTCCAGGTGCCCGAGCCGGACTCGAACAGCCCGCCCAGCGACGCGCTGGCGGTACCGGCGCTGCCGGTGAGCGTGATGCTGGGGAAGTAGGCGGCCCGCGCCGCGCCGATGTTGGCGTTGGCGGCGCGCAGCGAACGCTCGGACTGGAGGATGTCCGGGCGCTGCTGCAGCAGTTCGGAGGACAGCCCCGCCGGCAGCTCCGCCATGCGGGTGACCTCCAGGCTCAGCTGCTCCGGCAGCAGCGCGGCGGGCACCTCGGCGCCGACGATGAGCCGCAGCGCGTTCTGATCCTGCGCCACCTGCGCCGAGTAGGTGGCGACATCCGCCCGGGCGCTCTCCAGCGAGGAGCGCGCCTGCAGCGCGTCCTGCGAGGACGACACCCCGGCCTCGAAGCTGCGGCGGGTCAGGTCGTAGGAAGACTTGCGGCTCTCCAGCGTCTCCCGCGCCAGCTTCAGGCGCTCACGGTCGGCAGCCAGGGCGAACCAGGCGTTGGCGACCTCGGCGACCAGACTGATGCGGGCACTGCGCTGGGCTTCCTCGGTGGCGAGGTAGTTCTCCAGCGCGGCGTCGCGCAGGCTGCGGACACGGCCGAAGAAGTCCAGCTCGTAGGCGCTGAAGCCGACGCCCACGCTGTACTGGCGGGAGATCGCCGGCTCGCCGGTGGCGGTCAGATCGCCGGGCAGGCGCTGGGAGGTGCCGCTGCCGGTGATGCCGATGGTGGGGAACAGATCGGCGCGCTGGATCTGGTACTGGGCGCGGGCACGCTCGATGTTGAGCGCGGACACGCGCAGGTCGCGGTTGTTCTCCAACGCCAGGCCCACCAGCTGGCGCAGGCGCTCGTCGGCGAAGAAGTCGCGCCAGGCCACTTGGTCCAGCGTGGCCGCGCCCTGCGCGCCGGGCTGGCCCAGCGTGGCCGGCACCGGCGCCTGCGGACGCTGGTAGTCAGGAGCGAGGCTGACGCAACCGCCCAGCAACAGGGCGGACAGCGCCAGCGAGAGGCTGTGTTTCGTCATATCAGTTGCCCTCCTGCGGGGCGGCAGCGTGCGCAGTCGTCTCCTGCGGCTTCTTGTCCTTGAAGACGCGCTTGATGACGACGTAGAACAGCGGGATGAAGAAGATGCCCAGTACGGTGGCGGCGATGGTACCGCCCAGCACGCCGGTACCGATGGCGTTCTGGCTGCCGGAGCCGGCGCCGGTGCTGATCGCCAGCGGCAGCACGCCAAGGCCGAAGGCCAGCGAGGTCATCAGGATGGGGCGCAGACGCATGCGCACCGCCTCCAGCGTGGCCTCGATCAGCTCCTTGCCCTCCCGCTCCATCTGCTCCTTGGCGAACTCCACGATCAGGATCGCGTTCTTCGCCGACAGGCCGATGGTGGCCAGCAGGCCGACCTGGAAGTAGACGTCGTTGGACAGCCCGCGGCCAGTGGCGGCCACGATGGCGCCCAGCACGCCCAGCGGCACCACCAGCATGACCGCGAACGGCACCGACCAGCTCTCATACAGCGCAGCCAGGCAGAGGAAGACCACGATCAGCGACAGCGCGTACAGGGCCGGCGCCTGCGAACCGGAGCGGCGTTCCTCGTAGGAGGTGCCGGTCCATTCGTAGCCTATGCCCGGCGGCAGCTTGGCGATGTGCTCCTCCATGGCCGCCATCGCATCGCCGGAGGAAACGCCCGGCGCGCCCTGGCCCAGGATCTCCACCGCCGGCTGGCCGTTGTAGCGCTCCAGCCGCGGCGAACCGAAAGCCCAATGGCCAGTGGCGAAGGCGGACATCGGCACCATCTCGCCGGCGCTGTTGCGCACGTACCACTTCTCCAGGTCCTCCGGCCGCATGCGGCCACCGGCGTCGGATTGCAGGTACACCTTCTTGATGCGGCCGCGGTCGATGAAGTCGTTCACATACACGCCGCCCCAGGCAGTGGACAGCGTGGCGTTGATGTCCGCCACCGTCACGCCCAGCGCACCCGCCTTGGCATGGTCGATGTTGAGCACATACTCCTGCATGTCTTCCTGGCCGTTCGGACGCACCGCCACCAGCCGCGGGTCCTGCCCGGCCATGCCGAGCAACTGGTTGCGGGCGGCGATAAGGGCATCATGGCCAAGGCCGGAGCGGTCCTGCAGCTGCAGGTCGAAGCCGTTGGAGGTGCCCAGTTCCAGCACCGCCGGCGGCACGAAGGCGAACACCATGGCTTCCTTGATCTGCGCGAACGCCGCCATGGCCCGCCCTGCCACCGCCTTGACGGTGCCCTGCGCGCCCTTGCGCTCGTCCCAGTCGCGCAGGTGGATGAAGCCGATGGCCATGTTCTGGCCGCTGCCGGCGAAGCTGAAACCGGCGACGGTGAAGATGGACTTGGCATAGTCCTTCTGGTCTTCCAGGAAATGCTTCTCCACCTTCTCCAGCACCGCCAGGGTGCGTTCCTGGGTGGCGCCGGCCGGCAGCGTCACCTGGGTGAACATCACGCCCTGGTCTTCTTCCGGCAGGAAGGAGGTGGGCATGCGGTGGAACAGGAAGGCCAGCACGCCGAGGATGACCACGTAGATCAGCAGGAAGCGGCCGGTGCGACGGACGATGCGGCCCACCGCGGATTCGTAGCGCTGGGTGTTGCGCTCGAACATGCGGTTGAACCAGCCGAAGAAGCTGGAGAACCAGCCGCTCTCGGCCGCATGGTGGCCCTTCTCCACCGGCTTCAGCATGGTGGCGCAAAGCGCCGGGGTGAACACGATGGCCACCAGCACCGACAGCGCCATCGCCGAGACGATGGTGATGGAGAACTGGCGGTAAATCACGCCGGTGGAGCCGCCGAAGAAGGCCATCGGCACGAACACGGCGGACAGCACCAGGCCGATGCCGACCAGCGCGCCGGTGATCTGGCCCATGGACTTGCGGGTAGCCTCCTTGGGCGGCAGGCCCTCCTCGGTCATGATCCGTTCGACGTTCTCCACCACCACGATGGCGTCATCCACCAGCAGGCCGATGGCGAGCACGATGCCGAACATGGTCAGTGTGTTGATGGAGAAGCCAAACGCAGCCATCAGGCCGAAGGTGCCCAGCAACACCACCGGCACCGCGATGGTCGGGATCAGCGTGGCGCGGATGTTCTGCAGGAACAGGAACATCACCAGGAAGACGAGGACGATGGCTTCGATCAGCGTCTTCACCACTTCCTCGATCGACAGCCGGACGAAGGGGGTGGTGTCGTACGGCGTCACGATCTCCACCCCTTCCGGGAAGTAGTGCGACATGCCATCGATGGCCTCGCGCACCGCCTTGGCGGTATCCAGCGCGTTGGCGCCGGCGGCCAGCTTGATGCCGATACCGGCGGCCGGCTGGCCGTTGTAACGGGCGGTGAAGCCGTAGTTCTCGGCGCCGATCTCCACCCGGGCGACGTCGCGCAGACGCACCTCGCCACCCTGCGCCGAGCTGCGCAGCAGGATGTTCTCGAACTGCTCCACCGTCTGCAGGCGGCTTTGCGCGGTGATGGAGGCGGTAAAGCCCTGGCCCGGCAGCGCCGGCGTGCCGCCGAGCTGGCCGGCGGAAACCTGGGCGTTCTGGCTCTGCAGCGCGCTCTGCACGTCCGACGGCATCAGCTTGAAGTTGTTGAGCTTGGACGGGTCCAGCCAGATGCGCATGGAGTACTGGGAGCCGAACACCTGCACCTCGCCCACGCCGGTGACCCGCGACAGCGGATCCTGCACGGTGGAAGAGAGGAAGTCGGAGAGGTCGTTCGCGCTCTGGCTGCCATCCTTGGAGACGAAGCCCAGCACCAGCAGGAAGTTGCGGGTGGATTTCGCCACCTGCACGCCCTGCTGCTGCACCGCCTGCGGCAACAGCGGCAGTGCCGTCTGCAGCTTGTTCTGCACCTGCACCTGGGCAATGTCGGGATTCACGTCGGCATTGAAGGTCAGGGTCACGGTGACGCGGCCGTAGGAGTCCGAGGTAGAACCCATGTACAGCAGGCCATCCAGGCCGGTCATCTTCTGCTCGATGACCTGGGTGACGGAGTCCTCAACCGCCTTGGCGGTCGCGCCCGGGTAGGTGGCGTTGATGGCGATCTGCGGCGGCGCGATCGCGGGGTACTGGGACACCGGCAGCGCGAGAATCGAGAGCGCACCGGCAAGCATGATGACGATGGCGACCACCCACGCGAAGATGGGCCGGTCTATGAAGAAACGGGCCATGGATCAGCTCCTTACTTCGCCGCCGGGGCAGCGGCAGGCGCGGCAGCCGGAGCAGCCGCCACATCCTGCGGCTGGACCGGCGCGCCCGGGCGGACCTTCTGCAGGCCTTCGACGATGACGCGTTCGCCTGCCTTCAGGCCTTCGCTGATCACCCACTGTTCGGATAGCGCACGCTCGGCCTTCACCGGGCGGGCTTCCACCTTGTTCTCGGCATTCACCACCATCACCAGGGCACCGCCCTTGGCATCGCGGCTCAAGGCCGCGTGCGGCACCAGGATGGCGTCGCCGCGCACACCCTGCTCGATGCGCGCCCGCACGTACATGCCCGGCAGCAGCTCGCTCTTGGCGTTGGGGAACACCGCGCGCAGCACCACGCTGCCGGTACCTTCATCCACCGACACTTCGGAGAAGGCCAGCTTGCCCGGCGCGGCGTACTCGCTGCCGTCCTCCAGCACCAGCTTCACCGGCACCGACTGATCGGAATTGCGCTTCAGGTTGCCGGACTCGAACTGGCGGCGCAGGTTCAGCATCTCGGTACTGGACTGGGTGACGTCCACATAGATGGGATCGAGCTGGCGCACGACGGCCAGCGCGGTTTCCTGATTGGCGGTGACCAACGCCCCGGCGGTAACGGCGGAGCGCCCGATGCGGCCGCTGACCGGCGCCGTGACCCGGGTGAAGTCGAGGTTGATGCGGGCAGCGTCCATCGACGCGCGGGACGAAGCCACGTCCGCCTCCGCCTGCTTCAATGCGGCGATGGCGTCGTCGTTGGCCTGGCGGCTCACCGCGTTCACCTTCACCAGGTCGGCGTAACGCTCGGCCATCAGCTTGGCGGAATAGACATTCGCCTCGGCACGCGCCAGCGCCGCCTTGGCGCTGTCATAGGCGGCCTGGTAGGTGGCGGGGTCGATCTGGTAGAGCAGCTCGCCCGCCTTCACCTCGCCACCTTCGTTGAAGGCGCGCTTCTTGATGATTCCGGTGACCTGCGGCCGCACTTCGGCGATCAGGTAAGGATTGGTGCGACCCGGCAGCTCGGTGACCAGCGGCACCGACTGCGACTGCACGGTGATGACGCCGACCGGCGTCGCCTGCGGGGCGGCTCCCTGCTGCCCTTGCTGCTGGCCACCACCACACGCCGCAAGAAGGAATGCCCCTGCAAGCGCGGCCGCCAGAGGTTGGTAGAGCCGCTTCCTGTTGATCTGCATCGAAAACCTCTTCGGTTGGGGTCGGGTCAGCCATGGGTCGCACCACCACTTCGGCCATACTCGCGACGGGGAAATAGAATGACTGTTCTAGATTGAACGCTCATTCTATGTTAAGGTTTGTTGCATCGCAAGAAGCATACGCCCGCCCTTACCCGATTTAACGCAGCACGGCTGCGGCCAGGAGATTCCCATGTCAGCGGATTCCGCTACACCCGCAGACCAGCCACGGGCCGAAGCGCGCCGAGCGCAGATACTCGCCGCAGCCTCGGACTGTTTCCACGCCCACGGATTCCACGGCTCCAGCATTTCGCAGATCTCGAAAGCCGCGGGCATGAGCGCCGGCCATATCTACCACTACTTCGAGAACAAGGAAGCGATCATCGCCGCCATCGTCGAGCAGGACATCGAGCGCCTGCAGGAGATGACCGACGACATGCGCGCCGCCGAGAATCCACTCGAAGCAATGATGGAGAGCATAGACGCCGCGGTGGCCGAGCACATGCAGCCGGACCATGCGCCGCTCAAGCTGGAAATCGTCGCCGAAGCCGGCCGCAACCCCCACATCGCCGCCGCGGTGCACGCCGCCGACGCCAAGATCATGGGCGCCTTCGAGGAAACCATAGGCCTGATCCGCCGGGCCGGCGGCCACCAGGACGACAGCCGCGAGATCCGCGGCCGCACCGAGATCATCTCCGCCCTGTTCGAGGGCCTCATCGCCCGCAGCATCCGCAATCCGGCTATCGATAAAGAAACCACACTGCGCATTTTCCGGCAGATCGTCCGCGACCTCTTGCAGCGATAATGCGGGCAGCCGGGGACGCCGTCCCCCTTCGCGGAAAACTAGACCAATCATGCATTTCGACATCGTGATCGTCGGCGGCGGTGCCGGCGGACTGGAACTTGCGGCCCAGCTGGGGCGCAAGCTGGGCGCCCGACAGGGGCGCGAGCGCATCCTGCTGGTGGATCGCTCGGTATTCCACATCTGGAAGCCGACGTTGCACGAGGTGGCTGCCGGCACGCTGGACGCCCACCAGGAAGGGCTCTCCTACACCGTGCTGGCGCGGCGCAACCACTTCAGCTTCGCCCTCGGCGATGTCACCTCGCTGGACACCACCCGCCGCCTCGTCACCCTGGCGGAGATCCGCGACGACCACGGCAAGACGCTGGTGCCCGAGCGCACGGTGAGCTTCACCCGCGCTGTGCTGGCGCTGGGCAGCGGCTCCAACTCCTTCGGCACGCCCGGCGCCGACAATGCCTACGTGCTGGAGCAGGCGAGCGACGCCCAGCGCTTCCACAACAGCCTGCTGAGCGCCTTCGCCCGCGCCTCCTTCTCTGCCACCAAGGCGCTGGGCATCGCCATCGTCGGCGGCGGCGCCACCGGCGTGGAGCTGTCCGCCGAGCTGATCGAGGCTCACAGCGAACTGCTGGAAAGCCTGGGCAACGAGCAGCGCTTCCGCCTCGACATCACCCTGGTCGAAGCCGGCCCGCGCATCCTCGGCGGCCTGCCGGAAAAGATCTCCGCCCAGGCGCGCGTCGCCCTGGAGCGCAAGAATGTGCGGGTGCTCACGAATACCAAGGTCACCGAGGTGCGGCCGGATGCGCTGGTGATCAACAGCGGCGAGATCCAGGCCGACATGATCGTCTGGGCCGCCGGCATCAAGGCCGCGGACAACAACCGCAACTTCGGCCTCGAAACCAACCGCATCAACCAGTTCGTGGTGAATGACAAGCTGGAGACTTCCGCCAGCGGCGTCTATGCGCTGGGCGACTGCGCCGCCTGTCGTTGGCACGGCGACCAGTTCGTGCCCGCGCGCGCCCAGGCGGCCCACCAGCAGGCCGACTACCTGGGCAAGGTGCTGCTGGCCGCGCTGCGGGAGAAGGTGTACGACGCGCCCTTCGTCTATCGCGACTTCGGCTCGCTGGTGTCGCTGGGCGAGAACAAGGGCATCGGCAACCTGATGGGCGGCCTGGCCGGGCGCAACTTCTTCGTCGAAGGCCTGATCGCCAAGTGGATGTACATGTCGCTGCACCTGAACCACCACCGCGCCATCCTCGGCACCGGCAAGACGGCGGTGCTGGCGCTGGCGCGGCTGCTGCAGCAGCGCGTTTCCGGCCGGCTCAAACTGCACTGAGTTTGCCCTGAGCGCGCCACCCCGCCGCTGAGGCAACACGGAGCCGGCCAAGCCGGCTCCGCCAAACGCCCGCCTGCGCCACCTTCCCGCTCCCCGATGACCTATTGCCGATAGGGCTGCGCCGCCGCCCCGGCCTCCATCGCCCCTTCCAGCCCGGCGTCCCGGTAATGGCTGGGCGGCACGCCGTAGCATTCGCGGAAGGCGCGGCTGAAGTGGGTCGGGCTGTTGAAGCCCCAGGCCAGCGCGATGGCGGTGATGGATTCGCCGCGCAGCGCCGGGTTGTCCAGGTCCGCCCGGCAGCGCGCCAGGCGCTGGCGCCAGATGTAGTCGCTGATCGTCATCCCCTCGTCGCGGAACACCATGTGCACGCTGCGCTTGCTGCAGCCGCAGGCGGTGGCGATGCGCTCTATCGACAGGCCGGGATCGCGCAGATTGGCTGCCACATGGCGCTTGATGCGGTCGCGCAGGCCCTCGGCCAGCGCCAGGTCGCCGGCGCGGCCGCTGCCCTCCAGCAGCGCCAGCCGCATCAGCGCGGCGATGGAATCCGCCACCCCGCGGCCGCCGTCGCCGCCGCAGTTGGGCAACTCCTGGAAGGTGGCGTCGATGAGCTGGCAGGCCAGGCGGCCGACGCCGCGGGTCGCCGAGTAGCGCCGCACCATCAGCGGCGCCGGGTCGAACTCGCCGGTGGCGATGCACTCCCGCGGCAACAGCAGCACCACCTGCTCCACCGCCTTGTCGTTGCTCACCGAGTAGGCGCGCATGGTGTCGTAGATGCTCCACTCGCCGGGCGAGAGCTGCACCCGGCGGCCGTCCTGCTCGAAGGTGGCGCTGCCGCGCACCTGGATCACCATCTTGTAATAGCCGCGGTCGTCCAGGCGGATGAGCTGGGGCGTGCGCATGACGCGGTGGCGGCTGGCGGCCAGCCGGCACAGGCGCAGATCGCCCAGGTCGCCGTACTCCAGGTGGCCGCGGAAGCTCTCGTCACCCTCGGTGGTGGAGCGCAGGCGGCCCAGCAGCTGCCACACCATCTCGCCCCACAGGGCCAGCCTTTCCTCCCGGGGCACCGGGTCGGTGGACGCGATCGCGAGCGTGGCCATGTCTGTCTCCTCCGTCGGCAGCTTTTGAATTTATTGCGTTTTTCGTATCACGATAGCAGACAAGCCCGGCGCGGGGCATCGTGCGCCGCAGCGCTGCGCGCTGGAGCAAGCCGGCTGCGCTGTGGGGCAAGCCGGCGGCGGCGGCGCTGCCTAAGCTCCTTCCCAGGCTCCGCTCATCGCGGCGACCGACAGAACAAAGAGGAAGGAGACGAACGATGAACACCCGACGCAGTTTTCTGCGGCGGAGCGCGCTGCTGACCGCTTCCGCCGCCAGCCTGGCCTTCGCCACGCTCGCCGCCGGCCCCGCCGCCGCCCAGGCCGGCCCGGACAAGATCCGCATCGGCTGGGCGGTGGCCAAGACCGGCCCCAACGCGCCCGGCGTCGCCACCACCGTGCTGCCCAACTACAAGCTGTGGGTGGAAGAGATCAACGCCGCCGGCGGCATCCAGCTGAAATCCGGCAAGCGGGTGCCGGTGGAGGTGGTGGAGTACGACGACCGCTCCAGCTCGGAAGAGGCGGTGCGCGCCATCGAGCGGCTGGTCACCCAGGACAAGGTGGATTTCATCCTCCCGCCCTGGGGCACCGGCACCAACCTCGCCGTCGGCCCCACCTTCCACAAGCACGGCTACCCGCTGCTGGCCGCCACCGCGGTCACCGACCGCGCGCCCGACCTGGTCAAGCGCTGGCCCAACGCCTTCTTCTTCCTCGGCACCGGCCACGGCTACGGCGAGGCGCTGGTGAGCTACCTGGAGCAGGAGCGCAAGGCGGGCAAGATCGGCACCAAGGTGGCGATGATGAGCGTGGCCGACGGCTTCGGCGTGGACCTGGGCGGTGCCGCGCGCAAGGTGGTGGCCAAGCACGGTTTCGAGCTGGTGTATGACAAGACCTACCCGGTCGGCACCCAGGATCTGTCGCCGATGCTGAACGAGATCAAGGCGCTGGCGCCGGACGTGTTCATCGCCTTCTCCTACCCGCCGGACACGCTGGGCATCACCGACCAGGCCAAGGTCATCGGCTTCAATCCCAAGGTGTTCTATACCGGCGTCGGCACCCAGTTCCCGCTGTACAAGAACAAGTTCGGCGCCAACGTGGATGGCGTCATGAGCCTGGGCGGCATCGATGCCGACGACCCGGCGGTGCAGGCCTACTTCCGCCGCCACAAGGAAGTGACCGGCCAGGAGCCGGACCGCTTCGCCAGCCCCATCGTCTGGGTCAGCCTGCAGATGCTGCAGCAGGCCATAGAGCGGGTGGGCGTGGACCGGGCGGCGGTGAGCAAGGAGCTGGCCGGCGGCACCTTCGACACCATCCTCGGCCAGGTCAAGCTGGTGGACCGCCAGTGGCCCAAGCTGTGGTGGGTGGGGCAATGGCAGGACGGCGAGTTCCGCGGCATCGCCCCCACCGATCGCGCCGGCGCCCGTCCGGCGGTGATCCCGAAGCCGGCCTGGAAGCCCTGATCCTCACCTGAGGCGGCGCAGCTCCCAGCGCGCGGCCGGGCACCACTCCGCGGGCCGCGCGCCCGCGGCGGCCGGCGCGCGCGCCACCTCCCCCCGCATCCGGAAATCCCCGCCATGTTGATCGTCGATGTCCTGCTCGCCGGCTTCACCCTCGGCGGCATGTATGCCCTCATCGCGATGGGGCTGACGCTGCAGTACGGCGTCGCCCGCATCATGAATCTCTCCTACGGCGAAGTGCTGGTGATGTCCGCCTTCGGCACCTGGTTCGCCGTCACCCGGCTGGACTGGAACCCGGTGGCGGTGCTGCTCGCCAGCCTGCCGCTGGGCTATCTCGCCAGCTGGCTCATCTACCGCGTGCTGATGATGCCGCTGGTGCGTCGCAGCGGCGCCGGCCCGGCGCTGGAGGTGGACAGCATCCTCGCCACCTTCGGCCTGCTCTTCCTGCTGCAGGGCGTGCTGCTGCTCGCCTTCGGCGGCAACTACTACAGCTACTCCTACCTGTCGCAACCGGTGGACATCCTCGGCAGCCAGGTGGCCGCCAACCGGCTGGTGGTGCTGGGCTTCGCCGCCGCCATCGGCCTCGGCCTCTACCTGCTGCTCACCCGCAGCCGCCTCGGCACCGCGGTGCGCGCGGTGGCGGTGGCGCCGCGCTTCGCCCCGCTGGTGGGCATAGACGTGTGGCGGCTGTCGGCCATCGCCTTCGGCATCGGCGGCGCGCTGGTGGCCGGCGGCGGCACCCTGCTCAGCATGTTCCTGCCCTTCAGCGCCACCATGGGCGTGGTGTTCGCGATGAAGGCGCTGGTGGTGGTGATCATGGGCGGCGTCGGCAACCTGCTCGGCTGCCTGGTGGCCGGGCTGATGCTGGGCTTCGCCGAAACCCTGGTCGCCCGCTTCGTCGACCCCGGCCTCACGCTGGCGGTCAATTTCGCCCTCTTCCTGCTGGTGCTGCTGCTGCGGCCGGCCGGCCTGTTCGGGAGGGTCGCACGGTGAGATCGACCATGAACGCATTGCCTTCCCCCGCCGCCGCCGGCAACCCCGCCGGCGCCGGCCGGCTCGCGCTGCAGGCGCTGATGGTGGCCGGGCTCGCCCTGCTCGCCGCGCTGCCCTGGCTGGGCGCGGACGACTACCTGATCGCGGTGGGCATCAACATCCTGCAGTACGGCGTGCTCGCCACCGCCTGGGCGCTGTTCTCCGGGCCGACGCGCTATGTGTCGCTCGCCACCGTCGCCTTCTTCGGCATCGGCGCCTACACCGCCGCGGTGGTCGGCGAGACGCTGCCGTGGCCGGCGGTGCTGGCGGTGGCGCTGGGCATCAGCGTGGTGCTGGCGCTGGTCGTCGGCCTGGCGACGCTGCGGCTGTCCGGCGTGCATTTCGTCATCTTCACCTTCGGCCTCGCCGAGCTGGTGCACCAGCTGGTGAACTGGTACGAGGTGAACGTGACCCGCACCCTGGGCCGCTACCTCTTCGTCGACATCACCCAGGTGCAGATCTACTGGCAGTTGCTGGCGCTGCTGGTGGGGGTGCTGGCCACCGGCTGGGCGATACGCCGCTCGCGGCTGGGGCTGGCGCTGCAGGTGATAGGCGACGACGAAGTGGTGGCGCGCCATGTGGGCATAGACACCACCCGCGCCAAGCTGCTGCTGTTCGCCATCAGCGCCGGCTTCATCGGCCTCGCCGGGGCGGTGATGGCGCCGCGCTGGACCTACATCGACCCGGCCATCGCCTTCAACCCGGTGATCTCCTTCCAGGTGCTGATCATGGCCCTGCTGGGCGGCGCCAACCGGCTGTTCGGGCCGCTGCTGGGCGTGCTGCCGGTGGCCATCCTGTTCGAACTGCTGTCCGGCAGCTTCCCCAACCACTTCATGATCCTGCTCGGGCTGGTGTTCATGGCCATCGTCTATTTCATTCCCAACGGCCTGTTCGGGCTGCTGCAGCGGCGCCGGCACCGCGCCGGCAAGGAGGGCAGCAAGTGAGCGCACCCCTGTTGAAAGTGGCGGGCCTGACCAAGGCCTTCGGCGGCCTGGTGGCGGTGGACAAGCTGAGCTTCGAGGTGGCGCCCGGCGAAGTCATCGGCCTGGTCGGCCCCAACGGCTCCGGCAAGACCACCGCGATGAACCTGATCTCCGGCGCGCTGCGCGCCGACCGCGGCAGCATCCGCCTGGGCGAGGCCGAGCTGGTCGGCCTGCGGCCGGACCGCATCGTGCGCCACGGCGTCGCCCGCACCTTCCAGCTGGTGCGGGTGCTGGGCTCGCTGAGCTGCGCCGACAACGTCGCCGCCGGCCTCGCCTTCCACCCCGGCGGCGCCTTCGGCGCGGGTGCGCGGGAGCGCATCCACGCCCTGCTCGCCCGCGTCGGCCTGGGCGGGCGCGAAGAACTGCCGGCCGGCGAGCTGACCTATATCGACCAGAAGCGGCTGGAGCTGGCCCGCGCGCTGGCGCTGTCGCCGCGCCTGCTGCTGCTGGACGAATGGCTGGCCGGCCTCAACCCCACCGAGCTGCGCGAAGGCATCGCCCTGATCCGCAGCCTGCGCGACGAGGGCCTGACCATGATCCTGGTGGAACACGTGATGGAGGCGGTGCACGCCCTGTGCAACCGCTGCGTGGTGATGAACGCCGGCGTGCTGCTGGCCGACGGCCCCACCGCCGAGGTGCTGCGCAACCCGGAAGTGGTGCGCGCCTACCTGGGCGAGGATGTGGAGACGGACGACCTGCCGCCGCCCCGTCTGCCCACCGGCGAAGCCGCCACCCAGCTGAATCTCGGCGCGGGAGGCCAGCATGCTTGAGATCGCCGGCCTTTCCGTGCGCTACGGCAAACACCTGGCGCTGGACGACGTCGCCCTGACGGTGGAGCGCGGCGAAATCGTCGTCATGCTGGGCGCCAACGGCGCCGGCAAATCCTCGCTGCTGAAGGCGGTGGGCGGCATGGTGAAGCGCGAACCGGGCGCCTCCATCCGCCTCGCCGGCACCGAACTTGCCGGGCTGCCAGCGCACCGCATCGTCGGCGCCGGCCTCGCCCTGGTGCCCGAGGGCCGCGGCGTGTTCGGCGAACTGACGGTGCGGGAAAACCTGGCGCTGGGCGCTTTCCCCCACCGCGGCCGCGCCGCCGAGGCGGACAACTTCGAGCGCGTGCAGAACCTCTTCCCCCGCCTGCGCGAACGCCTGGACCAGGCGGTGCGCACCATGAGCGGCGGCGAGCAGCAGATGGTGGCGGTGGGCCGGGCGCTGATGTCCGCCCCGGCCATCCTGCTGCTGGACGAACCCTCGCTGGGCCTGTCGCCGCTGATGTGCAAGGAGCTGTTCCAGGCCCTGGCGCGCATCCGCGACGACGGCACCGGCGTGCTGCTGGTGGAGCAGAACGCGCGCCAGAGCCTGGCGATAGGCGACCGCGGCTACTTGCTGGAAGGCGGCCGCATCGTCGGCAGCGGCAGCGCCGCCGCGCTCAGTGCCGACCCGGCGGTGCGCGCCGCCTACCTGGGCGTGGCCCACGGCGAGGCGGCATGAGGCCGGTGCGCACAAGCG
>NZ_WUEI01000099.1 GCF_012911025.1 Azoarcus sp. TTM-91 | reverse complement strand
CCCACGATGAGCGTCGATTTCTTCGGCATGATCTACACCCAGAAGCAGTCCGAGATCCACCCCGCGGAAGGCGGTCCGATAGACCGCGACTACGTGCGCGACTTCGCCCTCGCCCACGAGAACGCCGGCTTCGACCGCATCCTCTACCCGCTGCACTCCACCACGCCGGACGGCTTCCTCACCCTGGCCTACGCCGCCTCCTTCACCAAGCGCATCCACTTCCTGCTCGCCCACCGCCCCGGCTTCATCGCCCCCACGCTGGCCGCGCGCAAGCTCGCCACGCTGGACCACTTCACCGGCGGCCGGGTGGCGGTGCACATCATCTCCGGCGGCGACGACGTCGATCAGCGCCGCGACGGCGACTTCCTCGACCACGACGAGCGCTACGCCCGCACCGACGAATACCTGGAGATCGTGCGCCGCATCTGGACCAGCGATGCGCCCTTCGACCACAAGGGCCGCTACTACCAGTTCGAAGGCGGCTACTCCGAAGTGAAGCCGGTGCAGAAACCCTATCTGCCCATCTTCTTCGGCGGTTCGTCGGCAGCCGCCATCCAGGTCGCCGGCAAGCATGCGGACGCCTTCGCCCTGTGGGGCGAGAACCTGGCGCAGACCCGCGACACCATCGCCCGCGTGCGCGCCGAAGCGGCCAGGCATGGCCGCGACATCCGCTTCAGCGTCTCCTTCCGCCCCATCCTCGCCGACACCGAAGCCGCCGCCTGGGAGCGCGCCGGCCACATCCTCAACGAAACCCGCCGGCTGCGCGCCGGCCAGGGCCTGGGGCA
This sequence comes from Azoarcus sp. TTM-91, assembly GCF_012911025.1. Taxonomy (GTDB): domain Bacteria; phylum Pseudomonadota; class Gammaproteobacteria; order Burkholderiales; family Rhodocyclaceae; genus Azoarcus. The sequence continues at coordinate 15,633 of NZ_WUEI01000099.1, read as the reverse complement.
AGGCTCGCCGCTGCAGAGCGAAGGCGCCCGCCGCCTGCTCGCCGCCGCCACCGACGGCGACCGCGCCGACAAGCGCCTGTGGACCGCCATCGCGCGGGAAACCGGCGGCCGCTCCAACTCCACCGCCCTGGTCGGCACGCCGGAACAGGTCGCCGAAGCCCTGCTGGACTACTACGACCTCGGCGTCACCACCTTCCTCATCCGCGGCTTCGACCCGCAGGAAGACGCCATCGACTACGGCCGCAAGCTCATCCCGCTGACCCGCGAGCTGGTCGCCGAACGCGACGCCCGCGGCCTGCGCAAGGCCGGCTGAGCCTGGGCGCGGCGGCCGGCAGTCGCAGGCCGCCGCGCCGCTCGCGTCCGGCTGCCCCATGAATCCGGAGACGGAATACCCAACAGCCCAGCAGCCCTTCGGGTTGGCGCCTGCGGCAAGCCCGGGGCAGCCGGCATTTCCTGTTCGATTGCCGGCTCAATGAAGGCGACCGCCTCGGCGCAAGACCGCTCGACTCCGGCGACAGGCTCCGCGAGCGGCCACGCGCATGCAGAGCCGGATCACGCCGGCGCGCCTTGAGCGCCATCCCCCTCCCACCCTTCCACGAGACTCCACCATGAACGCTCCCGACCGCCGCTTCCTGCTCGAAGAGCCCGCCCCGCGCGCCTCCATCGAGGAAGAGCGCCTCTACCGCAAGCAACGCCTGGCCGCCACCTTCCGCCTGTTCGCCCGCCACGGCTACGACCACGGCCTCGCCGGCCACGTCACCGCGCGCGACCCCGAGCACCCGGACCGCTTCTGGGTCAATCCCTTCGGCAAGCACTTCAGCCGCATCCGCGTCTCCGACCTGCTGCTGGTGGATCACGAGGGCAACATCCTGGTCGGCGACCGGCCGGTGAACAGGGCCGCCTTCGCCATCCATTCCGCGCTGCACGCCGCCCGGCCGGACGTCATCGCCGCCGCCCACACCCACTCCACCTACGGCAAAGCCTGGTCCAGCCTCGGCCGCCTGCTCGACCCGCTGACCCAGGACGCCTGCGCCTTCTACGGCGACCACGTGCTGTTCGACGACTACACCGGCGTGGTGTGGGACAAGTCCGAAGGCGAGCGCATCGCCGCCGCGCTCGGCGACAAGAAGGCCGCCATCCTGCGCAACCACGGCCTGCTCACCACCGGCCCCTCGGTGGAAGCCGCCGCCTGGTGGTTCATCTCCATGGACAACGCCGCCCACGCCCAGCTGCTGGCCGAAGCCGCCGGCCTGCCCAAGCCGCTCACGCACGAAATCGCCAGCCACACCGCCGGCCAGGTCGGCGGCCACCGCAGCGCCGCCCTCGGCTTTCACAGCCTGTGGGAGATCCTCATCGAGGAAGAAGCGGACTTTCTCGAGTAGCGCATCCGCCACCCTGAAAACTCAGGTGGACGGCGGCAGTTCCAGCACCCGGTTGGCCCATCCCCGCCCCAGCGCCTGAAGCCGCTCGCGAAAGGGCTGCGGGCCCGGCACGGTACGTTCGGCGTCGAGGTAGAGCACGGTATCGCGGCCCGGCTCGAAACGCGGCCACGTCGGCAAGCCTGTGTCATTGGGATCGCCGCCGCGGGCAAAATTGAGCCAGTAGCGCGACATCATCTCCGTCATCAGCATCCGCCGCTCGCTCATCGGCCAGGCCGCCGTCTCCGGGTTGCGCAAGGCATAGCCGATCTCGGCGCCGTGGAAGGCGCCGAACTCGCCGCTGTCCCGGCCTTGGTGAGGGATGCCAGCCGGGAGCGTGTCGCGGAAGACGAAATGATAGAAATACACCGCTTGCCGGCGATTCAAGGCCATCGCCGTCGTCAGCGCCGATGAGTTCCAGTTGAATACGATGTCGGCCAGCAGGCGACGACCCCGCGCCACCGCTTCGGCATCCGTCGTGGCGAGGAAATGGCGCAGGTCCTCGGCCGGCAGCGCGCCGCAGTAGCGCCGCACCGCCTGCTCCAACCCGGCCGCCGTCCCGCCGCCAAGAGGCGGAAACAGCGCGCCCTCGTCGGCATTGAAACCCGCGAGCAGCGCTACGTCGGCCACACGCCCTGCGGCAATGGCTTCAAAGGGGTGTTCGGGGATGACCACGCCATCCAGCGCCGGATGGAAGATCCAGCGCCCTGCGTCCGCCTGCACCAACCGGAACGGGTCCATGCGGCGCAATTCGGCAATGCTCCGCGCACCGAGTCGCTGGGCGAATTCGACGCCGGCCTCCTCCATGCCCCGATAGCGACTGATCATGCTCATGGTATTGAGCGGCCCCAGCGGTGCTCCGCTTTGCGCCACTGCGCGCTGAAACAGCCCGCGCGAGCGCGGCATCACCAGGTGGAAGGCCACGCTGAACGCGCCGGAGGACTGCCCCATCAAGGTGATCCGTTCGGGATCGCCGCCGAAGGCGGCAATGTTCTCTCGCACCCAGCGCAGCGCGGCAATCTGATCCAGCAGCGCGTAGTTGCCGGAAACACCATCGGGCGACTCCGCAGCCAGTTCCGGGTGGGCCAGAAAGCCGAGAATGCCGACGCGGTGGTTGAAAGACACGAACACCACATCCTGCGCTGCCAGGTGGGCGCCGTCATAGCGCGCGTCGTCGGACGTTCCACCGACATAGGCGCCACCGTAGATCCATACCACCACGGGACGGGCACGCCCGGCTCTGTCGGCCGGCGCCCATACGTTCACGCTCAGGCAGTCCTCGCTCATGGCAACCGGTCGCTGCGGGAAGAGCGGCTGTGCCTGCCGCGGCATCGCCCACGGACTGGCGGAAAACCGCTCGGCCCGCCGGACCCCCGACCACGGCGTCACCGGCTGCGGTGGCCGCCAGCGCAAGGCCCCCACCGGTGCCGCCGCATACGGAATGCCCAGCCAGGCGTCCACTCCCGGCACGGCCGTCGCCACGCCTTCCAGCTCGCCACCGGTGACGGAAACGACCCGCCCCTCTCCGGCCCTTCCCCGTTGCGACAAACACAACATGCCGGCACCAGCAGCAAGAAAACCACGCCGATCCATTCGCACCGTCTGATCACCTCCAGGTCGCACCCGTGCCAGGGCAGGCCCTGCCAGGCTCAGGGCTCCGCAGCGCTACCATCAGACAGGAGCGGCTCGTCCTGGCGCCAGGGCAAGGTGGGGTCAATCTATCCGCGGTGGAACAGCAGGCGCGGTGCTTTTTCCGCAGCGCACGGCAACCGGCCCGGGTACGCCCGGAGCGCCGGGCACCGGGCCATGGCGCTCGGCCGCCAATTGCATCGCGATAACCGTGCGCCAATGCAAGGCCACGGTGCGGGACATCACTGCGCACGGCTGTCCCGGAATGGAGAGGCGATGGCCATTCCCGCTTCAGCTTCCCGCGGCACGCCCCATAGCCGGCAGACCAAGCATGCCGAGGTGGCTGGCCATTACGCGCCCCCTGGGTTCGCGCCGCTCTTCCTCGCGACCGCGGTGGAGGCCACGCTGAGTCATCCGGGCGCCAGCCGCGGCGGCCACGCGCGTGCTCGACGCGCTAGCCGCGACGGAGTTCTCGGATCGACACCCAGATTTCGCGCAGGAAATAAGGCCGCGCCTGCACCTCGGCCAACAGGCCGCGCTGCACCAGCAAGGCATTCAGTTCGGTCAGGCGGTAGTAAGGCACCGCCGGCACGAGGTGATGCTCCGCATGGAAATTCATGCCGGCGTAGAGGAATTCGAACAACCACGGCAGCTTGATGGTGCGCGAATGCTTCAACGGCCCCTCGGCCTTGAAGCCGGCCAGGCCGATGTGCTGGGATTGGGCGAGCAGGCGGTTGAAGACCTGGCCGGTGAAAGGCAGCAGGAACCACAGCAGGTTTACCCGCCAGTCGCCCAGGCTCAGGGCCAGCGCAGCATGTATCGCCAGGTTGAACACCAGCATCGCGATCGCATCCCGCTGGTATGTCCATTCGAGCGCGCTCCACCGGCCGTCCCGGGGAATGAAACCCGCCGCGTTCACCAGCACGTAGAAAAGCCGCCGGAGCAACAAGGGCAGGTCCACCGTGATGTAGCCGAACAAGGCGGCCGGCCCCCACTCCTGGGTGCTCAGCGCCTCGCCGTCGTCATCGGCAAAGGTGTGGCGGTGATGGTAGCCATGCGCCTTGGCGAAGAAGCTCGGATTGTTCCAGGTGAGGTAAGAGGCGGCCCGGTAGAGCACCCGGTTCAGCGTCGGGCTGTTGAAGACCCGGCCGTGGGACAGCTCGTGGCCTATCCCGGCATATCCCCAGAAGCCGTGCCACACCGCGGCGAGGTAGAAGAACACGAGGGCGACGGGGAGAGAGCGGTCGAGGAAATACACCGCCAGGCCGAACAGCAGGGCCTCACCACCGATGCGCAGCAGCAGGTCGAACCAGGCTTTCGCATCCCTGGGGCGGCACAACTCGCGCAGCGCCTGCTTGTCGATGACGCCGGAAATGCTCATTCAAACCTCTAGAAGCCGATCAGCTGGAACGCGCAGAGACTGCCATTGACGTGGAAGATGCGGTTCTCCGCGGCGCGCTCGGTCAAATAGCGGGTCACGTCGGAATGAATGCCGGAGGAGAAGTCGTGCCACACGACCACACCCTTGCCGAGAATGGCCAGCGACTTCTCGGTATCGCTCCTGACGATGTCGTAATGATGACCGCCGTCGATAAATACAAAATCCACCGATCCGAAGGCTTGACCGAAGTCAATCGTGGTCGAGTCCTGCTTCACCAGCTTGATCCGCTGGCGCTCGGCCGCCGCCAACCCGGCCAGGTAAACCTCGCCCGAGCGGTTCTGGACGTCGCGCAGGAAATCGTCGTTGTAGTCGCCGTCGCTCAGCACCTTGGCGGCGTCTGGGCTGGCGAGGATGCTCTCTTGCACCGCCGGGAGATCCACCGAGTAGATCGTGTTCGCTGCGGAGTTCTTGGCGAACAGGCGGGTGGTGAAGCCCTGGAAGGTGCCGATCTCCAGGATGCGCTCGGGTGCCAGCAGTTCGTCCAGGCAGAGCAGCACGATCTGATCGACCAGGGTGACGCTGCCTATGGTAACCGGCGGGAAGGTGGTGACGATATCGCGCTGGAAGTTCGCGGCGTCGCGCAGCGAGAGCAGATCCTTCAGCTTGATGGTATGCAGGCCGTGCGCAGGAAACTGCTTGAGAAAATCCGCTATCCGAGTATTGGCGTTCACCTTGCCGTCCCTTCTTGAGTGACCGAAAGGGCCTGGCACCGCCTTGCGCGGCCGGCCCGTCTGCCGTCCGCCTCAGGCCCGGAGGGGCTGGCGCCGGCGACGCCCGCAGCATAAGGGGGGTACCTGGCATTGGCAATCCGGCGGCTGGCGCCCCGGTGGCGGGCCAGCCCCGGCGCCGGAGGAAAGCCCGGCGCCCTACTGGAAGCCACCTATGGCGCCCGCTTGCCGTTTGCATCACGATGGGCATGCTCCATGCCCGGAGAAGGAACGGGGCCGCCCCGGACTGGGGAGGTGGTGGCGCAAGCCGCCCTTCAGCTTTCCCCGGCGCGCCCGATAGCCGATAGATCGAAGCATCGAGAGGTGGCTGGCCATGACGCGCACCCTGAGTTCCCGCTTTCTCGTCCCGCTCTTCGCGCTGCTGGTACTGGCGACCGCGGTGGAGGCCACCCTGGGCTACCTGCGCGCCAGCCGCGACGTCTCCCGCGAAGTCGACGCCCTGGTGGAACAGAAGCTCACCGGCGTGCTGGATGTGCTGCAGGTCACAGACCAGTTGATGGGCGAACGGGTCAAATCCGCGATGCATCTGCTGGTCGAGCGCGGCGAGCTCCTGGGCGTGGCGGCACAGGGGCCGGCGGTGGAAGTCGCCGGCCGCAGCACGCCGGACCTGCTGCTCGGTTCCCATCCGCAGGCCAACGACTTCTCCCTGGTGGATGGCGTGGTGACGGTCATGGACGGCACCGCCACCCTGTTCTCCCGCGACGGCGACGACTTCGTCCGGGTCTCCACCAACGTCAAGAAGCCCGACGGCAGCCGTGCCATCGGCACGGTGCTCGACCCCAAGGGCAAGGCCATCGCCCGCATCCGCGACGGCCAACCCTACTTCGGCCAGGTGGACATCCTCGGCAATCCCTTCATCACCGGCTACCAGCCCATCCTCGCCGCCGGCGGCCGCGTCATCGGCATCTGGTACGTCGGCTACAAGGCCGATCTCGCCACCCTCGCCGCCGCCATCGAGAAAAGCCGGGTGCTGGCCCAGGGCTTCGCCGCCCTGGTGGATGACAAGGGCCGGGTGCGCTTCCATTCCAGCTCCGCCAGCGCGGAGCAGGTCGGCGAAGTTCTCGGCGGCAAGGCCGAAGGTTGGAGCCTGCGGCGGGAGAGCTTCACTCCCTGGGGCTACGAGGTCGTCGTCGCGGTGGCCGACGCGGACCGCGACGCGCTGCTGCGCCAGGCCGTCACCGGCCGGCTGGTGGCCGCGCTGCTGCTGGCGGTGGTGCTGGGCGCGGTGGTGTGGTGGCTGCTGCGCCGGCTGGTGCTGCGGCCGCTGGGCGGCGAGCCGGGAATCGCCATCGACGTCGCCCATGCGGTGGCGCGCGGCGACCTCAGCCAGCCCATTCCGGCGGCGCCCGAGGGCAGCCTGCTGCACGCCATTGCCGACATGCAGCGTGGCCTGCGCGACATCGTCGGCCGCATCGACCAGCTCGCCACCGCGCTGGACCGTCGCGCCGACGGGCTGGTCGCCACCTCCGGCGAGGTCGCCGAGCGCCTCGCCCAGCAATCCTCGGCGGCCGGCCACATCGCCGCCACCCTGGGCGAGATCGGCGCCAGCGCCAGCGAGGTGGCCGACAACGCCCGCACCGCCGACGGCAAGGCGCGCGAGGCCGGCCGCCAGACCGGCGACAGCGCGGGCGTGGTCGAGCGCACGGTGGGCGGCCTGCAGCGCAGCGCGGAATCCGTCACCCGCTCCGCCGCCTCGATCAACGAGCTCGCCGCCAGCTCGGAGGCCATCTCCCGCATCACCGGCGTGATCCGCGAGATCGCCGACCAAACCAATATGCTGGCCCTCAACGCCGCCATCGAAGCCGCCCGCGCCGGCGAGCAAGGCCGCGGCTTCGCCGTGGTGGCCGACGAAGTGCGCAAGCTCGCCGAGCGTACCTCCGCTTCCACCGCCGAAATCAGCGGAATGATAGAGAGCATCCAGGAACGCACCCAGCGCGCCATCACCGAGATGGAACAAGGCAGCCAGGTGGTGGGCGAAAGCGTGACGCTGGCACAGGAGGCCGGCACCTCCATGAGCCGGGTGCGCAGTGCGGCCGAGGAGGTGGTGCGCGCCATCGGCAGCATCTCCGGCGCGCTCGCCGAGCAACAGCGCGCCACCGGCGAAATCGCCCGCAGCGTGGACGAGATGGCCGGCGTGAATGGCCACAACACCCGCGCCATGCAGGGCGTGGCCAGCGCCGCAGGTGAACTGCGCCATCTCTCCTCGCAGCTGCACGAGGCCATCGCCACCTTCCGCACCTGAGCATGCGCAAGGGCGGCTCTCGCCGGCTGCGCGGACGGGACGCGCCCGGCCGCGCCCTCATTCACCCGGCATTCCTCCGCGCAGACGCCACTGCCCCACACGAAAGCCCCACGGTTCCGGTTGCCGCGGCGTCCGACCCTCAGCTCCAGAGATTGGGCACCACGTCGCTGGCGTAGCCGGAGATGAAGGTTTTCGCCTCGCCGCTGGCGGCGTCGAAAACGTGGCGGGAAACGCGGCCGATGTTGCCGCCGTAGACGTGGATGCTGATCGACACCTGGTCGTCCAGCGCATTCTCGACGATGTGCACATCGCCGATGCTGGGCGACACCGCGGTGACGCCGCCGGCGCCGAGCACGCCGGCCTCCACCTCGAGGTAGCTGCCGTCGGCCTGGCGGTCGAAGCGGCGCTCGCGCTCCTGGCCGCGCAGCACGCCGACCACGCCCCACACCGTGTGGTCGTGCAGCGGCGTCTTCTGGCCAGGGCCCCAGACGAAGGAGACCACCGAGAAGCGCTCCTGCGGGTCGGCAAACAGCAGGTACTGCTGGTAGTACTGCGGATGCGGGCGGGCGAAGGCTTCGGGCAGCCAGTCGTCCTTGGCGACGAGCTGGCCGACCAGCTCGCGGCCCTGCTCCAGGATGCGGGGCTCCGCAGCGCCGCTCTCGACCAGCCGGGTCAGGGAGACGACGAATTCACGCAAGGGATTCAGGGACATGATGATTCTCCGGTGAGTTCAGAAGGAATGAAGAAGGGAGGACGCTCTGCGAGCTGCCGGGGATGTCCGGATCGCGCGGGCCCGGCTCCGTTCGCGCGCGCTCCAGCTGCGGTCGGCTTGTCTCCGGCATGGGTGGCGGCGGCGCCGGGAGCGGTCCCTGTTGTCATGGATATCCGCCGCTTTGCCATGTGGCTTCAATGCCCGCCGGCAAAGTGCAGCCCGGCGAGCAGGGTGCGCAGCACCGGCACCGCGATGCCGTGGGAATCGGCGATGGCGATGGGCGCCGCCAGCAGCGCGGCCGTCTCCAGCCGGCGGCCGGCGAGGCGGTCCTGCAGCATGGAGGTGCGCACCGCGCCCACCAGCTCGGCGCGCGCCACCCGCTGCTGCGGCGTGGTCGGCGAGGGGCAGCCTTCGGCCGCGGCGATGAGGGCGATCTCCGCCATGCCGGCCAGCAGCACCTCGCGCGTCTCCCGGGTGACGGCGAGTTCGCCGACGGTGGCGCCGGTGATGGCGGAGAGCGGGTTCAGCGTGGCGTTGCCCATCAGCTTTCCCCACACCTCGGCGCGGATGTCGGCACGCTCTTCGGCGGGAATGCCGGCCGCCTGCCAGTCGGCGACCAGCGCGGCCAGCGCCGGGTCCGCGGCGGTTCCGGCCGTGGTGCGGGGACGGCCGCACAGGTAGCGGTCGCCGCCGGTGCGGCGCACCCGGATGCGGCCGGGCGCGGTGCGCTCGACCGCGTGGTGCACCACCACCGCCACCGTGCGCGCCAGCGGCGGCGTGCCGCCGTCGGCTTCCCTGTCGGGCCACCACCAGGGCAGGCCGTTCTGCAGGAACACGAACTGGCTGTGTTCATCGCCGAGCGCGGCCAGCGCCGGCAGCAGCGGCGGCAGGTCGTGGGACTTCACCGTCACCACCACCTGGGCATAGGGGCCGCGCAGCTCGTCCACCGCCAGGAAGTGCGCCGGCGCCTGCCAGGCTTCGTCGCCCTCGGCTTCCACCGCTTGCGGCAGGCCCTCACGCCCACGGCCGGCGATGTGCACCTCGTGGCCGGCCCGCGCCAACCGGCCGCCGACGAACAGCCCCAGGCTGCCGCCGCCGACGATGGCGATGCGCCGCACCTCAGTCGGCATAGCCGGGCAGCTCCCTGTCCAGCCGGCGGCGCAGCGCCGCCCACTCGCGCTTGCCCGAGGGGAAGAAGCTGGCCTTGGCGCCGTAGATGGCCTGCGCCTGCTCATGGGTGCGGGCGATGACCTCTTCCGGCAGCTGGCGCAGCGACACGCCGGCCGACTGGGCGGCGAGCTGGAAGCGGCAGGCGCGCTCCAGCCGCCAGATGCGGGCGAAGGCTTCGCCCATGTCGCGGCCCAGCGTCAGCGTGCCGTGGTTGCGCAGGATGACGGTGTGCCTGTCGCCGATGTTGGCCAGCAGGTCGGCGCGCTCGCGCTCGTCCAGCACCACGCCCTGGAAGTCGTGGTAGGCGATCTGGCCATGCACCATCAGCGCCATCTGCGTCAGCGGCAGCAGGCCTTCTTCCTGCGTCGCCACCGCCACGCCGTCGCGGCTGTGCAGGTGGATGACGGCGGCGGCGTCCGGCACCGAGGCGTGGATGGCGCCGTGGATGACGATGCCGGCGGGATTGACGTCGCCCTCGCCGGCGGTGACGCGGCCGTCCAGGTCCACCTCCAGGATGCTGGAGGCGGTCACCTCCTCGTACAGCAGGCCCAGCGGGTTGATGAGGTAACGGTCGTGGCGGCCAGGCACCCGGTAGGTGACGTGGGTGGCGAGCAGGTCGGTCCAGCCAAACAGATGGATGAGACGGCAGGCGGCGGCGAGATCCACGCGGGCGGCGTGGGTGGCGGCGGCCGGGTCCAGCGGTGCGTTCATAGTGTGCTCCGCGCGGGCCTGGCGGCCCGCGACTGGGTGAATGGAAAACAGGGAACAGGCGGATGCAGGCGGGCGGCCGAGGGCTGCGGCATGAAGGGCGGTCGATGGCGGGCCGGCCGGCTGAGCCTCCCTCCCCCGCTCACCGGCCATCCGGCTTGCGCGGCGGACGATGGCCGCAAGGCCGGGGCAGCGGCGGATGGCGCGCTCGACGCGGCGCCGGGCCGGCACGCGCCGCCCCTGCCGCCGGATGCCGGCAGCGCCAGCGGCACCGCCGCGTCACCCCGCGCTGCCTTCCGCATCGCCCGCGTCCTCGCGGCTTACTCGATCTTGGCGCCGGAGTCGGCCACCACCTTGCCCCAGCGCGCGCTGTCCTCCTGGATCAGCCTGGCGAAGGCTTCCTGCGTGGTGCTCTCCACGTCCAGGCCGGAGGTGGCCAGGCGGGTCCTGGTTTCCGGCTCGGCGGCAATGCGCACCAGCTCCTTGTTCAGCTTTTCGACGATGGGCTTGGGCGTGGCGGCGGGCACCACGATGCCGAACCAGGACGACACCTCGTAGCCCTTCAGCCCGGCCTCGGCGGCGGTGGGCACTTCCGGCAGCACCGGCGAGCGCTTGGCGCTGGTGATCGCCAGGCCCTTCACCTTGCCGGCCTTCACCTGCGGCGCCAGTACCGTCAGCGTGTCGAAGGCGGTGTTCACATCGTTGCCCAGCAGCGCGGTGATGGCCGGCGCGCTGCCCTTGTAGGGCACATGCAGCAGCTTGGTGCCGGTGAGGCTGGCGAACAGCTCGCCGGAGAGGTGGCACAGCGTGCCGTTGCCGCAGGAGGAATAGGTGATCTTGCCCGGCTCGGCCTTGGCCAGCGCCACCAGCTCTTGCAGGGTATTGGCCGGCGTCGCCGCGCTGGCGGCCACCACGTAGGGCACCGAGGCCACCACCGACACCGGCGCGAAATCCTTCACCGGGTCGTAGCGCAGGTCCTTGGCCAGGTGCGGCAGCAGGGTGAGCTGGCCGGCCGGCGCCAGCGACAGGGTGTAGCCGTCAGCCGCCGACTTGGCGACGAACTCCGCCGCGATGGCGGTGCCGGCGCCCGGCTTGTTCTCCACCACCACCGGCTGGCCGAAGCTGCTGGCGAGCTTCTCGGCATAGAAGCGGGCGACGGTGTCCGCCGCACCACCCGGCGGGAAGGGCACGACCAGCTTCAGCGGCTTGGTCGGGTAAACGGCTTCAGCCCGCGCCGCGAACGGCGTCAAGGCGACAGTGCCCAGCACGAGGCTGCACAGCGCCGCGCGGTGCAGGCGGGAGGAAAAGAAGAGGCCTTTCGACATGGATGACTCCGGAAAACAAGAGGTGGAAAAACAAGATCGTCAAAACGCGGCGAATGCCTCGGCCGGCAGGGGTTCCGCCAGCCGCGCCCGCACCCGCGGCAGCAGCTCGCGGCCATAGGCCACGGCGTCGGCCAGCGGCTCGAAGCCGCGCACCAGGAAATGGCTGACGCCCAGCCGGTGGTAGGCCAGCAGCGCGTCGGCCACCTGCTCCGGCGTGCCCACCAGGGCGGTGGAGTTGCCGCCTATGCCGGTGCTGGCGGCCGCGCCGGAGGCGGCGCCGGTGAGCGCGGTGATGCCGGTCCACAGGCAGCTGTCCAGCACCTCGCCGCGCTCGGCGTAGGCCAGCAGGCGGCGGGAGCCTTCGTTCTGCGGGCCGGCACTCTTGGCGGCGGCCGGCAGGGCAGCCAACTTCGCCGCCGCCAGCCGCCCACGCACGCCGTCCAGGATGCGTTCGGCGCGCGCCCAGGCTTCGTCCTCGGTGGCGCCGAGGATGGGCCGCAGCGACAGCGAGAAGCGCAGCGCCTCGGCGCGGCCGTGGCGGGCGGCGGTGGCGCGCACCGCGGCGATCTGCTCGGCGATGCCGGCCAGCGGTTCGCCCCACATCATGAACACGTCGGCATGCTTGCCGGCCACCTCCAGCGCGGCGGCGGAGGAGCCGCCGAAGAAGATGGGGATGTGCGGCCGCTGCAACGGCCGCGCCTGGGTCACATGGCCCTTGACGCGGTAGTGGCGGCCGTCGAAGTCGAAGGGCTCGCTGCGCGTCCATGCCAGCTTCAGCACCTCCAGGTATTCGTCGGTGCGGGCGTAGCGCTCGTCATGGCCGAGGAAATCGCCATCGCGCTGCTGCTCGGCGTCGTTGCCGCCGCTGACGATGTTGATGGCCGCGCGGCCGTCGCTGAAGTGATCGAGCGAAGCGAACTGGCGCGCCGCCACCGTGGGCGCGACCACACCCGGCCGGTGCGCCACCAGCAGGCCGAGGCGGCGGGTTTCGTGGGCGGCGTGGGCGGCGATCTGCAGGCCGTCCGGCGCGGCGCTGTGGTAGGCGATCAGCGCGCGGTCGAAGCCGGCGTGCTCCTGCGCCCGCGCGCAGGCGCCCAGGTAGGCCTTGTCCACCAGCGGGCCGCTGGCGGGCTGGATCTCGCTGGCTTCCTGGTGGGAGAGGAAGCCGATGAATTCGACGGCATGCGGCCTGGACATGGCGGGTTCCTGGGCTGGAGGGAAAGGGAATGGGAAGCACCGCGGGGCGCCAGCTGCCGGTGCTGAGGCGGCAGCCGGCAGGCGACCGCGCTCAGTCGAACTGGGTGCCGGATTCGCGCACGACCTTGCCGTACTTGTCGTAGTCGGTGCGCACCTGGGCGGCGAAGGCGGCCGGGGTGCTGGGCCAGGCGTCCAGGCCCTGCGCCGCCAGCTTTTCCTTCACTGTCGGCGAGGCGGCGGCCTTGGCAATCTCGGTGTTCAGGCGCTCGACGATGGCCGGCGGCGTGGCGGCGGCGACGTTGAGGCCGAACCAGGAGGTGACTTCGAAACCCGGGTAGCCGGCCTCGGCCACGGTGGGCACGTCCGGCAGCAGCGGCGAGCGCTCGCGGGAGGCGATGGCCAGGCCCTTGAGCTTGCCGCCCTTGATCTGCGGCGCCAGGATGGTGAGCGTATCCACCGCCAGGTTCACATTGCCGCCGATGACCGCGGTGACCGCCGGCGCGCTGCCCTTGAAGGGCACGTGCAGGATGTCGGTGCCGCTGGTGAGGCGGAAGTACTCGCCGGCCAGATGGATGATGGTGCCGCTGCCGGAGGAGGAGTAGCTGAACTTGCCCGGCGCCGCCTTGGCCTGCGCCACCAGCCCCTTGAGGTCGGTCACCGGCACGTCGTTGTTGGCGGCGATGACGACGCCGGTATAGGCCAGCAGCGACACCGGGGCGAAGCTCTTGAACGGATCGAACTTGAGGTTCTTGGCGATGTGCGGCAGCACGGTGAGCTGGCCGGTGGGCACCAGGTTCAGGGTGTAGCCGTCGGCCGGGCCGTTGGCGACGAACTCGGCGGCGATGGCGGTGCCGGCACCCGGTTTGTTCTCCACCACCACCGGCTGCTTCAGCGATTCGCTGAGGGCGTCGGCATAGATGCGGCCCACGGTGTCGGCGGCGCCGCCCGGCGGGTAAGGCACGATGAGCTTGAGCGGCTTGCTCGGCCAGTTGTCGGCGGCGGCGGCGAAAGGCAGCGCGAGGGCGACGGCGGCCAGCAGCGGCGTGGCCAGGCGGCGCAGCGAGGGAAAAGCAGTATTCATGGGGAAATGTCTCCGGGTGGGGATGCGTGGATTTGTTTCCGGCGCGGATCAGCTGGGGTTCGGGGCTCGGTAGCTCGGCGCCTAGCGGCCGGCGAAGCGCGGCGCGCGCTTTTCGGCGAAGGCGGCGATGCCCTCGCGGAAGTCTTCGGAGGCGTTGATCTCCTCGATGCCGGCGCGGGCGTGGGCCGCCAGCTCGGTCGGCCCCTTGGGCAGCACCTGGCCGACGAAGCGCTTCAGCAGCGTGGTGACCAGCGGCGCGTTGGCGGCGATCTGGGCGGCGAGCTCGCGCGCCACCTCCAGCTGCTGGCCCACCGGCACCACCCGGTTCACCAGCCCGGCCTCGTAGGCGCGCCGGGCGTCGATGGAGCCGCCCAGCAGCAGCAGCTCCATCGCCAGCTTGTGCGGGATGCGCGCCGCCAGCGAGCTGATGAGGCCGCCAGAGAAGCCGACCTTGGCTTCCGGGTAGGAGAACACCGTGTTGTCGGCGGCGACGGCGAGGTCGGCGAACTGCACCAGCACCAGCCCGCCCCCCACCACCAGCCCGGCGGTGACGGCGATGATGGGTTTCTCCACCTGCACGCCGACGCCGGGAATGGCCTTCCACAGGTCGTGCGGGATATCGCGCAGGTCGGCGCCGGCGGTGAAGGCGCGGTCGCCGGCGGCGGCGAGGATGGCGACGCGGTCGTCGCTGGCGTTGAAGCGCCGCCAGGCGGCGTTCAGCTCGCGCACCACGTCGTGGGTGATCACGTTGTACTTGTCGGCGCGGTCGATGAGGATTTCGGCGACGCCCTTGTTCGAGGTGTAGCTGACGGTGCTCATGCTCTGTTTCCGTTCTCTCGTGTGCTGCCCCGCCGCCTGGGCGGCGGAGCGTTCATTGGCTTTGGGCTCAGCGCACGCTCTCCACGTCGCGGCCCAGGGTGGCCACCCGCAGCTCGCGGGCGGTGAGGCGGGCGGCTTCGGCTTCGGCGCGGCGGCGCTCCAGTTCTTCGGCGCCGAGGCGGGCGGGGTTGGAGTAGTCCAGCTTCCAGCTGGCGTCTTCTGCCCAGCGCAGCGGCGACTGCACGGTGGTGCGCGCCGCCGGGGCGCTCTCCAGCACCTTCAGCGCGAGCTCCAGCGTGGCCTCCTGCGAGGCCACATCGCCCGGCCGGCCGGCGGCGTTGCCCAGCGGAAAGTCGGAAAACAGCAGCCGCGGCACGCCGACGTATTCAACGATGTCCCGCGCCGCGCCCAGCACCACGGTGGCGATGCCAGCGGCCTCCAGCTCGCGCGCCAGCAGGCTCAGCGTCTGGTGGCAGATCGGGCAGTTGGGCACCAGCAGCGCCGCATCCACGCCATCGGCGCGGCAGGCGGCGACGATCTCCGGCGCATCCACCTCCAGCGTGTGGCGCTGGCTGCGGTTGGTCGGCACGCCGAAGAAGCGCGGCGCGAGTTCGCCGATGCGGCCGGCCGCCACCGCGCGGCGCAGCGCCGGCAGCGGGAACCAACAGCCGCTGTCGCCCAGGTCGGCATGCTTGCGGTCTATGCCGACGTGGGCGATGCGCAGGTCGTGGTCGATGGCGGTGTCGCCGTCATAGACGCGGTAGAACTTGGCGGCGGCGTTGTAGGGCGCGCCCGGCCCCTGCTCGCCCTTGTCCGGCTGGTAGGGCGCGGCGGTGGTGAGCAGGGCGACGCGGCTGTGCGCCAGCGGCTTCTTCAGCGGCGCGAAAGGCACGTCCAGGTAGTGCGCCCAGACATAGGGCGTGTCGTAGCCCAGCGCCAGGTACCAGGCGCGAGTGCGCTGGATGTAGGCCACCGGCTGATCGAACTCGGGAGCGAAGCCGAGGCTGTTGTCGTCGGCCGCGCTCAAGCCAACCTCCGCCCGAGGGCCGTTGCGACCACGCGCCCGGCAGCGCCTCCCTCTCCCCTGGCGGGAGAGGCCTGGGGAGAGGGGGACAGCGTCGCCGCCTTGAATGCCAGGCCTGTACGGCCTGCCCCCTCTCCCC
>NZ_WUEI01000098.1 GCF_012911025.1 Azoarcus sp. TTM-91 | reverse complement strand
CGATGAATCCGTCCCGCCCCTTCATCCTGCGGCCGGTGGCCACCACCCTGTTGATGGTGGCCGTCCTGATCGCCGGCATCCTCGCCTACCGGCTGCTCGCCATCTCGGCGCTGCCGGAGGTGGACTACCCCACCATACAAGTCAGCACGCTCTACCCCGGCGCCAGCCCGGAGATCATCAACTCCTCCATCACCGCACCGCTGGAGAGCAAGCTGGGCGAGATCGCCGGGCTGGACGAAATCTCCTCCAGCAGCGCCGGCGGCGCCTCGGTGATCACCCTGCGCTTCGGCCTGGACTCCAGCCTCGCCACCGCCGAGCAGGAAGTGCAGGCGGCGATCAACTCCGCCTCCAGCCTGCTGCCCAACGACCTGCCCAGCCAGCCGGTGTACAGCAAGGTGAATCCGGCGGACGTGCCCATCCTCACGCTGGCGGTGTCCTCCAGCAGCCTGCCGCTGCCCAAGATCCAGGACCTGGTCGATACCCGGCTGGCGCAGAAGATCGCCCAGGTGTCCGGCGTCGGCATGGTGAGCCTGGGCGGCGGCCAGAAACCGGCGGTGCGCATCGCCGCCAACCCGACCGCGCTGGCCGCCTACGGCCTCAGCCTGGACGACCTGCGCGCCACCATCGCCGCCAACAACCTCAACGGCTCCAAGGGCAGCTTCGACGGCCCCACCCGCTCCACCACCATCGATGCCAACGACCAGATGAAGTCGGCGGAGGAATACCGCGAACTCATCGTCACCTGGAAGAACGGCGCCCCGGTGCGCCTGCGCGACGTCGCCACCGCCACCGACGCGGCGGAGAACGACAAGCTCGCCGCCTGGGCGGACCACAGCCCGGCGGTCATCCTCAACGTCCAGCGCCAGCCCGGCGCCAACGTCATCGAGGTGGTGGACCGCATCAAGGCGCTGCTCCCCCGGCTGGAGGAAAGCCTGCCGGAGAACGTGGACCTGCGCATCCTCAGCGACCGCACCGTCACCATCCGCGCCTCGGTGAAGGACGTGCAGTTCGAGCTGGCGCTGGCGGTGGCGCTGGTGGTCATGGTCACCTTCCTGTTCCTGCGCAACTTCTCCGCCACCGTGATTCCCAGCGTGGCGGTGCCGCTGTCGCTGGTGGGCACCTTCGGCGTCATGTACCTCGCCGGCTTCTCCATCAACAACCTGAGCCTGATGGCGCTCACCATCGCCACCGGCTTCGTCGTGGACGACGCCATCGTCATGGTGGAGAACATCGCCCGCTACCTGGAGGAAGGCGAATCGCCGCTGCAGGCGGCGCTGAAAGGCTCGGCGCAGATCGGCTTCACCATCATCTCGCTCACCTTCTCGCTGATCGCGGTGCTGATTCCGCTGCTGTTCATGGGCGACATCGCCGGCCGCCTGTTCCGCGAGTTCGCCATCACCCTGGCGGTGGCCATCCTGGTGTCCATGCTGGTGTCGCTGACGCTGACGCCGATGATGGCCGCGCGCCTGCTGCGCCACGTCCCGGAAGAGAAGCAGAGCCGCTTCGGCCGCGCCGCCGGCGGCTTCATCGACGGCCTCATCGCCCGCTACGCCAAGGCGCTCAGCTGGGTGCTGAACCATCAGCCGCTGACCCTGCTGGTGGCCATCGGCACGCTGGCGCTCACCGCGGTGCTCTACATGGCGATGCCCAAGGGCTTTTTCCCGGTCCAGGACACCGGGATGATCCAGGGCATTTCCGAAGCGCCGCAGAGCATCTCCTTCCAGGCCATGTCCGAACGCCAGCAAAGGCTGGCCGACGCGGTGCTGGCCGATCCGGCGGTGGACAGCCTGTCGTCCTTCATCGGCGTGGATGGCAGCAACGAGGCCCTCAACACCGGCCGCATGCTGATCAACCTCAAGCCCCACGGCCAGCGCGACGCCAGCGCCAGCGAGGTCATCGCCCGCCTCAAGCCGCGGCTGGCTGAGCTGCAGGGCATCAAGCTCTACATGCAGCCGGTGCAGGACCTCACCATCGAGGACAAGACCAGCCGCACCCAGTACCGCTTCATGCTCACCGACCCGGATGTGGCCGTGCTGCGCAAATGGACGCCGCGGCTGGTCGAGCGCCTGCAGCAGCTGCCACAGCTGGAGGACGTCGCCAGCGACCTGCAGGACAAGGGCGGCCAGGCCTACATCAAGGTGGACCGCGATGCCGCCTCCCGCCTGGGGGTGACGCTCTCCGCCATCGACGCCGCGCTGTACAACGCCTATGGCCAGCGCCTCATCTCCACCATCTACACCCAGGCCACCCAGTACCGGGTGGTGCTGGAGGTGCCGGCGCAGTTCAAGGCCGGGCCGGACGCGCTGGCGCTGCTGCACGTACCCGGCAGCGACGGCGTGCAGGTGCCGCTCTCCGCGGTGGCCACGGTGGACGAACGCAACACCCTGCTGGCGATCAACCACGTCGGCCAGTTCCCCGCCGCCACCGTGTCCTTCAACCTCGCCGCCGGCGTGGCGCTGGGCGAGGCCACCGAGGCCATCCGCAAGGTGGAGGCGGAAATGCAGCTGCCGGGCAGCCTGCAGACCCGCTTCCAGGGCGCGGCCATGGCCTTCGAGGCCTCGCTGTCCAACACCCTGCTGCTGATCCTGGCGGCGGTGGTGACGATGTACATCGTGCTCGGCATTCTCTACGAGAGCTTCATCCACCCCATCACCATCCTCTCCACCCTGCCCTCGGCGGCGGTGGGCGCGCTGCTGGCGCTGATGGTGGCGGGCGAGGAGATCGGCATGGTGGCGGTGATCGGCATCATCCTGCTGATCGGCATCGTCAAGAAGAACGCCATCATGATGATCGACTTCGCGCTGGAGGCCGAACGCAGCGAGGGCAAGCCGGCGCGCGAAGCCATCTACCAGGCTTGCCTGCTGCGCTTCCGCCCCATCCTGATGACCACCATGGCCGCCCTGCTGGGCGCACTGCCGCTGATGCTGGCCGGCGGCGCCGGCGCCGAGCTGCGCCAGCCGCTGGGCATCGCCATGGTCGGCGGCCTGCTGCTCAGCCAGGTGCTGACGCTGTTCACCACGCCGGTGATCTACCTCTATTTCGATCGCCTCGCCCAGCGCTGGCGGCCGGCGCCGCCGGCGGGCTCCACCGGGGCCGAGGCGGGCTGAACGCAGATGAACATCTCCACCCCCTTCGTCCGCCGCCCGGTCGCCACCGTGCTGCTGACGCTGGCCCTGGTGCTGGCCGGCTGGCTGTCCTACCGGCTGCTGCCGGTGGCACCGCTGCCGCAGGTGGATTTCCCCACCATCGTGGTCAGCGCCAGCCTGCCCGGCGCCAGCCCGGAGACCATGGCCTCCTCGGTGGCGACGCCGCTGGAGCGCGCGCTGGGCCGCATCGCCGGCATCACGGAGATGAGCTCCAGCAGCTCCCAGGGCTCCACTTCGGTGATGCTGCAGTTCGCGCTGGAAAAGAACATCGACACCGCCGCGCGCGAGGTGCAGGCGGCGATCAACGCGGCGATGAGCATGCTGCCCAGCGGCATGCCCAGCAATCCCACCTACCGCAAGATGAACCCGTCGGACATGCCGGTGATGGTGCTCACCCTCACCTCCGACAAACACCCCCAGAGCGAGCTCTACGACCTCGCCTCCAACACGGTGGCGCGCAAGCTGGCGCAGGTGAAGGGCGTGGGCCAGGTGTCGGTGGGCGGCAGCTCGCTGCCGGCGGTGCGGGTGGCGCTGAATCCGGATGCGCTGGCCCATTACGGCCTGGCGCTGGACGACGTGCGCAGCGCCATCGACGCCGCCAACGCCAACACGCCCAAGGGCACGCTGGAGCGCGGCGAGCAGAGCTGGCAGGTGGACGCCAACGACCGCATCCGCAAGGCCGCCGACTACGCGCCGCTGATCGTGCGCCACCAGGATGGCGCCGTGGTGCGGCTGCGCGACGTCGCCCGCGTCACCGACGGCGTGGAGAACACCCGCAACGTCGGCTTCCACAACGACAAGCGCGCCATCCTGCTGCTGGTGTCGCGCCAGGCCGGGGCCAACATCATCGAGACCACCGACGGCGTCCGCGCCGCGGTGCCGGCGCTGCAGGCGGCGCTGGGCGACGAGGTGGCGCTGACGGTGGTGGAAGACCGCAGCCCCAGCGTGCGCGCCTCGCTGCACGAGGCCGAGTTCACCCTGGTGATCTCCATCGGCCTGGTGATCCTGGTGGTGTTCCTGTTCCTGCGCAACGGCCGCGCCACGCTGATCCCCAGCCTGGCGGTGCCGATCTCGCTGATCGGCACCTTCGCGGTGATGTACCTCGCCGGTTTCTCGCTCAACAACCTGTCGCTGATGGCGCTCATCATCGCCACCGGCTTCGTGGTGGATGACGCCATCGTCGTCGTCGAGCATATCGCCAGCCGCATCGAGGACGGCGAGCCGCCCTTCCAGGCGGCGCTGGCCGGCGCGCGCGACGTCGGCTTCACCGTGGTGTCCATGAGCCTGTCGCTGGTGGCGGTGTTCATCCCCATCCTGCTGATGGGCGGCGTCATGGGGCGGCTGTTCCGCGAGTTCTCGGTCACCCTGTCGGCCGCCATCCTGGTGTCCATGGTGGTGTCGCTGACGCTCACGCCGATGATGTGCGCCCGCCTGCTCAAGCCGCTGAAGCACAAGCCGGACGCGGTGGCGGACGACGCGGCGGACCGCTTCATCGGCCGCTTCATGCTGCGCTACCGCGCCAGCCTGGCCTGGGCGCTGACGCACTCGCCGCTGATGATGCTGATCCTGCTCGCCACCGTCGGCCTCAACGTCTACCTCTACACGGTGGTGCCCAAGGGCTTCTTCCCGGAGCAGGATTCCGGCCGCCTGATGGGCTTCGCCATTGCCGACCAGGGCATCTCCTTCCCGGCGCTGCAGGAAAAACTGGAAAGCTACCGCCGCATCCTGATGGCCGACCCGGCGGTGAAACATGTGATGGGTTTCTCCGGCGGCAGCCGTGGCCCCGGCGCCTCCACCAACACCGGCCAGTTCATCGTCATCCTCAAGGATCTCTCCGAGCGCGAGCCGGTGAACCTGGTGCTGACGCGGCTGCGCATGCAGTTGGGCAATGTGCCCGGCGCCAACATGTTCCTGGTGAACATGCAGGACCTGCGCATCGGCGCCCGCTCCGGCAACGCCACCTACCAGCTGACGCTGAAGAGCGACGACCTCGACGCCCTGCGTGCCTGGGCGCCCAGGGTGGAGGCGGCGATGCGGGACGTATCGCAGATCACCGATGTGAACAGCGATTCCCAGGCCAAGGCCATCCAGGTCTACATCAACATCGACCGCGACGCCGCCCGCCGCCTGGGCATAGACGTGCAGACCGTCACCGCGGTGCTGAACAACTCCTACACCCAGCGCCAGGTGTCCACCATCTACGAGGCGCAGAACCAGTACCACGTCGTCCTCGTCGTTGCCGACGCCTACCGCCAGAGCGCCGACGCCCTGCGCAGCCTGCAGGTGGTCACCTCGGCGGGCGAGCGAGTGCCGCTGTCGTCCATCGCCTCGGTGAGCTACAACAACGCGCCGCTGCAGGTGAACCACGACGGCCAGTTCGCCTCCACCACCGTCTCCTTCAGCCTGCCGGACGGCGTCACCCTGGAGCAGGGCCAGCAGGCCATCCGCGAGGCGCTGCGCACCGTGAATCTGCCGCTCAACGTGCAGGCCGGCTTCGCCGGCACCGCCGGCGAGTTGCAGAAGGTGGTGGCGCAGCAGCCGCTGCTCATCCTGGCGGCGCTGGTGGCGGTGTATATCGTGCTCGGCATGCTGTACGAGAGCTACATCCACCCGCTCACCATCCTCTCCACCCTACCCTCGGCCGGCGTCGGCGCGCTGCTGGCGCTGATGGCATGCAAGACCGAGCTGAGCCTGATCGCGCTCATCGGCATCATCCTGCTCATCGGCATCGTCAAGAAGAACGCCATCCTGATGATCGACTTCGCGCTGGACGCCGAGCGCCGCCTCGGCATGGCGCCGCGCGAAGCCATCCTGGACGCCGGCGTGAAGCGCTTCCGCCCCATCATGATGACCACGCTGGCCGCCCTGCTGGGCGCGCTGCCGCTGCTGCTCGGCACCGGCGGCGACGCGCCGCTGCGGCGGCCGCTGGGCATCGCCATCGTCGGCGGCCTGGCCGTCAGCCAGCTGCTCACCCTCTACACCACGCCGGTGGTCTATCTCTACCTCGACCGCCTGCGCCACTGGACGAACCGCCGCCGCGGCGTCACCACCGACGCCCCGCTGGAGCATCTATGACCGCCTTCGCTTCGCCCCACGCCAGCCACCCCGTCCGCCGCCTGCGGCCCCTCGCCCTCGCCCTGCTCGCCGGCGCCGTCCTCGCCGGCTGCGCCATCGGCCCCGACTACCGCCGCCCGGAAATCGCCACCCCGGCCCAGTTCAAGCAGGCCGACGGTTGGCGCCAGGCCGCGCCGGCCGACGCGCTGGCCCGCGGCGCCTGGTGGGAGCTGTACGGCGACGCTGAACTCAACGCCCTGGCCGAACGCCTGAACGGCGCCAACCAGACCGTCGCCCAGTACGAAGCCCAGTACCGCCAGGCCCGCGCCCTGGCGCGCAGTGCACGCGGCGCCCTCTTCCCCAGCGTCAACGCCAGCGTCGGTCGCACCCGCTCCGGCAGCGCCAGCAGCAGCACCGGCGCCGGCGCCGGCAGCGTGCGCAACAGCTACGACGCCCAGCTCAGCGCCAGCTGGGAGCTGGACCTGTGGGGCAAGCTGCGCCGCACCGTCGAAGCGGAAAACGCCAGCACCGCCGCCAGCCTGGCGGACCTCGCCGCCATCCGCCTCAGCCTGCAATCCGAACTGGTGCAGAACTACCTGCAGCTGCGGGTGATGGACGAACAGCAGCGCCTTCTGCAAGCCACGGTGGAGGCCTACCGCCGCTCACTGCAGATGACGCAGAACCAGTACAAGGCCGGCGTCGCCGCCCGCGCTGAAGTCGCCCAGGCGCAAACGCAACTGAAGAGCACCGAGGCCAGCCTGGTGGACCTGCGCTGGCAGCGCGCCCAGCTGGAGAATGCCATCGCGGTGCTGCTGGGCGTGCCGCCGGCCGACTTCTCGCTGGCGGTGCGCGAAGCGGTGCCGCCGCTGCCGGAAATCCCGCTCGCCCTGCCCTCGCAACTGCTGGAACGGCGGCCGGACATCGCCAGCGCCGAGCGCTCGGTGATCGCCGCCAATGCCGAGATCGGCGTCGCCGAAGCCGCCTGGTTCCCCGACCTCACCCTGAGCGCCAGCGGCGGCTACAGCAGCAATTCCTTCCGCGACTGGATCAGCGTGCCCAACCGCTTCTGGTCCCTGGGCCCGCAGCTGGCCCTCACCCTGTTCGACGCCGGCCAGCGCAGCGCCGAAGTGGACCGCCGCGTCGCCGCCTACGACCAGACCGTCGCCCAGTACCGCCAGACCGTGCTGGACGGCTTCCGCGAGGTGGAGGACTACCTGGTGCAGCTGAAGGTGCTGGAAGAAGAGGCCGCGGTGCAGCGCGAAGCCCTGGACGCCGCCCGCGAATCCCTGCGCCTGAGCACCAACCAGTACAAGGCCGGCCTCATCAGCTACCTGGACGTGGTCAGCGTGCAGACCACCGCGCTCAGCAACGAACGCAGCGCCCTTACCCTGCTGCAAAGCCGCCTCATCGCCAGCGCCCAGCTGGTGGTGGCACTGGGCGGAGGGTGGCACTCGGACCTGCTGGATGCGGAGGAGAGTGTGGCGGCGGAGTGAGGGGCTGAGGCCGCCATAGCCGCCAGGCAGACGGTTCAGGTAACTCGATCACACCGCAGGCACCGCGGTCTCTCCCTCTCCCGCGAGGGGAGAGGGGAGAAAACCACGCTGCTCGACTATCTGAAGCCGTATCCGACTGACTGAACCGCGCTCGACCAGCTGAGCCGCATCCGGCTACCTGAACCGCATTGCGGCCAGCCGGCGGGCGGCCCTCGCGTGCCACTCATGCGCACCCACCCGCCGCAGCCCCTCACCCCACCACGTCACAAACCCCGGCCAACGCCTCCCGGATACGTGCCCGCGTAAACGGCGGCCGGCGGAAGCGCAGGCCGGTGGCATCGAACAGCGCATTCGCCACCGCCGCCGCGCCTGGCACCGAGGCGGACTCGCCGGCGCCCAGCGGCGGCTCGTCCTGCCGTGGCATCAGCAGCACTTCCACCGGCGGCACTTCGGCGAAGCCGAGGATGGGGTAGGCGCCCCACTCCAGCGCGGCGACGCGGCCGTCGGCGAAGCGCACTTCTTCCTTCAACATGCGGCTCAGGGTCTGCAGCACGTTGCCGTGGATCTGGTGGCGCACGCCGTCCGGGTTCACCATCATCCCGGTGTCCTGGCCCACGACCAGCCGCTCAACGGTGACCGCGCCGCTGGCGGGATCGACCGCGAGATCGATGATCCAGGCCGACCACGCCGCGCCGAAGCCGGGGAACTTGCTGTGCACATAGCGCGCGTAGGAGGCGGCGCGGCCGCGCAGCAGGCCGTCGGCGTCCGGCGTGCCGCGGCTGCCGCGGCAGCCGGGCTGCCAGCCGGCCTGTTCGGCCACCGCGCGCAGCAGGTCGGCGGCGCGGCTGTCCGGCAGGTGGCGCAGGCGGAATTCCACCCGGTCGGCGCCGGCCGCCACCGCCAGTTCGTCGATGAAGGAGTCGTGGGCGAAGGAGTTGGGCAGCGCGGAGACACCGCGCAGCCAGCCGGCGCGGACGATGGCGGGCACGTCGTCGCAGGCGATGCGCATGTTGGGATAGGCGTAGGGCGGCACCGCGGTGCGGTCGCCCATCTCCAGCATGCGCGGCGCGGGGTCCAGGGCGCCGGTGAGCAGCAGCGCCAGCAGCGGCGCGTCGTTGGAGGGATAACGGGCGACGAAGTCGTAGGCGGCGAGATTGCCGGCGGCATCCACCGCGCCCTTCACGTCCATCAGCTGGCCGGCGCCCTTGGGCTCCCAGGCGTGCTCCTGCTCGCGGCTCAGCTGCACCCGCACCGGCCGGCCGACCGCGCGCGACAGTAGCGCGGCGTCGGCCACCACGTCGTCGGCGCAGTTGCGGCCGTAGCAGCCGGCGGCCTCCATCCGCACCACCTCGATGCCGCCTTCGCCCATCTGCAGCAGGCGGGCGAGATCCACCCGCAGCATGTGCGGATTCTGCGTGCCGGACCACACGGTGAGGCCGCCATCGCGGTAGTCGGCCAGCGCGCAGGAGGGGCCGATGGAGCCGTGCATCTGGTAGGGCCAGACGTAGCTGCGCGCCAGCACCGCCGGCGCGGCGGCGAGGGCGGCATCGGTGTCGCCTTCTTCCCGCAACGGCCGATGCACCGCCGGAATGGCGCGGATGGCGGCCTCGACGTCGTCCAGCGGCGGCAGCGGCGGCAAGCGCCACTCCACCTTCAGCGCCTTCATCGCGGCGATGGCCTGCTCCTCGCGCTCGGCGACGACGCCGACGAAGTCGCCGATCACCACCACATCCACCAGCCCCGGCAAGCCGCGTATCGAGTCGCGGTCCACCTTCACCAGACTGCGGCCGACGAAATCGCCGCAGTCGATGCCGGCATAGGGCGGGCGCACCACCCGGCCGTGCAGCATGCCGGGCAGGCGCATGTCGTGCACGAAGGTGAGCGCGCCGGTGGCCTTGGCCGGAATGTCCACCCGGGGCATGCTGCGGCCGATCAGCTTGTGGGCGCTGGCGGGCTTGAGCGGAAACTCCGCCGCCACCTCCAGCCGCACCCGCTCGCCGGCCAGCAGTTCGGCGTAGCCCAGGCGGCGGCCAGGTTCGGCCGGGCAGAAGAAGGCGCCATCCTCCACCGCCACCGCGTCCTCCGCCACGCCCAGGCGCTGCGCCGCGCGCGCCAGCAGCCAGGCGCGCGCCTGGGCGGCGGCGCGGCGCAGCGGCATGGCGCTGATCTGGATGGTGGAGCTGGCGATGGTCGGCCCCTGGTTGGGCGCCGCCTCGGTGTGGCCGAGCATGACGCTGACGCGGCCGAGTTCCGCATCCAGTTCCTCTGCCACCAGCTGGCCGAGGGCGGTGCGGATGCCGGTGCCGAGATCGACGTGGCCGTTGAAGGCCAGCACCCTGCCATCGCCGCGCACCGCGATGAAGATGTCCGGCAGGGCGGGCACGTAGTCCGACACCACACCCGGCTGACCGGGCGCAGGCCGCGCCGCCGCCTGGGGCGGACGCAGCACCAGCAGGCTGTCGTCCGAGTCCAGCAGGGCCTGGCGGAAATCCTTGGGCGTGGGGCCGTGTTCGATCATGTCGCTTGCGATCCGGAGGAGCGGCCGGAGTAGAGCGGCCGGGGAATCATTCTAGGGGTGAAGCTGGGCGGTGGTGCCGGGCTGAGTCGGCCGGCAGGGCAAGAGACCTGGTTTCGGGCGGCGCACTTTCTGCCGCCCGGCAGCAGGTAATGGCAAAGCTGCCGGCTAAGCCTTAGCGGTGGCAAGGCTTAGCCAAGCTCAGCCCGGGCGGCGGATTGGGCCGAGCCGCCTGTTGGCGCCATCGACCAGGAGCCCACCGAGCGAACCGGTCGAGCAGACGCCAACAAACGCGCGCACCCCGGCCCCCGCCTCCGTTCGCCCTGAGCCTGCCGCAGCACTCAGCCCGAACGGCAAACGGAACCCAGGCACCACTCGCCAGCACCGCCGGACCGAGCCCTACCGGACGAACCAGCCAGGCCCCCAGCCTCAGCCAATCGCCTGCCGCGCTTCGTCCAGCGTCATCACCGCGGCGTACTTCTGCCGCATGTCGAACAGGTTGGCTGCGTGCGGGCCGAGGGCGCGGTCGCCCACGCAGTCCTCCAGCACCAGCGGGCGGAAGCCCCAGCACATGGCGTCCACCACGCTGGCGCGCACGCAGCCGCTGGTGACGCAGCCGGCCACCAGCAGGGTCTGCACGCCCTTCTGGGTAAGCCAGGGGGCAAGGCCGGTGGCGAAGAAAGCGGAGGGCACGGTCTTGCGCACCACCAGCTCGCCGGCGGCCGGCGCCAGTTCGGGGACGATGGCGCTGTTCGGGTTGTCTTCCGACAGCGTGGCCATGCCCGGCACCTTGAGGGCGAAGATGTTGCGGTCGGCGGCGTCGTCGGCGAAGACGATGCGGCTGTGCGCCACCGGCCAGCCGCGCTCGCGCGCCAGCGCCAGCGCTGCCTTGGTGCGTTCTATGGCCTGCGGGATGTTGCCGCCGCCGAACACTTCCGGGTCGGCGAAGCCATTCACGAAGTCGATGATGAGCAGGCCGTAGGGCGGCTTGGGTTCCAGCGTGTTGCCGAAGCCCTGCTTCTCGTAGGTGCGGATTTCGTCGCTCATCGTCTTACTCCTGGCCCTGGTCCAGCACCTTGCCCAGGCGCACCACCTCTTCGCCGTCCAGGCTCACGGTGCATTTGCGCAGCGGGATGTCGATGTGGCAGGTGGTGCTGCGGCTGCCGCCGGCCTCGTTGTTGGGGCCGAGCGAGAACAGGAAGTTGCCCTCGAAGGCGCGCGCATCCATGCCGATGGTGGCTTCGCGGTCGTACAGCGCCAGCGTGGTCCAGCTGGCGCGCGGCTGCAGGCCCCAGCCGATGTGGGAGATGGCGTAGGCCTCCGGGTCCTTGAAGGACTCCATGTACTCGGCCAGCAGCTCGGCATCGACGCCGCCGGTGATGGACCGGGCAAAGCCGTCCTTCACCGTGATGGTGATGGGCTCGGCGACGTAGCGCTTCATCGGCAGCAGGATGTCGCCGCGGTCGATGACGATGGTGCCCTGGGTCTGCTTCTCGTTCGGCCAGGTGAGTGCGAAGCCGCTGGGCCAGTGGTCCCAGCGCCCCGGGGTGTCGCAGAAGCCGTATTCGGCGATGGCGGGGAATTCGCCCATGGGGCAGGTGAGATCGGTGCCGGCGGCGGAGACCACGCGCATCGTCTTCGCCTTCTCGATCTTCGCGGTGGCGCGCAGCACGCGGGCGCGGTCGGCCAGCGTGGGCACCATGCGGGCGAGCACTTCCGGCGGTTCGACGGCGAGCAGGATCTTGGTGCCGGTGGCGAGGATTTCGTGCTGCTCCGGGGAGAACAGCAGGGTCATCAGGTCCAGCACCAGGTCGCTGGCCTTGAGCGCGGCGATGGCCGCCTTGTTGCCGGTGAGCGGGGTGGTGCCGAGGTAGGCAAGGGAGTCGCGGCTCAGCGCCTTCTCGCCGTTGACCGGCTGCAGGTCCAGCCGGTTGACCACCGCGCCCAGCATGGCGGCGGCGGTGAGCGCGGTGGACAGCGTCTGCGGATGGGTGGCGGCGCTGGTGAGCACGGTGACGGTCTGGCCGGGTTCCAGCTTGGACAGCGTCAGCACTTCTTTCCAGGCCTGGATCAGTTCGTGGTCGCTGATTGCCATGGCGGTTCTCCGTTGGGGTTGGAGGAAGGCGGGTGGGGTGGGAGCTTTCTTGCGGGCGAGCGGCGCGGCGGTGGCAGGCGCCGCGCCCCTGGCCTTACAGCGGCTGGCCGAGGAAGTCGCCGAAGGCGCGGTAGAAGCCTTCTTCGTCGTCCCAGGGAATCATGTGGCCGGCGCCGGGCACGCGCACATCCTGCACGCCCGGCAGCAGGCCGCGGATCTCTTCCACGTCGGCGTCCAGCACCACGTCGCCGCGGCCGGCGAGCAGCAGCAGCACCGGCACGGCGATCTCCGGCAAGTCCTGGTGGATGTCGTCGGTGTGGAAGCCGTCGAAGCTCTCGCGGATGGCACGCTCGTCGCAGGTGTGCAGCCATTCGGCGCGCAACTGCAGTTGCTCGTCGGTCCAGGTCGGGCAGAAGGCGCGCATGCCCTCCTTGTCGGTGCCGCGGCTCGCGAGCGCGATGGAGTCCACGTACCACGGCAGCTTGGCCGGGTAGACGCGGCGGCCGGGACCGGACACCGGAGGATCGATCGCCACCACCTTGGCCAGCGCAGCCGGCCGGCTGCGCGCGGCGCGGAAGGCGATGCGCCCGCCCATGGAGTGGCCGACCAGAATGTAGTTGCGGAGGCCGAGCGCGGCGGCGAAGGCGAGCACGTCGTCGGCCTGGGCGTTGAGGCTGTAGTCCAGCGTGGCCGAGGCTTCGGACAGGCCGCGGCCGCGCACGTCGAGGATGTAGGTGTCGTAGGTCTTGCCGAAGCGCTCGCCGACGAAGCCCCAGGTGATGGCCGGGCTGGTGATGCCGGGGATGATGATGACCGGCGGGCGTTCGGCGCGGCCCTCGCCGCTGCCGCCGTAGCGCAGGTAGTGCTGGCGGATGCCGTTGGCGAACACGTTGCCGCCGTACTGGAAGGTGCTCATCGTTCCGTCCCCGCTCAGTAGGCGCCGGAGAGCAGCGCGCCGGCACCCGGCACGAAGGGCTCCAGCTCCAGCTTGTTCAGCATGGCGTAGGTGGTGGCGATGGCGGCGGTGACCACCGGCTTGCCGGTCATCGCTTCCACCTTGGGCACCGCCGGCAGCGAGGGCATCTGCACGCAAGCGGAGAGCACGATCACGTCCGCATCCTGGTAGTTCATGCCGGCGACGATGTCCGGCAGCCTGGCCGGATCGTGCAGGCCGACTTCCAGGTTGTCGGCGATTTCCAGCGCGCGCCAGTCGATCACCTCGAAGCCCTGGTCGGCGATGTAATCCACCACCAGCTCGGTCAGCGGCTTCATGTAGGGCGCCACCAGCGCGATCTTCTTCGCCCCCATCACCTTCAGCGCATCCACCAGCGCGCCGGCGCTGGTCACCACCGGGGCGAGGCCGCCGTTGTCGGCGGTATGCGCCTTCAGGCGCTTCTCGGACACGCAGTGGTAGCCCTTGCCCATGGACATGATGGCCACCAGGCAGGCGTAGCCCAGCACATCGACGCGGGCGTCGGAAAGCTCCAGCGCGCAGCGGTCGGACTCCGCGTCCATCGCCGCCAGCTCTTCCTTCTTCACCGTCTTCATCCGCATCCGGCTGGAGTGGAAGGTGAAGCGCTCCGGGCGCACGGCCTGGCGCGCCATCAGCATCGCCGGGATCTCGGTTTCCATGGTGGTGTTGGAGCTCGGCACGATCTGGCCGATGCGATAGCTGGTCTTCTTCACTGCGGACTCCGTCTGTTGGGTTGAGTGCGCGCCAGGCGCCGGGCCGGGGGTTTTGGCTCGATCCACGAGGGATGACGCCTGATTGCATCGCCCCCGCCACCCGCCGGCTGCTGCCGCGAATCGCCGGGACGTGCCCCGATCTCCTTGCCCGAGCGTGCCGCAAAAGCACCCCTCAGGCAGGACTGATTATAGTGCATACATTGTTTTTTGCAGTAGAAATGCAGACCTGGTAAAGATGCACCGAATACGTGCGGCGCGCCCCTCAATTGGTGCATGAATTCATTGTAAACACAGTATTTAACAAAGAACGTCCCGGCACCTTTCCCACCTTCTTCGCGACAGCTGTTGACATCGCCTCCAGATTTATTTTTATAGTGTATGCACTCTAATGAACAAGACGGCGGCGACGTCGTTCAATCCAACCCCAGCGTCAGGAGAAGCAAGGTGAAAGCACAACAGAGAATTGCAGTGATAGGCGCGGGCCTGGGCGGCGCGGCCGCGGCGCTGCTGCTGCAGCAGGCGGGCTACAAGGTGCGCGTGTACGAGCAGGCGCCGGAGTTCTCACGCCTGGGCGCGGGCATCCACCTCGGCCCCAACCTGATGAAGGTGCTGCGCAAGGTCGGCCTGGAAAAGGCCCTGTGCGACATCGGCTGCTACCCGGACGCCTGGTACAGCCGCGAATGGAACACCGGCGCCGAGATGGCCCGCATTCCGCTGGCCGACTATGCCGAGAAGCGCTACGGCGCGCCCTACCTCACGGTGCACCGCGGCGACCTGCATGCGCTGATGGTACAAGGCATCCAGGCCGGCACGCTGGAATACGGCAAGAACCTCACCAACGTCGAAGACACCGGCAGTGAAGTGGTGCTGAGCTTCGCCGACGGCAGCACCGCCACCGCCGACATCGTCATCGGCGCCGACGGCGTGAACTCCAAGGTGCGCGAAGTGCTGCTGGGCGCCGAGTTGCCCATCTACACCGGCTTCATCGCCCACCGCGCGGTGGCCAACGCCGACACCCTGAAGTACGCGCAGGACCTGTGCTGCAAGTGGTGGTCCGACGACCGCCACATGATGGTGTATTACCTCGACCGGGCGAAGAAGGAGATCTACTACGTCACCGGCGTGCCGCAGCAGACCTGGGACCTCAACCACCGCTGGCTGCCCAGCAGCAAGGACGAGATGCGCGAAGCCTTCGCCGGCTGGCACCCCGCCGTGCAGGCGCTGATCGACAACACCGTGGAAGTGACCAAGTGGTCGCTGCTGGAACGCGACCCGCTGCCGCTGTGGAGCCGTGGCCGCCTGGTGATGCTGGGCGACGCCTGCCACCCGATGAAGCCGCACATGGCCCAGGGCGCCGCCATGGCGATCGAGGACGCGGCGATGATGCTGCGCTGCTTCGACGCCGTCGGCCTGGACGACTACGGCACCGCCTTTGCCCTCTACGAAGCCAACCGCAGCGAGCGCGCCAGCAAGGTGCAGAAGGTGTCGCACGACAACACCTGGCTGATGAGCAACGAAGATCCGGAATGGTGCTTCGGGTACGATGTCTTCACCGTGCCGCTGGTCGAAATCGCCGCCAAGGCAAGCACCAAGGCCGCCTGATCCGCCTCCCGGCCCGGCCGGCGGATGCGCCGGCCGCGCGCTGCACGCCGGCGCCCCGCCCACGGGCCGCCGGCCTTCGTTCCACTCCGGGAGACGCATCCGCATGTCCGCCCCAAAGCAGATCACCCTGCGGGTCAACGGCAGCGAACACCCCCTGCTGCTGAGCCCGGACACCCCGCTGCTCTACGCCCTGCGCAACGACCTCGGCCTCAACGGCCCGAAGTACGGCTGCGGCCTGGGCGAATGCGGCGCCTGTACCGTGCTGGTGGATGGCCGCGCCGCGCGCGCCTGCATCCTGCCGGTGGGCGACCTGGGCCAGCGCGAGATCACCACCCTTGAAGGCCTGGGCGACCTCGCCGCGCCCGACCCGGTACAGCAAGCCTTCATCGAATGCCAGGGCGCCCAGTGCGGCTACTGCCTCAACGGCATGATCATGACGGTGCGCGCCCTGCTCAACCGCAAGCCGGAAGCGGACGAAGCCGACATCCGCCGCGAACTGCGCGGCAACCTGTGCCGCTGCGGCACCCACCTGGAAATCCTCGCCTCCGCCCGCCGCGCGGTGGAACTGGAAGGCCAGCGCCGCACCGCCTGTGCGCCCGCCGCCGCGCCTTGCCCCGCCGCCACCGGCTGCGCGACAGCGAACGCCGCCCGCGCTCCAGCGCCCGAAGCGGCAACGGCAGCAACGGCAGCAACGGTGGATACCGTGCTGGCGAGCACCCTGGTCCGCTATTGAACCGGCGATGGCGCGCGCAATACCGTTCCCCGCGATGAACGCGCCACCAACCCGCCCCGGCTGCAACAGCAGACCCCGCACACCCCAACGATAACGGCGCGACGCAAAGACGCCGCCCGGCCGCCGACGAGAGAACCCGCCCCG
>NZ_WUEI01000097.1 GCF_012911025.1 Azoarcus sp. TTM-91 | reverse complement strand
GCAATCCCCCCTCCTCCAATGGCCGACACCACCGAATTCTGGCGAGACCCCGCCCTGCCCCAAGTAGAGAGCCGGCGGGCCTGCCACAGCCGCGCTTGCTACCGCGCCCACAGCCACCCGAGTTTCTCCATTGGCGCAGTGGACGCAGGCCGCAGCCTGTTTACCGGCGCCCCGGGCGGCCCGGTGGAGCTTTGCGCCGGCACGCTGGTATTCGTGCCGCCTGGCCGGGTGCATGCCTGCAATCCGGCAAATACCGCCTGGAGTTATCAGATGCTGCATGTGGATGCACACTGGTGGCAGGCCGTACGCCAGGAAGCCGCCCTGCAGGACCTCGCCCCGCTCGGCGAGGAACCGGTACGGCTGCGCAGCTCTGCTGCCTCATACGGCCGCTTCTGCCGATTGAATGCCTTGCTTTTCTCCGACGCCGGTCGCCACGCCAAGGAGGCTGCACTGGTGGAATTCATCGGTGACTACGTCAGCGAGCAGGACGACCGCCTCCTCGAGCCTGCCGCGGCCACGCGAGAACGCCAGCGGCTACAGCCGGTTTTCAAGGCCTTGCAGGAGGAAGCGGTGGATGCCCTGTCGCTGGGCGAGCTGGCAGTGCTGGCCGGTATGAGCCGCTACCAGCTCATCCGCCGCTTCCGCGCGGCCAGCGGACTCACGCCACACGCCTGGCAGCTCAACGGACGCATCAACCAGGCCCGCGACCGCCTGCGCGCCGGCGAGGCCCTGGCCGACATCGCCCACCGCCTCGGCTTTGCCGACCAGAGCCACTTCCAGCGTATGTTCAAGGCCCACACCGGTGTCACCCCGGGCCGCTACCGTGGCTGAGGCTGGCCGCCTGTCGAACCGGCAGCGCAATTTCGTTCAATACACTGCTGCGGCCGGGCCGCAGACTGCGGCACCCAGCCCGCCCCGCAGAGCCGCCGTATGCAGCAATTCCTCATCGTCGCCGCAGCCCATTTCCTGGCGCTGCTCTCCCCCGGCCCGGATTTCTTCCTGATCGCCCGCAGCGCACTGGCCGCCGGCTGGCGCGTCGCCAGCGGCACCTGCCTTGGTATCGCACTGGCAAATGGCGTGTTCATCGTTGCCGCCTTTGCCGGGTTTGCGCTGCTTCAAGCCGGCAGCCCGCTTTTTCTCGGCCTCCAGGCGGTCGGCGCGCTCTACTTGCTCTACCTTGGCCAGCTGTTCCTGCGCCATGCCGGCGGGCAGGCGCTTACCCCCGCAACAGGCACGGCGCGGCCCGGTGGAAAAGAAAGCCGCCCCAGCTGGCACCATGCCTTGGGCAGCGGCTTTCTGTGCGGCATCCTGAACCCGAAGAACGCACTGTTCTACGCCAGCCTCGCCGCCATGCTGGCCGGTGGTCCGCACACCAGCCCGGCGTGGAAGCTGGCCTATGGCTGCTGGATGTTCAGCATCGTCCTGCTGTGGGACTTGCTGGTGGCGGCAGCGATAGGCAATCGCGCGGTCCTGCAGCGCTTTACAGATGCACTGCCCTGGCTGGAGCGGACCACCGGGATGATATTGATCCTGCTCGCGCTGGGAGTGATGGGCATGCTGGCCTTCGCTTGACGCGCAACGGCCGGCTCAGCCGCGCAGCGCCACCACTGCACGCGCCAGCGCCGCCACCGACAGCGGCGCACAGCCTTCGGACTTGTTGCTCAAGGTGATGAAGGCGTTCTGACCTGCCGCCACCGTACCGGCGATCACCCGCGCAAGCGCATTACGGGTGTCCAGGTCCTCATCCACCAGCTGGTCATAGGGCAGGTAAAGCCGCCGGGCCTTCTCATAGCCGAATGCCCCGTGTCGCGGGTTGAAATTCCAGCGGCACACCAAGGGCCCGGGCCATAGGGCGCGGAGGATGGGAAGCTGGTCGGTGATCGACGGCATCTTCGCGTGCAGGCCCATGCAATACGTGGCGCCGCCCTCCTTCAACGCCTGGGTGAAACGGGGCGTCAGCCACTGAGGATCCCGCACCTCCACCGCCAATACGCCGTCCGGCGCCCCGGTACGCAGGTCCGGAATGGTCGTCAACATCGCATGCAGACGGTCGATCAGTGGCTCCGTCTGCGTCAGCAGGCGCGCGGGCAGCGGGCTGATCTGGAAAACCAGCGCTCCCAGCTTGCGCCCCAGCCCTGCCAGCGCCGGCTCGACAAAATCCCGCAAGGCGCATTCGGGGGAAAGAAAGCCTGGATTCGGGCGCAGCCCCCGCCCAGCCTCATCCCTCAGCAAGGCATCGGTGATCCGGTTAGGCGCCTTGACGACAAAACGGAAATCCTCCGGCACCTGCTCCGCCATCGCAGCGAACTGCACCGCGCTTAAAGGCCGGTAGAAGGTCCGGTCCACGCCCACCGTGCGCAGCAAGGGATGGCGCGCGTAAGCCGCGAGCCCATGCCGGGACAAAGCCTCCCGGGGATAGTCCCGTTTCCACACCAGCCCGGCCCAGCCGGGGTAATGCCAGGAAGAGGTGCCGAAACGCAATCCCGCCGGCAATGAGCCAGCCAAGGCCTGGAGGGCAGGATCGAAATCCGCAGCGTCCACCAGCGCCATCGGCTGCTCGGCATCGGCAGGAAACAGCTGTTCTTGCATGGCTGGGGCGAGCGATGGATGAAAAAACGGGTAGCGCAAGCAAGTATGCCGCCCGCTCCAGATGGCACATGAAAATGCCGGCCCGATACAGCCCGGCCGGCATCTTTTCCCGCACCACCGGGGCAGCGGAGTGCCCGGTGAGACGGTGGTCACTCCCACTCGATCGTCGCCGGCGGCTTGCCGGAGATGTCATAGACAACCCGGTTGATACCCCGCACCTCATTGATGATGCGATTGCTCACTTTGCCCAGCAGGCTGTGTGGCAGTTCGGCCCAGTGGGCGGTCATGAAGTCCTGGGTCTGCACGGCGCGCAGGGCGACGACGTATTCATAGGTACGGCCATCGCCCATCACGCCCACGCTCTTCACCGGCAGGAAGACAGCGAAGGCCTGGCTGGTCTTGTCATACCAGTCGGCAGCGCGCAGCTCGTCGATGAAGATGGCATCGGCGCGGCGCAGCAGGTCGGCGAACTCCTTCTTGACCTCGCCGAGGATGCGTACCCCCAGGCCGGGGCCGGGGAAGGGATGGCGATAGACCATGTCGCGGGGCAGACCGAGGGCTACACCCAGCTCCCGTACCTCGTCCTTGAACAGTTCGCGCAGCGGCTCCAGCAGCTTCAAGTTCAGCGTCTCGGGCAGGCCACCGACGTTGTGGTGGCTCTTGATCGCATGCGCCTTGCCGGTCTTGCCGCCGGCAGACTCGATCACGTCCGGGTAGATGGTGCCCTGGGCCAGCCACTTCGCCTTCGGCAGCTTCTGCGCCTCGGCCTGGAAGACTTCGACGAACTCACGGCCAATGATCTTGCGCTTCTGCTCCGGATCGGACACTCCCTTCAGGTGGCCCATGAACTGCTCTGTGGCATTCACGTGGATCACCCGCACGCCAAGCGAGCGGCCGAAGGTTTCCATGACCTGCTCCGCCTCATTCAAGCGCAGCAGGCCATTGTCCACGAACACGCAGGTAAGCTGTTCGCCGATGGCCCGGTGCAGCAAGGCCGCCGCCACAGAGGAATCCACGCCGCCGGAGAGGCCGAGGATGACTTCCTCGTCACCCACTTGCTCACGGATCCTGGCCACCGCTTCGGCGATGTAGTCCGGCATGTTCCAGTCATGACCGCAGCCGCAGATGTCATGGACGAAGCGGGCAATCATCTCCTTGCCCTTGATGGTGTGGGTGACTTCCGGGTGGAACTGCACGCCGTAGAAGCCGCGTTCCTCGTCCGCCATCGCGGCCACCGGGCAGGATTCGTTGCTGCCGATCACCTTGAAGCCGGCAGGCAGCTCGGTGACCTTGTCGCCGTGGCTCATCCAAACGTCTAGCAGACCGTGGCCTTCGTCGTTGCTGCGGTCCTGGATGCCGCTGAACAGCTTGGAATGACCGCGGGCGCGGATCTCGGCGTAGCCGAACTCGCGCTTGGACGAACTCTCCACCTTGCCGCCCAGCTGTTCCGCCATGGTCTGCATGCCGTAGCAGATGCCGAGCACCGGCACACCCAGCTCGAATACGGCTTGCGGCGCACGCCAATCCACCGCGTCGTACACCGAGTTAGGGCCGCCGGACAAGATCACGCCGTGCGGCGCGAAGTCGCGGATGAACTGCTCGGAAACATCGTAGGGATGCAGTTCGCAATAGACCTGTTGCTCGCGCACACGACGCGCGATCAACTGGCTGACCTGGGAACCGAAATCGAGGATGAGGATTTTGTGGTGATTCATGCCGGGACGGGATCTAGCCTTGCGGCTCGCTGAAGTAGAAAGGCGCCCGGAGCAATACCGGGCGCCACGCAATCGGACCGGAAGCGAGCCCCCAGAGGCGCGCCCGGCGAGAAGAAATGCTCAATCCACGTGGTAGTTCGGCGCTTCCTTGGTGATCTGCACGTCGTGCACATGCGACTCGCGCACACCCGCCGAAGTGATTTCGACGAACTGGGCACGCTCGTGCATCGCCGCAATGCTCTCGCAGCCCACGTAGCCCATGGAAGCGCGCAGGCCGCCGACCAGCTGGTGGATCACTGCACCGACCGGCCCCTTGTAGGGCACACGACCTTCGATGCCTTCCGGCACCAGCTTCTCCACATTGGCCGAGCTGTCCTGGAAGTAGCGGTCCGCAGCGCCCTGCTGCATCGCGCCCAGCGAACCCATGCCGCGGTAAGCCTTGTAGGAACGGCCCTGGTAGAGCACGGTTTCGCCCGGTGATTCCTCGGTACCTGCGAACAGGCCGCCCAGCATCACCGCGTTGGCACCCGCCGAAATCGCCTTGGCAATGTCGCCGGAGAAGCGCACGCCGCCGTCACCGATCAGCGGCACGCCGCTATCTTTCAGCGCTGTGGCGACATTATCGATGGCGGTGATCTGCGGCACGCCCACGCCAGCCACGATACGGGTGGTGCAGATGGAACCGGGGCCGATACCGACCTTGACCGCATCCGCGCCGGCATCCACCAGCGCACGGGCGGCGTCGCCGGTAGCGATGTTGCCGCCGATCACTTCGACCTGCGGGAAGTTGCTCTTCACCCAGCGCACGCGGTCGAGCACACCCTGCGAGTGGCCGTGGGCGGTATCGACGATGATGACGTCCACCCCGGCTTCCGCCAGCAGTTCCGCGCGCTCCTCGGTACCGGCGCCAACGCCGATCGCCGCGCCGACGCGCAGGCGGCCTAGCTCATCCTTGGCGGCATCCGGGTGCTCGGTGGACTTCATCATGTCCTTCACGGTGATGAGGCCCCGCAAATCCCCGGCTTCGTTCACCACCAGCACCCGCTCCAGGCGATGCTTGTGCAGCAGCGCGCGGGCTTCGTCCAGGCTGGTGCCCTCCTTCACCGTCACCAGGCGGGACTGCGGCGTCATGATGGCCGACACCGGCTGATCCAGATTCGTTTCGAAGCGCAGATCGCGGTTGGTGACGATACCGACAACCTTTGTGCCTTCCAGCACCGGCAGGCCAGAGAAGCGGTGCTGACGGGTCAGCGTCACCACCTCGCGCACGCTCATCGTCGGCGGAATCGTGATCGGGTCCTTTAGCACACCCGACTCGAACCGCTTCACCTTCAGCACCTCTGCCGCCTGCTCCTTCGCCGACAGGTTCTTGTGCACGATGCCTAGCCCGCCTTCTTGCGCAAGCGCAATCGCCAGGCGGGCTTCGGTAACCGTGTCCATGGCGGCGGACAGCAGGGGGATGTTGATTTGAATGCGGCGCGTCAGTTGCGTACGCAGGCTGACATCGCGCGGGAGGACCGTGGAGTGGGCGGGCACGAGAAGGACGTCATCGAACGTCAGCGCCTTCTGGATCACTCGCATGGCTTCTATCCTTTCGACCAAATCCGTATTATACAGACCGCCCTCGCGCCGTGTAAGCGGCGTATTCCGGAGATTGCCGATGCTGCGCCCCGCCCTCCTCCTGATCGCCCTGCTTGCCGCATTTCCTGCTGCGGCCGAGATCTACAGCTGGCGTGACAAGGAAGGCCGCCTGCATTACTCCGACGTGCCTCCGCCCGATGGCGAGGTGAAAACGCTGCGCAATTCCCGCAGCACGTCTTCGCCCAGCACTCCCGAACCTGCTGCAGGTGAAACCACCGGCAGCGCCGCCGGCCAGGCGCCGGCAAACGTACCGCCGGGAACCGCGGGCACGTCCAATGCACCCAAGACCATGGCAGATCGCGAGCTCGAGTTCCGCCAGCGGCGGACGGCACAGGCCGAAGCTGAAGCCAAGGCAGAAAAGGAGCGCGCCGATGCCGCTCAACGCCAGCGGGCATGCGAGCAGGCACGCAGTCAGCTCGCCGCGCTGGAAAGCGGCCAGCGCATCGCCCGCTTCACCAATACCGGCGAGCGCGCCTTCCTGGACGACAGTTCCCGCATGAACGAGATCAACGAGGCCCGGACGCAGGTCGAACAGCTTTGCCGTTGATCGGGCGCTCGTAGCCTGCCAACTGCCAAGGCGGAATTGTTCAGCGCTGCCGGCCCCGCAGGAGACGACCTCGTCCAGCCGACCCGCGACAGCCCCGAGCCAACACGGAAAGCATCAAGGCCAAGGCAGGCCGCCCGGCGCCGCCTCACTCCTCGGCAGCCGGTGCGCCCTTGCGGCGCCCCTTCTTCACCGCCTTGCCCTCGTCTGCACGCTGTCTGCGCACAGCCTTAGGGTCGGCGATCAAAGGACGGTAGATCTCCACCCGGTCCTTGTCGCGCAACACGGCATCGCCCTTCACCAGGCGCGCGAAGACTCCCAATTTGTTGGCGCCATCAAGGTCGATCTCCGGATGCTTTTGCAACAGTCCGGAAGCCTCGACCGCTTCGCGGGCGGTGGCACCCGCCGGAAGACGGAGTTTGATCAGTTCCTGCCGCTGCGGCAGCGCATAGACGACCTGGACGTCTATCGCGTCGCTCATGCTCAGCCCTTTTGATAAACCTGCGCAGCGCGCTTCACGAAGGAGTCAACGAAGGTGTTGGCGATGTGGTTGAAGACCGGCCCCAGCGCCTTCTCGAACAGCTTGTTGGAAAACTGGTAGCGCAGCTGGAACTCGACCTTGCAGGCGGTCTCCCCCAGCGCGGTGAAGCGCCAGGTACCGTCCAGATGGGTGAACGGGCCTTCCTTGAGGCGGATCAGCATCTCATGGGGAAAACGCTTGTCGTTCTCGGTGCTGAAGTGCGCCTTGATGCCGTGATAGCTGATGTGCAGCGTGGCGGCGGTCAGCGTTTCGGTGCGCTGGTGCACATCGGCACCGCCGCACCAGGGCAGGAACTGGGGATAGTCTTCGCAGCGATCCACCAGCTCGAACATCTGCGCGGGGGTGAACTCGATCAGGACGAGCTTGTTGACTTCGGCCATAGGTCGGGGGAACGGGCGCGTCGCCGAACTGCTAAAATGGTCGATTCTACCGCAAGCCGGGCGTGCCGCCCGCATCCGCCGGCCACCCCGGCGGGAAACGCAGCCGGATTCCGCACACCATGAGCATCATCGACAACCGCAAGGCTTATCACGACTACTTCATCGAGGAAAAATACGAGGCCGGCCTCGTGCTCGAAGGCTGGGAAGTGAAGGCGATCCGGGCCGGGCGGGCGAACATCAAGGAAGCCTACATCATCGTCCGCGGCGAGGAGATCTTCATCCTCGGCATGCACATCACGCCGCTGACCAGCGCCTCCACCCACATCCGCACCGACCCCACCCGCACCCGCAAGTTGCTGCTGCATGCGGGCGAGATCGCCAAGCTGATCGGCAAGGTGGAGCGCGCCGGCTTCACCCTGGTGCCGCTGGACCTGCATTACAGCAAGGGCCGGGTGAAGGCGGAGATCGGCCTGGCAAAAGGCAAGAAACAGTACGACAAGCGGGAAGACGAGAAGAAGCGCGATTGGGATCGCGAAAAGGCGCGGCTGATGCGGGTAAAGGCCTAAGCGCCTTCCCTGCGCTCCAGACCACCTCCTTCACGGCTCCCCCTGGCCTGGCGGCCCACCCCAGGAGTTCCCGGCGCACACGCCTGACTGTTGGCCCGGGAGGTTCGCGGCAACCGGCAATCTCCGCCAGCCGGACGGCTTGCCTCCATCTTCGATGCCATTGCCGTTAAGCTTCCGGGCTTGTCCCCAGGAGCCTCACATGAGCTTTCTCGTCGCTGGCCTGTTGCTTTTCCTCGGCACCCACCTCATCCGCGTATTCGCCACCAGTTGGCGCAGCGAGCAGATCGCACGCATGGGGCCACGCGCCTGGCGGGGGCTTTACTCTGCCTTCGCCCTGCTGGGCTTCGCCCTCATCATCTGGGGATACGGTGAAGCACGGCTGGTGCCGACCGTGCTGTGGGTGCCGCCGGTATGGACCCGCCACCTCGCCGCCCTGCTGACACTGCCCGCCTTCATCCTGCTGGTGGCCGCCTATGTGCCAGGCAGCAGGATCAAGGCCGCCATCGGCCATCCCATGGTCGCAGGCACGAAACTGTGGGCGCTCTCGCACCTGCTGGCCAACGGCAATCTGGCTGATGTGCTGCTGTTCGGCGGCTTCCTCTCCTGGGCGGTCGTGGTGTTCGCCGCCGCTCGCCGGCGGGACAGGGAAGCCGGTGTGCGCTACCCGGTCGGGCCACCGAGCCGCGACGCAATCGTAATGATTGGCGGCATCGTCGCCTGGGCAGTGTTCGCCCGCTTCCTGCATGGGCCGCTGATCGGCGTGCAACCCTTCTGACGCAACCAGTATTCAGGAACTGCAGGACAGCATGGAACATCCCGCCCGCTGGCGCGCCCAATCCGGCCGCTTCCCTGCATAGGCCGCCCGGCCCGGCTGCTCCTCGTAGGGGTGGCGCATGACCTCCAGCAACTCCTCGACCGGTTTCAGGTCGCCCGCCTCGGCCGCGTCTATGGCCTGCTGCGCCAGGTAGTTGCGCATCACGTAGCAGGGGTTGGCGGCATTCATGCGGGCGCGGCGCGCATCCGGGTCCAGGCCCTCGCTACGGACCTGCCCGGCGTAGTCCTGCAGCCACGCGTGGAACTCCTCCGCGGTGCTCTGGCGCTTGTCCTCGTCGTAGAACACCTCGGCAAACAGGGCCGTAGCCGGCGCGAGGGGATCGAGGTCGGCGAGGCGGCGGAAGAACAGAGTCATGTCCATGTCCGCTCTCACCATCAGCGAATGCAGGGCATTGACGCCGGCGAGGTCGGCCTCCCGCAGTTGCGCCAACCCGAGCTTGTCGGCGGTCATCCGGCGGCTCTCCACGTCATAGACTTCGGCATAGGCCGCGAGCGCTGCCTGCAGCGGCTCGGCCGCGCCGACGGCGGGATAGATGGCATTGGCCAGCTGCGCCAGGTTCCAGTGGGCGATGCGCGGCTGGTGGCCGAAGCGGTAGCGGCGACCGGCGGCGTCGGTGGTGTTCGGTGTCCAGCCGGGGTCGAAATTGTCCACCCAGCCGTAGGGGCCGTAGTCGATGGTGAGGCCGAGGATGGACATGTTGTCGGTGTTCATCACGCCATGCACGAAGCCCACCCGCATCCAGTGCGCCACCATCAGCGCGGTCCGCTCGCACACCTCCCGGAACCAGCGGATGCGTCTGTCCTTGCCACTGCCGCCGAGCTCGGGGAAATCACGCTCTATGGTGAAGTCGATCAGCTTTTCCAGCAGTTCCTGGTCGCCGCGCGAGGCGAATATCTCGAAATTGCCGAAGCGGATGAAGGATGGCGCCACGCGGCAGACCACCGCACCCGGCTCGACCTTGGGGTTGCCGTCGTAGAACATGTCGCGCATCACCTGCTCGCCGGTGCCGACCAGGCACAGCGCGCGGGTGGTAGGAACGCCCAAGTGATGCATCGCTTCGCTGCAGAGGAACTCGCGGATGGAGGAGCGCAGCACTGCACGCCCATCGGCCCGGCGGGAGTACGGCGTGGGGCCGGCGCCCTTCAGTTGCAGCTCCCAGCGCTCGCCACGCTGGTTGATGGTCTCGCCCAGGGTGATCGCACGGCCATCGCCCAGCTGCCCGGCCCAGTTGCCGAACTGGTGGCCGCCATAGCAGGCGGCATAGGGTTCCATGCCCTCCAGCAGCGCGTTGCCGCCGAAGACTTCGGCGAAGCC
The DNA here is from genome assembly GCF_012911025.1 of Azoarcus sp. TTM-91. Classification (GTDB taxonomy): domain Bacteria; phylum Pseudomonadota; class Gammaproteobacteria; order Burkholderiales; family Rhodocyclaceae; genus Azoarcus. The sequence continues at coordinate 6,462 of NZ_WUEI01000097.1, read as the reverse complement.
CTCGGAGCGGACACCCTCCAGCTCCAGATCCAGCAACGCCGCCACCTCGCGCGACCAGGCCAGCAGGCGCGGCGCGGCCACCGGCGTGGGCAACACCCGCGAATAGCAGGCGCCGTGAACCTGGCGCAGCCGGGGGCCGGTTTCCGGATCTCCGGGCAGTTCACGGACGAAGCGGTTATCGAAAGTCAGGTTTCTCATCTGTCGGGGTTCCGTTGCGGAATGTTGTCGTTGTCGGCTTCGCCACAGGTGAGAGCGGCGGCCGGCTGCTTGGTTCTTTGAGCTACGCGCAGAACAGCAAGGAGCAGGCCAGCGCCGCCTGGGAGCGTCGCGGAAGAGGAAGCTCAGCCGCGGCGGGGATCGAAGGCGTCGCGCACCACGTCGGCGAACAGGTTGGCCGCCAGCACCAGCAGGAACATGAAAACGAAGGCGGCCGACAGGGACCACCACACCATGGGCTCGCGCGCCAGTTCGGCGCGCGCCATGTTGATCATGGTGCCAAAGCTGATGGTGCTGGGATCCACGCCGACGCCGACGTAGGACAGCACCGCCTCCGCCAGCACCAGCCCGGAGAAATCCATCACCAGCGTGATCAGCACGATGTGCATGACGTTGGGCAGGATGTGGCGGCGCAGGATGGCCGGCGTGCCGACGCCGAAGGCGCGCGCCGCCTGCACATAGTCCAGCTCGCGCAGCTTCAGCGTCTCGCCGCGCAGCAACCGGCACAGGCCGGTCCAGGAGGTGATGCCGAGGATCACGCACAGCGCCAGCAAGCGGGCGTCGGAGCGCTCCGCCGCGGTGGCGAACCAATCGGGGTGGGTGTCTATCACCACCTGCATCATCAGCACGGAGGCGGCGATCAGCAGCACGCTTGGCACCGCGCTGAGCACGGTGTAGATGTACTGCACCACATCGTCCACCCAGCCGCCCAAATAGCCCGCAGCAATGCCGAGGGCGACGGCGAAAGGCAGCATGACCAGGGTGGTGATGGTGCCGATGACCAAGGCGGTGCGCACGCTCTTCAGCGCGAGGTAGAGCACGTCCTGCCCTACCTTGTCGGTACCCAGTACGTGGTAGTAGGGCGCGAGTACCACCGCCAGCGCGCAGACGGACGCCAGCCCGGCAAACGTCAGCAGCGCCGCCCGCCAGGCCAGCACCGCCCTGCCGCGCAGCACGTCTGCCGCCGCAGGCACGAAGCCGCTGCGGCGCGCCCGCGCCACCAGCGCGGCAATCAGCAGGAAGCCCGCGAATACCGCCAGCGCCATGCCGCCCGCAGCCGGCAGGGCGCGGCGGGCGATATCGCCCGCGGTCTGGGCCGGCGGATCCTCCAGATGAGCAGCGCCGTGCACCAGCCGCGGATACATCCTCGCCTGCCCGCCCTCCGGCAGTTCCACCGTTTCCTTCTGGTAGAGCGTGGCGGCGAAGGGCGCGGAATAGGTCTTCTCGGTGCGCAGCCGCAGCCCCTCGAGCAGGCCATCGAGCACGCTGAGCACCTCGGCCGAATAGACCTTCCCGCCCTGGGCATCGCCGGCAGCCGGCAACTGCGGACGGTAATGCAGGCTGTCCAGCAGGCCGACGACGACGAAGGCCAGCAGGATCACCGCCGACACCATGCCGGACGGCCGCCGCCCCACTTTGCGCCAAGCCTCCCGCAGCGGCGGGCTGCGGCGGACGTGGAAGGCGGACAGCAGCGCAACAGCCAGCAGCACGAACAGCAGGAGATCGGTCCATAGCAGGACGGGCTGGAAATCCATGTGCTAACCCAGCCTCACCCGTGGATCGACCAGCGTGTAAGAGATGTCGGTGAGGATCAGGCCGACGATGTACAGCACCGAACCGATGAACACCATGGAACGCACCACCGCGAAGTCCTGCGCGCGGATGGCGTCTATGGTGTAGCTGCCCAGCCCAGGCACGGCAAAGAAGGATTCGACCAGCAGCGAGCCCATGAACAGCAGCGGAATGACCACTACCACCCCGGTCAGGATGGGAATCATCGCGTTCTTCAGCACGTGGCGGAACAGCACCCGCAGCTCGGACAAACCCTTGGCGCGCGCGGTACGCACGTAGTCGCGGGCGATTTCCTCAAGGAAGATGCTGCGGTACCAGCGCGCGCTGGCGCCCATGCCGGCGACCACGCTGATCAGCACCGGCAACACCAGGAAGCGCGCCGCGTCCAGCCCCGGCGCATAGCCGGAGATGGGCACCAGCGCCCACAGCTTGGACACCAGCCACTGCCCGCCGATGATGTAGAACATGCCGGAGATGGACATCATCACCACGCAGGCGATAACGCCCCAGGTATCCAGGTAGGTCGCGCGGAAGAACACCAGCAGCAGCGAGAAGACGATGGCCGCCGCCAGGCCGAGGACGAAGGTGGGCAGCGCGATCGCCAGCGACGGCCCCATGCGGTCGCGGATCTCGCGGCCGATGTCGCGGCCGTCGTCGGCGCTGCCGAAGTCGAAGGCGAACATGCGCAGCGACTTGTCGAAGAAGATGGTGTCCGTGAGGTGTTGCACGCCCCTGGCTTCAGCATTGAAGAACAACGGCCTGTCGTAGCCGCGCTCCACCTTCCAGCGCTCGATGGCCTCCGGCGTGGCCCGCTTGACGCCGATCTGCATGCGGGCGATGTCGTCCGGCGAATTCACCACGAAGAACAGCAGGAAGGTGAGCAGATTCACCCCGATCAGGATGGGAATGGCGTAGAACAGGCGGCGGACGATGTAGGCGAGCATCTCCCCTTTCCTCTCAGGCCGTCGCCCGTTCCCGCCGGCGCCAATGCAGCGCCGCCGGCATGATCAGCACCGCCGCCAGCAAACCGAACAGCGCGATCGGCCACAACACCGGCCGGTTCCACTCCGCCCGCGCCGCCTCGCGCTGGGCAAGGTCGATACGCTGGTACTTGAGGCCATTGCGGGCAATGTTGCCCGGCTTGCGGTTGTACACCCAGCCGTGCTGCAGCGAGTAGGTCTTGGGGTGGAAGCCGAACAGCCAGGGCGAGTCGTACTGCAGGATGGCGATCATGCGGTCGATGATCGCCTGGCGCTGCGGGCCATCGGGCATGGACTTCATGCGCTCGAACAGCCTGTCGTACTCCGGGTTCTGGTAGTTGGAGGCGTTCTGCCCCTGGTATTTCACCTTGCCCTGCGGCCCGTAGAGCAGGAACAGCATGTTCTCCGGGTCGGGGTAGTCCGCGTTCCAGCCGAAGAAGAACAGCTGGCCATTGCCCAGCCGCATCTTGTCCTGGAAGCGGTTCCAGTCGGTCGGGCGCACGACGAACTGCACGCCCAGCTCGCGGAATTGCTTGGCCAGCCAGTCCGAGCGCGACTTGTCGCCGAGGCCGGTGGGCGTGGTGTCCAGATTGATGATCAGCGGCTCACCGGTGCGCGCATCCCGGCCGTTCGGATAGCCAGCCTCCGCCAGCAGCTGGCGCGCACGCTCGAAGCCGCGCCGCACCGGCCTGCCATCGCGCCATTCATAGACCACCGGATTGATGCCCGCCTCGCCCTCCCGCGCACCGAACAGCCCAGGCGGAATCGGGTGCATCGCGCTGACGCCGCGGCCGTTCTGGAAGATGGAGACGAACTCTTCCATGTCCAGCGCCACCGAGATCGCCTGCCGCAGCTTGCGCGCCCGCTCGCGGCCGGCGGCGGTGTCGCCGCCGCCCACCAGCGGATCCAGCATGTTGAAGCCCATGTAGAAAATGGAAGGCGACACCGAGGTGTTGAGGCGGATGCCGCGCTCGGCCATCTCGTCCGACAGGCCGACTTCGCCCTGGCTGGTCAGCGTCACCGCCTGGTCGAAGTTGTCGGAGGAAACGCCGGAGGCGTCGTAATAACCCTGCAGGAACTTGTTCCACAGCGGAATTCCCTCGCGCTCACGGGAGAACACCACCTCGTCGATGAAGGGAATGGGCTTACCGCAATCCGCCAGCAATCCGGCCTCGGCATCGCTCTTCTCCCCCTCGCAGGGATAGCGCTCGCCACGGAAATTGGGGTTGCGCGCCAACACCATGCGGGCGTTGGGATTGTTCTCCGACAGCATGTAGGGGCCGGTTCCCACCGGCCACCAGTCCAGCGTCAGGTTGCGCTCGGCCATGCCCGGCTGGCCGAAGAAGCGGTCGGCCTCGGGCGGCACCGGCGAGAAGAAGGGCATGGTGAGCCAATACAGGAACTGGGGATAAGCGCCCTGCAGGGTGATGCGGTAAGTGTACTTATCCACCACCTCCACGCCCGGCAGCTCGTAGCGGGTCAGATCCAGCCAGCCCGGCTCTTTCTTGGCCGCCTCAGCGAGTTGGGCCTGCAGCGTCTTCAGGCCGGGGATGTACTCCGCCATCAGCTCGAAGATGGGCGAATGCAGGCGGGGGTGAGCGAGACGCTTGATCTGGTGGACGAAATCCGCCGCCTCCAGCTCGCGGGTACCGGTTTCGGCGAAATCGCCGAGGTCGCGGGTGCCGGCCAGGTCCTTACCGCTCAGCGCCAGGTAGCGCGGCCTGCCCTCCCCGTCACGGGCGAAAGCCGGATGCGGCTGGTAGAGCACGCCCTCGCGGATGCGGATCTCGTAGACGCTCTTCGCCACCCGGGAAGCGTCGGCAGTGGCGGGCAGCTCGCGGCCATTCTCGTCATAGCGCCGCAGGGTCGGCATTTCCGCCGCCGAGCCTGGCTCCAGCACGTAGGGCCGCTTCAGGTAGTGGTACTGCAGCGGCGGCTCGACGATCTGGTAGAGGAAGGTCGCCTCATCCTCGGAATAGGACTGCACCGGGTCCAGATGCTTCGGCCGCTCGCTGAAGGCGGTGTAGAGGATGTTGCGGCCGCGCTCGCCGGCCGGGTAGGGATCGTTCCATACCGGCCCGCAGCCGGAGAGCACAACCACCGCCGCCATGCAGGCGGCGGCACGGGCCAGGAAGGAATGGGGCTGCGGGCGGCTCATCGGCAGCGAGTGTATTCGCTGCTGCCGCTCAAGTCAGTATGAAATCCTTGTTCGGCTCATGGGCCGGCGCTGGCGTCTCGCCCAGCATTTCGCGCAGGCTGGAGTCGATGCCGGCGGCCATCGCATCCAATGCCAGATCGTTGGGCGCCAGGCCGAAAGGCTCTTCGATCTCGTCACTCAGGGCCTCAAGCGCGAAGAAGGTGTAGGAGACGAAGGCCACCACCACCGGCGTCATCATGCCGATGCCGTCCACAAGGCCGAAGGGCAGCATCATGCAGTAGAGGTAGATGGTGCGATGCAAAATGACCGAGTAGGTGAAAGGCAGCGGGGTGCTGGCGATGCGCTCGCAACCGCCGATCACCTCGGACAGGCCGGACAAGGGCACATCCATGCGCTGGGCGAGCATCGGGTCCAACTCGCCATGCTCGCAGCGCTCCCGAATCCAGCTGCCCAGCCACAGCAGGATGACGATGGGCGCGAAACGCGCCTTCACCATCCGCTCCATCACCGGCTGCGGCAGCAGGCCTTCGATCTCGTCGCTGCGCGGACGGCCGCGCAACTGGTTGCGGCTGGCGTAGGCAAAGGCGATCAGCCCGAGCACGAAGGGCCGCGCATTCACGCTGGCGCGCGGAAAGGTGATGGCCTGCCGCGCCAGGGTGCGCGACTCCACCAGCAGGCGGCCCCAGAGCTTGCGCCCTTCCCAATAGCGGTCGTAGCTGGAGTTGTTGCGGAAACCGAGGAAGATGGCGAGCGCCACGCCCATCAGCGAGAACGGCGCGGAAGTCAGCGTGACCTTCCAGTGGAAGAGCTGGCCGTGCATCAGCACCACGCCACAGGCGAGCAGCGTGGTGAAGAGCAGTTGCGGCAGGATGCGGGGAAGAATGGAACCTCTACGGACGAACAGCAGGTGCAGCCAATGGGGACGCGGGCGGATGATCACGGCAGTGGGGTCTGAATGGGGGCGAGAACTGGAAGAGTTATGAGCGCAGCCTGCTCTCTGGGGCAGGACAAAAACCCGGCTGGCGACGCGGCTTGAGATTTTGGCAGGTTTTATTCCGCACCGCAGCAAAGCACACGTATCAAGGAGAAAGCGGCGGCAGTAGATTTCGCTATAATTCGCGGTTCTGTCATTCGGAGTTTGGATTCCATGGGCTTTCTCGCCGGCAAACGCATTCTCATCACCGGGCTGCTCAGCAATCGCTCGATTGCCTACGGCATTGCCAAGGCCATGCACCGCGAGGGCGCCGAGCTAGCATTTACCTACCAGAACGAACGCTTCCAGGAACGTGTGGCCAAGATGGCCGCCGACTTCGGCAGCACGCTGCTGTTCCCCTGCGACGTGCAGGACGATGATCAGATCACCGGCCTGTTCGAACAGCTCGGTCAGGTGTGGGACGGCCTCGACAGCCTGGTGCACTCGATTGCCTACGCCCCCAGCGAAGCACTGGAAGGCGACTTCCTCGACGGCTTCTCGCGCGAAGCCTTCCGCATCTCCCAGGACGTGAGCGCCTACAGCTTCCCCGCCCTGGTCAAGGC
>NZ_WUEI01000096.1 GCF_012911025.1 Azoarcus sp. TTM-91 | reverse complement strand
CGTGGGGGTGGCGGGCGAAGCCGGGGGCGTTGCCGGCGCCTCGGCGGGCTGACGGTCGCAGGCCGTAAGAACGCCGCCCAGCGCCGCCAGCGCGGCGAAATGGCGAAGTCGTCTCATGTCCATTGCTGGTCCTCCTGTCTTGGGGATTGCCGCGGTGCGGTCCCCTTGTGTTGGCCGCTCGGCTCAAGCGCCGGAATGACCGGCCCGGCGGCTTCGGCGAGCCCCTACCCTGCATTCGGCGTGCCCGCCTCCCCGCGCGGCATCTGAAGCGCGCCAGCAAGGGCGGTTGCGGTGTGCCTGCCGGGAATGGACGAGCGCCCTGAAAACAACGGCATAGCGGGGATCGCGGGGCGCCGCGCCGATTGCGGGCAGCGCGTCAAACCAGCGCGGGAGGAAGCGCCGGCAGGCAGCACGACAGGTGAGAAAAAAAGTCACCCGGCAGGAAAAAACGACTTACATCCCCGCCAGCGCTTTTTAGTGATTCCGCAACACAGGGAGGCCACCCTCCGCCTTGGGTGCCCCCGGGGGGCGGCAGCGAGCTCCGGGCAGCCGGGAGTGATCAACCCGGCCGCTCACCACCCGGCCCGCGCGCCCATGCTTTTGACATGGCCTTCAGGCCAATGCCATAGACATCACCAAAGTCATGGCTTGGCGGAAATTCTTACTGACCGCATGTAAAACGTTCCTGGAAATTCATTTGCGCACGGGCCCGAATCCCAGCATTTGCGCGGGAAATCTCACTGGCATGGTCCTTGCGCAACCGGTGGGCCCGCCGCGTCCCCTTCGCGGTAGAAACCTTCGCGGCAGAAAAATCGGAGCAAGGAGACGTCATGAGCCTCGGAATGGAATTGCGCCTGCGACAGCATCTGGCCATCACGCCCCAGATCCAGCAGGCGCTCCGGCTACTGCAGTTGTCATCGCAAGAGTTCTCGCAGGAAGTCGAGCAAGCGGTCACCAGCAATCCTTTCCTCGAGGAAGACCCGGAGGCGCCCCCTCAACCCTCCGCAGCAATCGCGATGCCGGCACCGTCGGAAACCACGGTTTCCACGCCGGACAGCATGGAATCCGGCGAAGCGCCGATGCCGATGGCCCTGCACGAGATAGGCCGCTCCGGCGGCGGCAGCAGCGGCGACGAGGAGAACGACTGGACGGAGTGGACCGAATCCCCGGTATCGCTGCGCGAGAACCTGCGCACCCAGCTGCAGTTGTCGCCGATGAGCGACCGCGACCGCACGCTGGCCTACATGATCATCGACGAGCTCACCGACGCCGGTTACCTGGAGACGCCGCTGGAGGAACTGGCGGAGCTGATCTCGCCGGAAGAGGAAGTGGATGTCTGCGAGCTCAGCGCCGCGCTCAAGCTCGTCCAGCAGCTGGACCCGCCCGGCATCGGCGCCCGCTCCCTGCAGGAATGCCTGCAGCTGCAACTGCAGGTGCTGCCGGAGGACACCCCGGCGCTGCCGCTGGCGATGGCGCTGGTGAAGGAACATTTCGATCTGCTGGCCAAGCGTGAATTCACCCGCCTGCAGCAGATCCTCGAATGCGACGAGGACGCCCTGCACAGCGCCCGCGCCCTCATCCGCACGCTGGAACCCCGCCCCGGCCGCGGCTTCGCGCCGGACAACACCCGCTACGTGGTGCCGGACATCATCGTCACCAACCAGCGCGGCCGCTGGGTGGCGACGCTGAACCCGGCGGTGCAGCCGCAGGTGCGCATCAACCGCGCCTACGCCGACATCGCCGCCGGCCGCAGCGGCGGCAGCTCCTTCTCCCGCCTGCTGCAGGAGGCGCGCTGGCTGCTGCGCAACGTGGAGCAGCGCTTCAACACCATACAGCGGGTGGCCGACGCCATCGTCGCCCGCCAGCGGGTGTTCTTCAGCTACGGCGAGGCGGCGATGAAGCCGATGGCGCTGAAGGACATCGCCACTGAGCTGGGGCTGCATGAATCCACCGTCTGCCGCGTCACCAACGGTAAGTACATGGCCACGCCGCGCGGCCTGTTCGAGTTCAAGTATTTCTTCTCGCGCCAGCTCGCCACCGAGGACGGCGGCAGCTGCTCCGCCACCGCCATCCGCGCGCTGATGAAGGAGCTGATCGCGGCGGAGGACCCGCAGTCGCCGCTGTCCGACGCCCAGCTCGCCCGCATGCTCGCCGAGCAGGGGCTGAAGCTGGCCCGGCGCACGGTGACCAAGTACCGCACGCTGATGCGCATACCCAGCGTGGAGCTGCGCCGCGTCGCCGGTCGCGCGCCCCACGTCGAAGCCAACGCCGCCTGAGCGGCGCCACCACAGGAGGGAGGCATCATGACCGCGATCATTGCCGCACACTTCGCCCACGTCGAACACATGCACGAGGCCACCGCGCAGCTGCGCGCCCAGGGCTTCAGCCGCGACGAGTACGCCACCTACTTCCTCAACCCGCCCGGCCAGCATGGCCTCTACCACCTCGGCGGCGACGCCGACAGCGATGAAGGCACCAAGAAGGCCGGCAAGAACGCCACCGCCGGCGCGGTGGCCGGCGGCGCCGCCGGGGCCATCGTCGGCACCCTGGGCGGGCCGATGGGCATGCTCGCCGGCGCCGGCGCCGGCGCTTACCTGGGCGCCCTGGCCGGCGCCTTGCGGGCGGCGGACGCCCCCGAACCGGCCAAGGCCACCACCGAGGCCCCGGCCGAGCCGCCCGGCGGCCCGATGGTGGCGGTGAACGTCGACAAGCCCGGCGCCGAGGCGGCGGCGGTCGCCATCCTCGGCCGCTGCCACGCGCGCCAGATCGACCGCGCCAACGGCGAATGGCGGGAGGGCGACTGGCTGGACTTCGACCCGCGCGAACCCATCCAGACCCTGCTGCGCCAGGGCCAGGGCCAGACCCGGTGAGCAGCGCCGGCCCGCGCGAGGGCGCTGCCCTCCACGTCTCCGACGTCACCATGTTCTACGCCGCCCGCAGCGGCGGCATCCGCCGCTACCTGCAGGAGAAGCGGCGCTGGCTGCAGGCGCGGCCCGGCTTCCGCCACTCGCTGGTGCTGCCGCGCCATGCCGCTGTCGGCGAGGAAGCGGTGGAGGTGCCCAGCCTGCCGCTGCCCTTCTCCCACGGCTACCGCCTGCCGCTAGCGCGGCGGGCGGCCGCCCGCGCGCTGGTGGAACTGCAACCGGACGTGATCGAGGCCGGCGACCCCTACCGCCTCGCCTGGGCGGCGGTGGACGCCGGCCAGGCGCTGGGCGTGCCGGTAGTCGGCTTCTACCATTCCGACATGCCGCGGGTGGTGGGCAAGGCCTGCGGCGCCGCCGCCGAGCGCCTGGCCGAGGCCTACACCCGCCGCCTCTACAGCCGCTTCGACCTGGTGCTGGCGCCCAGCGTCTGCATGGTGCAGCGCCTGCGTGAGCTCGGCCTGTCGCGGGTGGAGCGCCAGGCGCTGGGGGTGGACAGCCGCGTCTTCCACCCCCAGCGCCGCAGCCAGGGCTGGCGGCTGCGCCTGGGCGCCGGCCCGCGCGACCGCCTGCTGGTGTTCGTCGGCCGCTTCGCCGCCGAGAAGAACCTGCCGGTGCTCTACACCATGCTGGACCGCCTCGGCCCCGGCCACATCCTGGTGCTGGTCGGCAACGGCACCCCGCCACCGGCGCATCCGGCGGTCCGGCTCGTGCCCTTCATCTCCGATCCGGCGCGGCTGGCGGGGCTGATCGCCAGCTGCGACCTCTTCGTGCACGCCGGCGACCAGGAGACCTTCGGCCTCGCCCCGCTGGAGGCGATGGCCTGTGGCCTGCCGGTGGTTGCCGCCCGCGCCGGCGGACTGGCCGAACTGGTGGACGACAGCGTGGGCTGCGCAGTGCCGGCGCCCGACCCGGCAACCCTGGCCGCCGGCATGGCGGAAGCGGTGAAACGGCTGTGCGCCGACGGCTTGCAGCCGCTGCGCGAAGCCGCCCGCAGCCGCGCCGAAGCTTACGACTGGGAGCGCATCCTGCCCGGCATCGCCGCCCGCTACGCCGCCCTCGGCCGCCAGCCCGCGCTGGCGGTTCCCGGCCTGGAACCCGGGCAGCCCGGAATCGGCACGCTGCAGGGCCAGCCCGGGATGGGCCAGCCCGAGATGGGCCAGCCCTGACAGCCTTGAGCGCGATGGACGGTGACCGCCCGCTGTTTCGTCCCCGCCTGCCCCGCCTGCATGGCGGGGCAGGCCAGCCGGCCTTCCCGGCGTCCTCGCACGCCCGCTGTTGCACTTCCTCCCTCTTTCCGAGCCCGCCCGATACCCACGACGGTGAACACCCTGCATAGCCCCGGCCGCGCCAGTGCGCCCGGCCCCACGCTCTTTCCCACGCCGCCTGCCGTCTGCGTCGCCATGCACGACGTCGCCCCGGCCACCTGGCCGCGTTGCGCCCGCCTGCTGGAGGCGATGGCTGAAGTCGCGCCGGTGCCCTTCACCCTGCTGGTGGTGCCCAACTACCACCGGCTGGGCGACCGGGTGCCGGACTGGTACAACCAGACCCTGCGCGCCCACCTCGCCCGCGGCGACGAAATCGCCCTGCATGGCTACGCCCACCAGGACGAAGCGCCGCCGCCGCGCACGCCGCGCCAGTGGTGGCGCCGCCGCGTCATGACCGCCGCCGAGGGCGAGTTCTCCGCGCTGGATGCCACCGCCGCCCGCAACCGCCTGAGTGCCGGCCTGGGCTGGTGCCGCCATCATGGCTGGCCGGTGGAAGGCTTCGTCGCCCCCGCCTGGCTGCTCAGCCCCGGGACCTGGCAGGCGCTGGAAGACCTGCCCTTGAGCTACACCACCACCGCCAGCGGCTTCCACCTGCTGCATCCCCACCGCGGCACGGACATGCCGGCCATCGCCTACAGCACCCGCAGCCGCGCCCGCCTCGGCCTCTCCCTCGCCTGGCACGGTTTGCGCCCGCTGCCACGCGCGCCCGCGCTACGCCTCGCCCTGCACCCGGGCGATGCCGACCACCCAGCAGTCATCCGCCAGTTGCAACGCCTGTTGGAAAGCCTGCTGCGGCAGCGCACCGCGCTGACCAAGCGCGCCTTTGCCGCCGCCCTGCGGGGCCAGCGGCCGCCGGCGTCGGGCGGCGCCATCCCCAGCGCGAGACGGCCCTACGCTGGCAGCACCAGTGCCAGCGAGAGCGTTGCCAGCGTGGCGCCGAGCGCGGAGCCGGCCAGCACATCGCTGGGGTAATGCAGGCCCAGCACCACCCGTACCACCGCGGTCAGCACGGCGAAGCCGGCCAGCGCGAGCCCCAGCAGCGGAAAGTAGGCGAAGGCGATGATGGCGAAGGCCACCGCATGCATGGTGTGGCCCGAAGGAAAGCTGAATTCGTCCAGCGGCCGGGCGCAGACGGTGAGCCCGGCCAGCCGCACGCAGGGCCGCGGCCGCCCGGCGCGGCGTTTGATCAGCAGGTAGAGCGCCACGCCCACCAGCGCCACCGCCCCCATGTGCAGCGCGCAGCGCAGGCCGGCCTGCCCCGGCAGCAACAGCAGGCCGAGGATGAGCACGCCCCACAGTTCGCCGTCGCCCATGCGGCTCACCGCCCGCGCCAGCCATAGGCAGGGGCGGTAGGCGAGCACCCGGTTCAGGGCAACGACGCAGGCGCCGTCAAGGGCAAGCAGGCGCCCCAGGCGCTCAAGCGGGGCTGGCCGCATGGCCCAGGGTGCACACCCGGGCGGCGCATGCCACCAGGTGGGCTTCGAACTCGCCCAGGATCACCGGCCAGGCGAGCTGCATGGCCGCGCTGCGGGCGGCATCCGCCAGCAGGCGGCGCTCCCTGTCCTGGACCGCCAGCACGCGGGCGGCGCCGATGAAGGCGCTCTCCGCCAACGCGGCGGCGGCCCGGGTGTCGCCCTCCGGCGGCGGCAGCACCCGCGCGCTCAGGCGGTCCGCCAGGTGCTCATGGGTAGCGCCGATGTCGAAGGCGACGATGGGCAGCGCGCTCGCCATCGCCTCCACCACCACATTGCCGAAGGTCTCGCTGAGGCTGGGGAAAAGGAAAAGATCGGCGGAAGCATAGTGCTGCGCCAGCGCCTCGCCTCGCTGCACGCCGGCGAAGATTTCGCCCGGCGCGTCGCGCTCCAGCTCGGGCCGCAGCGGGCCATCGCCCACCCAGATCAGGCAGGCATCGGGCCGCTCGCGGCGGATGGCGTGGAAGGCCTCGCGCACCAGCGCCGGGTTCTTCTCCGGCGCCAGCCGGCCCACATGCAGCACCGCCAGCTGGCCCTCGCCCAGCCCCCACTGCGCCCGCAGGCCGGCACTGCGGCGGCTAGGCGAGAACAGCTCGCCATCCACCCCGCGGCCGACGACGGCGAGGTTGCGGTAGCCCTGCGCCGCCAACTCAGCCGCCAGCATGCGGGTGGGCACAAAGGTGAGGTCGCAGCGGTTGTGGAAGGTGCGCAGCGCGGCGCCGATGACGTCGGCCAGCCGGCCCAGGCGGTAATAGCCGCTGTATTTCTGGAAGTGGGTGCGGTAGTCGCTGCTCACCGGCACGCCGAGCTGGCGCGCGGCGAGCAGTGCCGCCCACCCCAGCGGCCCCTCGGTGACGATGTGCACCACGTCCGGCCGCTGCTTGCGCCAGCGCCGCAGCAGGCGGAGCACCGCCGGCATGCCGAACTGCAGGCCGGGATAGCGCGGCAGCGGGAAGCCGCGCACCAGCAGCGTCCCCTCCTCCTCCGCCTCTCCCCCTTGGCGCGGCCGCACCAGGTCCACCCTGTGGCCACGGCCGCGCAGGTAGTTCACCGTACGTTCAACCGTGAGCGCCACGCCGTTCAATTCCGGCGTATAGGTCTCGGTCACCACGGCGATGGACAGGCGGGGTCGTTCCATATTGTTTTCTCCTTCGCGCCGCAGCGCGGGTCTCTATGTCCGGCTCCCTTCGCACAGGAAAACCGGCGGGCAGAGCAGTGAGGGCAATCGCCATGCCCGAGCGGCGCCGCGGGAAGCGCAGGTGCCGGCCAGGGTGCCGCGGCTGCCACCACCCCGCCTGCGGCCGACCGCAGCGCAGCAATTACGGCTCCGGCAAGCGTGGCGGCCAAGAGTGGTAGCCAGGAGTGGGGCACGAGGGAAATCCACGGAAGAAACTACATGCTGCTGTCGAATTTGCATCCGCCGCCGCAGCGAGGCTGCCCGGCGGAAACGGGAAGCCGGCGCGGCTACTCTCGCCGCCGCGCCCCCGACCCCGGCGGCGCATCAGTACCGGCGGCGGGCCGGGCACGCCCATTGCAGGCCCCCGGCCATTCGCTGCCACCCAGGATGACTTCATGAGCAATCCGTACGAGACCGACGCCGAACCCCCGGAATTCGAGTTCGAGGCCCCGGAAATCCTGCGCTGGGTGCGGCCCTGCCAGGGCACCGCCCACTGTGCGCCGCTGACGGGGACGGCCGAGCCCCATCCCCGGCGGTCGCGCAGCCGCACTGCCTGCCGTGGCACGCGTAGCGGCCGCGGCCGCCGCCGGGTTGCGCGCTGAGCGTGCGCCCTCGCGATCCCGACAGCGGCGGCCTGCGCAGCGTGACCGGCGGCGCCCTCCCTGCTGCTGCCCTCCCGGACACCGGCCTTGCAGGCACCGGCGCCCGCAGCGCTCCGCCACCGGGCGGCCCTGCGGCCAGCCTGTTCGTGCCCGGCCGCAACTGCTGCACCGTGGCCCGCGCCCACCGCGCCGGCATGGTGGTGGATGGCGAAGAGTATTTCCGCGCCTTCGCCCGCGCCGCCACGCGCGCCACCCGCTCCATCATCATCCTGGCCTGGGACTTCAACAGCAGCACCCGCCTGCATTTCGACGACGAGCCGCCGGTGCCCGGCATGCCGGAGCGCCTCGGCGATTTCCTCAACTGGCTGGTGCAGCGCCGCCGCGGCCTGCAGGTGCACATCCTGGACTGGGACTACCCGATGGTGTTCGGCACCGACCGGGAATTCCCGCCGCTCTATGGCCTGGGCTGGGAGCCTCACCGCCGGGTGCACCTGGCCTATGACGACACCCATCCGCTGGGCGCCTCGCACCACCAGAAGATCGTCGTCATCGACGACGCCCTCGCCTTCATCGGCGGCTTCGATCTCACCGTGCGGCGCTGGGATACCTGCAAGCACCGCGCCGACGATCCGCGCCGCGACTGCGCCGGCAAGCCCTACCCGCCCTTCCACGACATGATGCTGGCGGTGGATGGCGAAGCCGCCCGCGCCCTCGCCGGCGTGGCGCGCGCGCGCTGGGAAGCCGCCATCGGCCATCCGCTGCCTCCGCCGCCGCGGCATGCGGAGCTGGCGGCCGATGGCGGCCCCTGGCCGCCCGGGCTGGAAGTGATTTTCTCCAACATCGACATCGCCCTCTCCCGCACGCTGCCGGAGCGCGCCGGCCAGCCGGCGGTACGCGAGGTGGAGCAGCTCTACCTCGACATGGTGGCCGCCGCCCGCCGCTGCATCTACGTGGAGAACCAGTACTTCACCGCCGGCGGCATCGGCGAGGCGCTGGCGGCGCGGCTGGAGGAGGAGGACGGGCCGGAGATCGTGGTGGTGGTGCGCCTGTTCAGCCACGGCTGGCTGGAGGAGCACACCATGCACGTGCTGCGCGCCCGGCTGGTGCAGCGCCTGCGCGCCGCCGACCGCCACGGCCGCTTCCACATCTACTACCCGCATGTGGACGGCCTGGCCGAGCGCACCTGCATAGACCTGCACGCCAAGCTGATGATCGTGGACGACGAGATCCTGCGCATCGGCTCGGCCAATCTGTGCAACCGCTCCATGGGCATGGACAGCGAGTGCGACGCCGCGCTGGAAGCCCGCGGCGACGCCCGCGTCGCCACCGCCATCGCCGCCTACCGCAGCCGCCTGCTGGCGGAACACCTGGATTGCGCGCCGGACGCGGTGGATGCCGCGGTGCGCCGCCACGGCGGGGTGGCAGGCGCCATCACCGCGCTGGCCGGGCGCAGCCGCACGCTGAAACCGCTGGAGGACCAGCCGGACTGGCCGCAGGCGGTGCTGGACTTCGCCCGCGTCGGCGACCCCGGCAAACCGGTGTCGCTGGAGCGGCTGATCGAAGAGTTCAGCCCGGAAAGCCTCATCGCCAGCAGCCCGGAATACGCGGCCGAGGGCGGCCCCGGCGGCCAGGCCACCGGGCTGCTGCCGGGCGCGCCGCGGCCGCGCCGCATGCATCCGGCACGCCGCCTCGCCGTCCGCATCGCCGCCCTCGCGATGGTGCTGGTGGCGCTCACCGCGGTGTGGCAATACACGCCGCTGGCGCAGTGGGTGAACGCGGAGCGCGTCACCCAGTGGGCACGGGAGTTCGCCGACCGGCCGTGGGCGCCCCTGCTCATCCTCCTCGCCTACACCCCGGCCTGCGTGCTGATGTTCCCGCGGCCGCTGATCACGCTGGCGGCGGTGGTGGCTTTCGGCCCCATGCTGGGCTTCGTCTATTCCCTCTCCGGCATCCTGCTGGCGGCCTTCTTCACCTACGTCGCCGGCATGGCGATGCCGCAGGAAACGGTGCACAACCTCGCCGGCCGCAAACTGCGCCACATCGCCGAGACCCTGCGGCGGCGCGGCGTGATCGCCATCACCGCGCTGCGCCTGGTACCGATCGCGCCCTTCGCGGTGGAAGGCGTGGTCGCCGCCGCCATCGGCATCCGCCTGCTGCCCTTCATGCTCGGCACCCTGTTCGGCATGCTGCCCGGCACCCTGGCCACCACCGTGTTCGGCGACCAGTTGCAGTCGGCCCTGCGCGATCCCTCGCGGGTGAACTACGGCCTCATCGCCGCCGCCGTCGCCGGCGTGTTCCTCATCACCTTGGCGGTGCGCCGCTGGCTGGTCTCCGAGCACCGCACCCACGCCCATGGCAACGCAGGCCAACAGCCTCGCTAGCTGGCGCAACCTGGACCTCGCCCTCGGCGAGGACTGCCTGCGCATCGCCTCCTACAACGTGCATCGCTGCGTCGGCCGCGACCGCCGCTGCGACGTCGCCCGCGTCGGCCAGGTGATACGCGAGCTGGGCTGCGACATCGTCGGCCTGCAGGAGGTGGACAGCCGCTCCGACGGCCGCCACGACTCCATGCAGCTGGACTTCCTCGCCGCCCAGACCGGCATGGAGGCGGTCGCCGGCCACACCATCATTCGCCACGAAGGCAGCTACGGCAACGCCCTGCTCACCCGCCGCAAGGTGCTGGCGGTGCGCCGCCACGACCTCAGCTACCGGCGCCGCGAACCGCGCGGCGCGCTGGAGGTGGACCTGGACGTGGCCGGC
Organism: Azoarcus sp. TTM-91; assembly: GCF_012911025.1. GTDB lineage: Bacteria > Pseudomonadota > Gammaproteobacteria > Burkholderiales > Rhodocyclaceae > Azoarcus. The sequence goes on along the minus strand of NZ_WUEI01000096.1, from coordinate 6,686 downwards.
GAAACCGTGCGCGTCATCGTCACCCACCTCGGCCTGCGCCCGGCCGAGCGCCGCTACCAGGTACAGCAGATGCTCAGGCTGCTGCACGACATCCCGCCAGAGCAATCGGTGGTGGTGCTGGGCGACATCAACGAATGGCTGCCCATGGGCCGGCCGCTGCGCTGGCTGAACAACCTGCTCGGCCACGCCCCGGCCGAACGCTCCTTCCCCTCCGGCCTGCCGCTGTTCGCGCTGGACCGCGTCTGGGTCCGCCCGCGCCACACCCTGCTCGCCTTCGAAACCCACCGCAGCCCCTGCTCCCGCATCGCCTCCGACCATCTGCCGGTGAAAGCCATCGTCGCCCCGGCGGTGCCGCCGGCCAGCGCGCTGGTGGAGCATGTGCCACCGCAGCGGCAGGCACGGTCGGCCTGAACACGAGCGCAGGCGCTGCGTCCTCCGCGTCCCTGCGGTCCTGGCTATCAAGCCGGCAGGGGCTTCGACAAGCTCAGGCCGACCGGTTGGGGTCTCCGGCCACCGGCCTTCTCTTCTCCCTGCAAGCTCTCTCGCAACCCTGCTCGCTGGACCATGAGCCGAATGAGCCGCACAATCGGCTCACCCAATGAGCCGATTAGACCCTCGTAATCGGCTCAAAACGAGAGCCTTTCCCCAATGCACACCCCTCCCTGGATCTGGCAACAGCCCGATTGGCCGCGCTTCAGCTGGCAAGCCGAAGCGCTTGCGCCGTTGCTGCGTGCCTGCGCCCAGGCCCAGGGGCGCCTGCTGGGCATGGCCGGCGCGATCGGCGCCGACGTCGAGGCCCAGAACAATCTGGACGCCCTGCTGCAGAACATCATCACCTCCTCGGCCATCGAGGGTGAACAGCTGAATGTCGGCTCGGTGCGCTCTTCCCTCGCCCGCCGCCTCGGCCTGGACGACAGCGGCAAACCCAGCCCCCGCAGCGAGGGGCTGGCCGAACTGTCGCTGGACGCCACCCGCCATCCCGATCAGCCGCTCACCCTGGAACGCCTCTACCGCTGGCATCGCTGGCTGTTCCCGGCCGAAGAGCTGCAGCTCACCCGCATCCGCGTCGGCGAACTGCGCGGCGACGAAGCCATGCAGATCGTCTCCGGCCGGCTCGACCGGCCCACCGTACATTTCCAGGCCCCACCGCGCGCCGGCCTGGAACAACAGCTGGATGGCTTCATCGCCTGGTTCGAACACAGCCGCGGCGATACCACGCTGGACCCCATGCTGCGCGCCGGCATCGCCCATTTCTGGTTCGTCACCCTGCACCCTTTCGACGACGGCAACGGCCGCCTCACCCGCGCCCTGACCGACCTCGCGCTGGCCCAGGACGAACCGCAGGCAATCCGCTTCCACGCCCTGTCGGCCAGCATCCTCGACCAGCGCGCCGCCTACTACCGCATCCTCGAAACCTCCCAGAAAGGCGGACTCGATCTCACCGCATGGCTGGAGTGGTTCCTGCAGACCCTGCTGCACAGCCTGGAACAAGCCCTGCTCCGCATAGACCGGGTGCTGGCCAAGGCGCGCTTCTGGCAGCGCCACCGCCACGAGGGCCTGTCCGCCGAACAGCTCAAGGTACTCAACCGCCTGCTGGATGGTGGCGAGCGCGGCTTCGAGGATGGCATCAGCGCTGCCCAGTACAAGGCGGTGGCGCAAGTCTCCAAGGCCACCGCCACCCGCCACCTGGCCGATCTGCTCGCCAAGGGCTGCCTGGTCCGCCTGCCGGGCGGCGGGCGCAGCACGCGGTATGAGATCAACCAGTGCGACGGTCTCCCGTCCGCACAAAGCGACCAGTAGGCCACCGCCGGGCACGCGGTTCTCATGCGTTGGGGCAGGCAATTCCGCCCAGCAACCGGAGACGGCCATGCCCAGGCATCACATCGAAGTTCCACGCACGCTCAAGCGCTCGCCGGCCAAGGCGCAGCGTACTTATGCGAAGACGCTGGAGAATGCCGAGCGGGAATACGGCCCCGGCGAACGTGCCGGGCGTACCGCGATCGCGGCGCTGAAGCACGGTTTCGAGAAGGTGGGCGACCACTGGGAGGCGAAGCAGGAGCGCGGCCCCTCGGACCCGCGCGCCGAGCATTCCACCGCCGAGAAGCGCCAGGGCAAGGGCGAGACCTTTGGCGGCGTGGACTACCACGGCCACACCCGCCGGGAGCTGTACGACCGCGCCCGGGATCTCGGCATCCGCGGACGTTCGAGCATGAACAAGGCGGAGCTGGCGCGGGCGATCGCCAAGCATCAGGGGTGAACGGGAGCGTCCTCCCCGCAGGCGTATCGAGGGAGGCGTATCGAGGGCGCGCCCCGCCGGGCCGCCCTCTCGTCCGGCGCCCTCGTCCTTGTGCAGTGCCTGCTCTCCGGCCTTCGCGGCAGTCCAGGCGTTCAGCGCGGGGGGAAGGATGAGCCGCGCGCCCTGTGCCAGGCGGCACGCCCGCCTGGCTGGCCGACACCCTGGCGGCTGCGGCTCAACCGTACTCCAGGTGCGTCGCCTTGCCCCAGAACACCCGGTAGGCAAAGACGGTGTAGCCGATGATGAGTGGCAGCACGATGACCACGCCGACCAGGATGAAGGTGAGCGAGCCGGGGGCGGCGGCGGCCTGCCAGACGTCCATGCGCTGCGGCACGATCCAGGGGAAGAGGCTGTAGGCGAGGCCGTGGAAGGCGAGGATGAAGATCGCCACCGTGGTGGCGAAGGGCACCCAGGCCCAGGCGTGCTTGCCCTGCGCCAGCTGGGCCGGCAGCCGGCGCAGCACTATCGCGGCGAAGACGAAAAGCACCGCGGTGATCAGCGGTATCGGCGCGAGCAGGAAGAGGTTGGGCACCTCGAACCATTTGTCGAAGATGGCGCGGCTCAGCAGCGGCGTGGCCACCGACACCGCGGCGACGCCGAAGGCGGTGAACCACAGCGCCCGCCAGCCCCAGCGCGCGGCGCGTATCTGCAGCTCGCCCTCGGTCTTGATCAGCAGCCAGCCCGCGCCCAGCAGGCAGTAGCCAGCGGTAAGGCCAAGGCCGATGAAGGCGGCGAAGAGCATGTTGATGGCGCTGCGCTCGAAGCCCACCACCAGCAGGCCGACCATGTAGCCCTGCGCCAGCGCGGCGATCAGCGAGCCGGCGCAGAAGGCGCGGTTCCACCACGGCTTGTGGTGGGCCTGGGCCTTGACGCGGAAATCGAAGGCGACGCCGCGCAGGATCAGCCCCAGCAGCATCGCCGCCACCGGCAGGTAGAGCGCGCCCATGACGACACCGTGGGCGAGCGGAAAGGCGGTCAGCAGCACGCCCACGCCCAGCACCAGCCAGGTTTCGTTGGCATCCCAGAAGGGACCGATGGAGGCGACCATGATGTCCTTGTCGTGCTCGTCGGCAATGCCCAGCAGCGCACCCAGGCCGAGGTCGTAGCCGTCCAGCACCACGTAGATGAGGATGGCCAGCCCCATCACCACCAGGAACACCAGCGGCAGCCAGCCGGCGGGTTGGCTCAGGTCAGGCATCGCGTCTCTCCTCTGGCGAACGGCCGCCGTCGTCCCCGGGCGACCGGCCGGCGCCGTGTTGGGCGCGCTCCTTGTCGGCCACGCCGACGCCGGCGTGGAAGGGGTCGGCGACCGGGTTCATCTGCTTGGGCTGCTCGCTCTCGCCGGCCTTCTTCGCCAGGTGGAAGATCACCGAGATGAAGGCTGTCAGCAGCACCGCGTAGAGGCTGAGGTACATCGCCAGGGTGAGGCCGATGCGGCCGGCCGGGGTGGCTGTGGCGGCATCCGCCGTCCTGAGCACGCCATGCACCAGCCAGGGCTGGCGGCCGATTTCGGTGACGTACCAGCCGGCCACCAGCGCCACCCAGCCGGAGAAGGTCATCGCCACCAGCACGCCCAGGGCGAAGCGGCCGGGCTCGCCGCGGCGTTTGATCTGCAACGCCGACAGCCAGGAGATGGCCAGCATCAGCAGGCCGACGCCCACCATCAGCCGGAAGGCGAAGAACACCGGCTTCACCGGCGGATGCTCGCCGACGAAATCGTTGAGGCCGCGGATCTCGGCGTCCAGGGAGTGCCCCAGGTAGAGCGAGGCCAGGCCGGGAATGGCGATCTCGTAGCGGTTGCTGCGGCTGGTTTCATCGGGCACCGCGAACAGCACCGCGGCGGCGCCGCGCTGGGTCTCCCAGATGCCCTCCATGGCCGCCAGCTTGGCCGGCTGGTGGTGCAGGGTGTTGAGGCCATGCAGGTCACCGACCAGGATCTGCAGCGGGATCAGGAGGGCCGCCAGCCGCACCCCGGTGCCGAGCGCGACCCGCACGTCGCCCCCCCGGTCGCCGCGGCGCCAGCGCCAGGCGGAGATGCCGGCGACCAGGAAGGCGGTGGTGAGGCCGGAGGCCAGCAGCATGTGGGTGAAGCGGTAGGGAAAGGACGGGCTGAACAGGATGGCCAGCCAGTCGGTGGGGTGGGCGCGGCCGTCTATCATCTCGAAGCCCACCGGCGTCTGCATCCAGGAGTTCAGCGCCAGGATCCAGAAGGCCGACAGCGTGGTGCCGGCGGCCACCAGGAAGGTGGAGAGGATGTGCACCCGGCGGCTCACCCGCTTGGTGCCGAACAGCATGATGCCGAGGAAGCTCGCCTCCAGGAAAAAGGCGGTGAGCACCTCGTAGGCCAGCAGCGGCCCGGCGATGTTGCCCACGGTTTCCATGTAGCCCGGCCAGTTGGTGCCGAACTGGAAGCTCATGGTGACGCCGGTGACGATGCCCAGCGCAAATGTCAGCGCGAAGATCTTGACCCAGAAGCGGTAGGCCCCCATCCACGATTCGTCGCCGCTGCGGTCGTAGCGCAGGCGGAAGTAGAGCAGCACCCAGGCAAGCGAGATGGTGATCGCCGGAAACAGGATGTGGAAGGTGATGTTGGCGGCGAACTGCAGCCGCGACAGCAGGACCGGGTCCAGGCTCTCCATCGCAGCCCTACTCCTCGCGCACCGCGATTTCCGGGAGGGTGGCGTGGGTGTGCTCGTACAGGTCCTGACAGGGCACGCAGCGCGCCGCCGCCGGCTGGGCCTCCAGGCGGGCGAAGGGGATGTCGTCGCCGCAATCGATGCAGATGCCGGCTTCGCCGACGGCGATGCGGGCGCGGGCGGCCTCGATGTCGCGCAGCTCGCGCACCTCGCGCGCCACCGCGGCGTTCTCGTTGTCGCGCAGCAGTTCGAGGTCGGCCTGGTCGGCGGCGTCGCCCACCGCGGCGCTCGCCCCCGGCTCGCTGCTGGCGCGGAGGCGATCCACATGCTCATGCACCCCGGACTTCACCGCCTGCTCGCGTTTGTCCAGTAACTCGCACAAGGCGCGCAACTGCTGCTCGCTCAATTCGCTCATATCGTTCCTCCTTCACGGTGGCGCTGCCGCCGGGCACCCTGCCCCCCGGACTTTCGCCTGGTCCCGGCCTGAGCAAGCCGGGTGCCCACCGTGCCCCATGAAACCGCCGCAGCCGGCGGGCGACGGCCCGGGGCCGCCTAATCGTTCTAGTCCATGCCGCCCGGTCTGCCCGCCCGGTGTTTTTCAACTACGCCGCGCCTACCGTGGCGACGCGCTTTCCGCCCCCCGCCGCAGCGGTAGTTTTTTCTCGGGCGTGCACTTTTTTCAGTACCGGCAGGGACGCTTCGCCCAGCGTGTGGCGACCGTGGCGGCCGGGGTGGACGGCGCCAGCGGGCCGCGCGTCTCGCCGCCAGCCCCGCCCCGTGCGGGCCCGCCTTGCCGCGCCGCCGCAGGCGCACCACCCTTCGCGCCGGAGCGACGGGCGGCGGCACGGCGGGTCTCCATGTTGCTATGCAACGTAACGTGGCCCCCTCGGGCTGCTGAGCGCGGGGCGCCAAGCCCTGCCCTCCTTCCACTCACCTCAGGAGATCAGACCATGGCCCAGACTTCTTCGGCGCAGCCCGATTCCACTGCCCGCGGCGCCCTCGCCGGCAATTTCGCGGCGACCGCCCTGCGGGGCCTCAGCCAGTTCTACGACCTTCAGGCCGCCACCGCCCGCATCATGCTGCGGACCCAGTTGCGCGCGCTGTCCGCCATCGGCCTGCCGGACTACTCCCGCCTGCTGCAGGTGGCGGATGACCGCGCCCTCACCCTGTTCTCCGCCGGCACCGACAACGCGCTGCGCTTCGCCGGCCAGGCGGATGACACCCTGGGGCAGATCCACAGCCACTTCTCGCGCCTGCTGGAGCAGCAGGCCATCGGCTTCACCGAGCGCTGGCAGAGCGGCCTGGCGGAGTTGCAGCAGCAGGCCAGCGAAAGCCTGCAGGAGCTGCAGGAACTGGCCCGCCAGCAGGCGGACGAGATGGCCCGCGCCAGCGACTCCCTCACCGACATGACCCAGGCCACACTGCGCGAAGGCGGCGAGCAGTTCCGCGCCACCGTGCGCCAGGGCCTGGAGCACAGCCGCGAGCTAGCCAGCCAGCAGGTGGAGGCGCTGCGCCGCGGCGGCGAGCGCATCAACGAGAACGCCCGCAACGCGCTGCGCGAAGGTGCGGAAGCGGCCAGCCAGGCGGGCGAGCGGGCAGCCAAGGCGGGCAAGGCGGCTTAAGGCGGCAGACTGAGCGGCGGCCATGCGGACAGGCCCTGGTTTCCCGCCAGCAACAAGGGCGGGGAGCGGAGCCCATCCCGATCAGGCGCAGTCGCGGCCACCCTCCGCGCCCTGCCCCACCCGGGTGTCGCC
>NZ_WUEI01000095.1 GCF_012911025.1 Azoarcus sp. TTM-91 | reverse complement strand
AGCCCCAGCGGCTGCCCCTGCCAGTCGCTGACCACCCCGCCCGCGCCTTCGATGATATTCACCAGCGCAAGGTAGTCGTAAGGCTGCAGCCCTGCCTCGACAACGAGATCGACATGGCCGCTGGCGAGCAGGCCATAGGAGTAGCAGTCGCCGCCGAAACGGCGCAGCGCCACCGCCGCGCTCACCCGAGCGAAGCGCGCCTGGTCCTCGCCGGTGAACACGTCCGGCGAGGTGGCGTACAGCCGCGCCGTGGCCAGGGCCGAGCAGGCGCTGCTGTGGGCAGGCTCGCCCAGGTAGCGGGCAGGCTCGCCCGCCACCGCCCACCAGCGCTCGCCGGTAAAGGGGATGTCGATCATGCCCAGCACCGGCCGGCCCTTGTGCAGCAGGGCCAGCAGCGTGCCCCACAGCGGCGAGCCGGTGATGAAGCTCTTGGTGCCGTCGATGGGGTCTATCACCCACACATACTCGGCATCCAGATGCTGGCGGCCCTGCTCCTCGCCGAAGATGCCGTGGGCGGGGCAGGCCGCCGCCAGCCGCCGCCTCAGCGCCGCCTCTATCTCGCGGTCGGCGAGGGTGACCGGACTATCGTCCGCCTTGATGGCCACATCCAGCCGGGTGCGGAAAAGACGCAGCGCCAGGGTGCGCGCCTCGTCCGCCAGGGCGTGCGCCAGCGGCAGATGGACGGCGAGGATATCTGTGCTTTTTTGTGCATTCATGGCGACCTCTGTCACATTCCCGAAAAAAACGTGTTATAAATTGCCTCAACTATGCACACTTACCCATTAATGCACAAGCTTGGTGTGTCAGCCCCACTGCCTGCACCAGTTTGAACAGCGGCCCGCCGCTGTGGAGGAATCGAGATGCGCAGCCACCGTCCCGCCCGTTCCCGCTCCATCCGCCTCGCCCTCGGCCTGCTCGCCGGGCTGGCCGCCCTGCCGGCCGCCGCCGGCACCCTGGTGGCCTACACCGCGCTGGAAGAGGATGAGATCAAGGCCTACGTCGCCGCGGCGAAGAAGGATTTGCCCGACATCGACATCAAGGTGCTGCGGCTGTCCACCGGCGATCTCGGCGCCCGCATCCTGGCCGAGGCGGGCAACCCGCGGCACGACGTGATCTGGGGCTGGGCGCTGACCAACCTGCTGGACCCGCGCATCGTCGACCTGCTCGAACCCTATGCCGCCAGGGGCAGCGAGGCGCTGGCGGCCAAGGACAAGGCGGCCGACGGCAAGTGGTTCGCCGCCACCGGCTACATGGCCGCCTTCTGCGTCAATACCGAGATCCTGGCGGCGAAGAAGCTGCCGCTGCCGACCTCCTGGCAGGACCTGGCCAAGCCGATCTACAAGGGCGAGATCGCGATGCCCAACCCGGTGTCCTCCGGCACCGGCTACCTGCAGATCGCCGCGCTGCTGCAGGGCATGGGCGCCGACGCCGGCTGGAAGTACCTGAAGGCGCTGGACGGCAATGTGGCGCAGTACATCAAGTCGGGCTCGCGGCCGTGCAAGGCGGCGCGCTCCGGCGAGTTCGCCATCGGCATCTCACTCGCCTTCGCGGCAATGCAGTCGATCGAGGAAGGCTACCCGCTGAAGATGGTCATCCCCAGCGACGGTGCCGGCTACGAGCTGGAGGCCTCCGGCCTGATGAAGTCGTCGAAGAACAAGGCCGACGCCAAACGCTTCCTCGACTGGACGCTCTCGCCCCAGGCCGCCGGGCTGTACACCCGCTACAAGGAGATCGTGACCATTCCCGGCACGCCGCGCTCCAAGGCGGCCACCGCCGCCGGGCTGCCGGCTGACCTGTCCGGGGTGCTGTTCCCGATGGACTTCGCCCGCTCGGCGCGCGAGCGCGACGCCACGCTGGCCACCTGGCAGAAGCAGATCGGCCGCTGACCCGCCCCCTGCCCTCCTTTCATACCGCCCGCCACGGAAACAACCGCCATGTCCCTGGAGATCCGCAACCTGCACAAGAGCTTTGCCGGCCAGGTTGCGCTCGAACGCATCGACCTCGCCCTGGACGGCGCGGAGTTCGTCTGCCTGCTCGGCCCCAGCGGCTGTGGCAAGACCACGCTGCTGCGCATCATCGCCGGCCTGCTCGCCGCCGACCGCGGCAGCATCCGCCTGAACGGCCGCGACCTCGCCGCCGTGCCGACGCGGGAGCGCGGCTTCGGCATCGTGTTCCAGTCCTACTCGCTGTTTCCGCACATGACGGTGGCGCAGAACGTGGGCTACGGCCTCGCCATCCGCGGCGTCGCGCCGGCGCGGATCGCCGAACGGGTCGCCGGCCTGCTGGCCACGGTGAAGCTGGCCGATTTCGGCGAGCGCTACCCCGGCCAGCTCTCCGGTGGCCAGCAGCAGCGGGTGGCGATCGCCCGCGCGCTGGCGGTCGATCCCGCGCTGCTGCTGCTGGACGAACCGCTGTCGGCGCTGGACGCGCGGGTGCGCGCGGAACTGCGCGGCGAGCTGCGCGAAGTCCAGCGCAAGCTCGGCATTCCCACGCTGATGGTGACCCACGATCAGGACGAGGCCATGGTGCTGGCCGACCGGGTGGTGTGCATGAACCGCGGCCGCATCGAACAGAGCGGCACGCCGCAGGAACTCTACGAGCAGCCGCGCACCCGCTTCGTCGCCGAGTTCATGGGCCACAGCAACCTGCTGACGCCGGACTGGCTGCAGCAGGCCGCGCCCTCGCTGCTCGCCGGCATGCCGGCGGACCTGAGGGCGGCCGGCGCCGCCTGCGTGCGGCCGGAGCGCATCGCGCTCACCCCCGACGCGGCGGGCGACGGCCGCGTCGTCGAGGTGGCCTTCATGGGCAACTTCAAGCGCGTGCGGCTGGAGTGGCGCGGCCGCGAACTGCTGGCCGAAGTGTCCTCCGCCCTCGCCCTCCAGCCGGGAGACCCGGTGTCGGTGGACATCGCCGCGCAGGACTGCGCCTGGGTAATGGCATGAGCGGGCATGAGCGCCACGATGAACGCGCCCTGCCGGGCGGGGAGGAAGAGCCGATGACCGCCGCGCCGCTCGCCGCCGCCGACCGCTGGCTGATGCGCGCCTGCCTGTACGTGCCGCTGGCCGCGCTGCTGCTGTTCTTCGCCCTGCCCATGGGCTTCATCGCCTGGCGCAGCCTGATGCAGGACGACGGCGGCATCGGCTTCGCCAACTATCTGGCGCTGCTCGACACGCCGGGCGTGTGGCAGGCCACCCGCAACAGCCTGGGTCTGGGCGTGGCCACCACCGCCATCACCCTGCTGCTGGCCTTCGTGCTGGCCTATGGCATGGAGCGCACCTGCATGCGCGGCCGCCGCTTCGTCGCCGCGGCGCTGACGCTGCCGCTGCTGGCGCCCTCGCTGGTGCTCGGCCTCGGCCTCATCTTCATCCTCGGCCGCAACGGCATCGTCGGCCAGCTGCTGGGCATACGGCCCGACATCTACGGCTTCCACGGCTTGCTGATCGCCGACGTGCTGTATGCACTGCCGCAGGCGGTGCTGATCCTGCGCGCCGCCCTGCGCTGCGCCGATGCCCGCCAGTACGAGGCGGCCGAGGTGCTGGGGGCCACGCCCTGGCGCCAGTTCCGCGACATCACCCTGCCCGGCATGCGCTATGGGCTGCTCAGCGCCGGCTTCGTGGTGTTCACCGTCACCATCACCGACTTCGGCAACGCCGTGGTGATAGGCGGCGACTTCTCGGTGCTCGCCACCGAGATCTACAACCAGGTGAGCGGCCAGATGCGTTTCGGCATCGGCGCGGTGGTCGGCCTGCTGCTGTTGCTGCCGGCGGCGCTGTCGGTGTGGATAGAGCGGGTGGCGGCGCAGCGCCAGGCCGGCATCGGCGCCGAATCGGCGCAGCCGCCGCAGCCGCGTATCGCCCGCGGGCGCGACGGCCTGTATGCGATCGCCTGTCTCGGCATCGCCAGCGCGATCTGCGCGGTGGTGGCCACGGTGGTGATCGCCGGCTTCATCCGGCTGTGGCCCTACCGGCTGGACCTCACCCTCAAGCATTACGACATCACCGTGTCCGGCGGCTACGCCAGCCTGTGGGCTTCGCTGGCGGTGTCGCTGATCGCCGCCACGGCCGGCACCCTGCTGCTCTTCCTGCTGGCCTTCTCGGTGCGCCGGCTGTCCGGCTGGCCGGCGCGGGCCGCCACCCTGCTCGCCACCCTGCCGGTGGGCGTGCCGGGGCTGGTGCTGGGCCTGGCCTATGTGTTCGCCTTCAACGAGCCCGCGCTGCCCTGGGGTGCGCTGTACGGAAGCCTCTTCCTGCTGGCGATGTGCAACTTCTACCACTACCACACCCAGGGCTACGTCTCGATGGCCACCGGCCTGCGGGCGGTACCGGCCCAGTTGGAGGAAGCGGTGGCGGTGCTCGGCGGCGGCGTCGGCCGCCTGCTCGCCGACGTGCACCTGCCAGCGCTGCGCATCACCCTGTGGGCGGTGGCGGCCTTCCTGTTCATGCGCTCCATGGTGACGCTGTCGGCGGTGATCTTCCTGGTCACGCCCGAGCTGTCGCTGTCGGCGGTCACCGTGATGCGGCTGGATGAAGCCGGCTTCACCTCGCAGGCGGCCGCCTTCTCCACCTGCATCATGGCGGTGGTCGGCGCGGTGGCCCTGCTGCTGCACCGGCTGACCTCCCGCTGCCGCGTTCCGTAAAACAAGATCCGGAGACCCGCATACATGCTGCAAGAAGAACGCTACCAACGCATCTGCGCCCTGCTCGAGACCTTCAAGAGCCTCTCCACCGAGCGCATCTCGGGCGAGCTCGGCATCTCGCGCGAGACGGTGCGGCGCGACGTGATCGCGCTGGAGGCCATGGGCCGGCTGCGCCGGGTGCACGGCGGCGTGGTGCTGGACAGCGCCCGCAGCGAGGCGCCCTACGGCGAACGGCTGAAGGTGCGGGCCAAGGAGAAGCAGGCCATCGCCCGCGCCGCGGTGAAGCTGCTGCAGCCCGGCCACACCCTCTTCCTCGATGCCGGCAGCACCACGCTGGCGCTCACCGAGGAGCTGCTGACGCTGTCCGGCCTCACCATCGTCACCAACAGCATGGACATCGCGGTGCGCATGGCGCAGGCCGGCGAGAGCATGGGCCAGCGCCACGAAGTGATCGTGCTCGGCGGCCGGCTCGCGCCCGGCATCGCCGCCACCTGCGGCGAAACCACGGTGAGCGAGATCCAGCGTCACCGCGCCGACTTCGCGCTGCTGTCGCCGGTGGCGATCGATGCCCGCAACGGCGCCACCAGCTTCGACCACGGCGAGGCCGGCGTTGCCCGCGCCATGGCCGAGCGCGCCGCCCACCGCATCATCCTCGCCGACTACAGCAAGATCGGCGAGAGCAGCCGGGTGAGCTACTGCCCCATCGGCAGCATAGACACCCTGGTGACCGACGGCCGCGCCCGCAAGCTCGCCGCCCTGGCCGAGATACAGAAAGCCGGGCCCGAGGTCGTCGTCGCCTGAGCGCGGGAAAACGAGGAGGCCGCCATGCCCTACCGTCACACCCTGGACCATCGCAACTGGCTCTTCGCCGACCTGCGCGAAGTACTGGCCAAGGCCAGCCCGGCGCGCTCCGGCGACCAGCTCGCCGGCCTCGCCGCGGAAAGCGCGGTGGAGCGCATGGCGGCGCGCATGTGCCTGGCGGAGCTGCCGCTGGCGCGCTTCCTGGAAGAGGCGCTGATTCCCTACGAGGACGACGAGGTCACCCGCCTCATCATCGACGGCCACGACCCGGCTGCCTTCGCCCCGGTGGCCCACCTCACCGTCGGCGACTTCCGCGACTGGCTGCTGTCCGACCACGCCGACGAAGCCGCGCTGGCCGCGTTGCGCCCGGGCATAACGCCGGAGATGGCGGCGGCGGTGAGCAAGCTGATGCGCAACCAGGACCTGGTGCTGGTGGCAAAGAAATGCCGCGTCGTCACCCGCTTCCGCAACACCATCGGCCTGCCGGGGCGGCTGTCGGTGCGGCTGCAGCCCAACCACCCCACCGACGACGCCCGCGGCATCGCCGCCGCCATCGTTGATGGCCTGCTCTACGGCGCCGGCGACGCGGTCATCGGCATCAACCCGGCCAGCGACAGCCTGCCGGCGCTGACGCGGCTGGTGCACATGCTGGACGAGATCATCGACCGGCTGGCGCTGCCCACCCAGTCCTGCGTGCTCACCCACGTCACCAACACCGTGCAGATGATCGAGCGGGGCGCGCCGGTGGACCTGGTGTTCCAGTCGGTGGCCGGCACCCAGGCCGCCAACGCCGCCTTCGGCATCAGCCTCGCCACCCTGCGCGAAGCGCGCGAGGCGGCGCTGTCGCTCAAGCGCGGCAGCCTGGGCGACAACCTCATGTACTTCGAAACCGGCCAGGGCAGCGCCCTCTCCGCCAACGCCCACCACGGTGTGGACCAGCAGACCTGCGAGGCGCGCGCCTACGCCGTCGCCCGCGAGTTCAAGCCGCTGCTCACCAACACCGTGGTCGGCTTCATCGGCCCGGAGTACCTCTACGACGGCAAGCAGATCCTGCGCGCCGGGCTGGAAGACCACTTCTGCGGCAAGCTGCTCGGCCTGCCGCTGGGCTGCGACGTCTGCTACACCAACCACGCCGAGGCCGACCAGGACGACATGGACAGCCTGCTCACCCTGCTCGGCGTCGCCGGCATCAGCTTCATCATGGGCGTGCCCGGCGCGGACGACATCATGCTCAACTACCAGAGCACCGCCTTCCACGACGGCCTCTACCTGCGCCAGGCGCTGGGCCTGCGCCGGGCGCCGGAGTTCGAGGCCTGGCTGCAGCGCATGCAGCTGGTGGACGAAGCCGGCCACGCCCTGCCGCTCAACCCGGCGCACCCGGCGCTGGGCACCCTGCGCCGGCTGGCGCTGCCCGCCTGAGGCGCCGCCAATGAAAAAGCGCACTCCCCCGCCCGCCGATGCCGGACCGTTTGCCGCCGGCACCGCCGCGCCCGGCGCGATAGACGCCGACCCCTGGACCGACCTGCGCCGCTACACCGCCGCCCGGCTCGCGCTCGGCCGCGCCGGCGCCAGCCTGCCCACCGCCGAGGTACTGCGCTTCGGCCTCGCCCACGCCAAGGCACGGGACGCGGTGCACCTGGCGCTGGACGCCGAGGCGCTGCAGGCCGCACTGGCGGCCGACGGCTGCGCCACCCTGCGCGCCCACAGCGCCGCCGCCGACCGCGCCAGCTACCTCGCCCGCCCCGACCTCGGCCGCAAGCTCGCCGCCGACAGCGCCGCCGCGCTGCGCGCCCAGGCCGACCCGGCCGGCTGCGACCTGCTGCTGGTGGTTGCCGACGGCCTCTCCTCGCTCGCGGTCGAGCGCAATGCCCGCGCGCTGGTCGCCGAGATCCGCCGCGGCCTGCCCGCCGGCTGGACGCTGGGCCCGGTGGTGGTCGCCACCCAGGCGCGCGTCGCCCTCGCCGACGAGATCGGCCAGGCGCTGGGCGCCCGCCTGGTGGCGATGCTGATCGGCGAACGCCCCGGCCTCAGCTCGCCCGACAGCCTCGGCCTCTACCTCACCTGGGCGCCCCGGCCGGGCCGCAGCGACGCCCAGCGCAACTGCATTTCCAACATCCGCCCGGAAGGGCTGGGCCACGCCGAGGCCGCGCGCCGCTTGTGGTGGCTGTGCGAGGAGGCGCGCCGCCTCGGCCTCACCGGCGTGGCGCTCAAGGACAACAGCGAGGGGGCACTGCCCGGCGCCGGGCCCCCGCTGGCGCTGCCGGCCGCAGCCCCGGCCCCGGACACCGGCACGCAGGACAAGCAGTAGACAAGACCGGCGGACCGCAGGCGCGGACCAGCCCGGCAGTGGAGGCGACGCAGGTGGGTGACGGTGCGGCCATGCCGCCTTGATGCCCGAAGGCGCGAGGAATTCCCCTCGCCGAATCGACGAAATGGAGTACCGCCAATGAACCGCAGAACCTGGACCCTTTCCCTCGCCGCGCTGTCGGCCGCCTTCCTCGGCGCCTGCGCGAGCGCGCCCACCGGCACCGCCGGCATCGACAACAGCGCCATCGGCAAGCCGGAATTCCGCGAGCATGTGAAGACCTACGGCCTGGTCTATCGCCTGCCCAAGGACGTCACCGACGTGCTCGACGCCAAGATCACCACCCCGCTGCAGCAGAACCTGCTGCGCCTGGGGCTGAACGCCGAGGCCAACACCTTCAACCTGCCGCACGTCACCGTGGTGCACATCCACAGCGCCGACCCGGCCACGCCGAAGAAGATGCTGGCCGCGCTGCCGGCGCTGCCACCGGTGCTGGACGGCGTGGTGCTGAAGGGCTTCTACACCACCGAGGCGGCCAAGGGCGCCGGCCACCCCTGGTGGCTGGACCTCGGCATCGTCAAGAGCGGCCCCGCCTTCGACAACATGATGGCCTTCAACACCCGCGCCACCGCCGCCTTCGCACCGCTGCGCGACGGCCCGCTGCCGCGGGTGACCGGCCCGGTTTACGCCAAGATGGGCGATGCCGGCAAGGAGCTGGTGCGGACCGTGGGTGTGAGCGGCGTGAACGTGGTCAAGGACGGCAAGGAGCTGCGCAGCCACAACCCGCACAACACGCTGGTCTACAGCATGGCGATGTTCACTCCGCAGCTGCAGGCCTCGATGGACCAGGTGGCGGCGGACTTCAACAAGGTGCTGCCGGACGGCATCACCACCTCGTTCAAGAACGTCTCCATCGTCGAACTCGCCTTCTCCGGCAACGTGCTGCGCGAGATCTACCGGATCAGCCTGGAAGACGGCTCGGTGTACGACGTGGCGACCGGCCAGAAACTGCGCTGAGCGGCAACCGCGGGGAAGCGCCTTCCCCGCCCCGCCGGACCCGGCCCCTGGACGGCCGGGTCCGGCGCCGGCGCGCGGCTCAATCCATGCGCTGCTCGGTGTAGCGCAGGCCGCCGAGGTCGTAGCCCTGGTCGCGCGCTGCCTGGCGGGCCTTCTCCAGCACGTCCAGCGGCATCGCCGGGGTGCGGGAGAGTATCCACAGGTACTTGCGCTCCGGATCGCCGACCACCGCCCAGCGGTAGTCGGGCGCCAGGCCGATGACCCAGTAGTCGCCGCTGAAGGGCCAGAAGAAACTCACCCGCAGCTTGGCGCCGCCGCTGTCCTCCACCACCCGCGCCGTACCTTCGGCCTCGTCGAAGCCCTTGTCGGTGCGGCAGCGGTTCAGCACCCGGATGCGGCCATCCTCGCGCAGCGAGTAGTCGGCGGTGACGTCGCCGACGCAGTTGCGCTGGAAGAACATCGGAAAGCGGGCAATCTCGTACCACTTGCCCAGGTAACGCTCCAGTTCCACTTCCGGCACCGTGCGCACCGGCGCGGGCTCGCCGTCGTCCGCCCGCGCGCCACCGGCCAGCGCCAGCGCGGCGAGCACTACAGCCAGGCTTTTCTTCATCGGGAAACCTCCATGCTCCGGCCCGCCAGTGTGACGGGGCCGCAAGCATCCGGGTTCCCACGGCTCAGGGCAAGGGCAGGCAGCTCGTCATGCGGTCGAAATAGACCAGGTAGCCAACCGCGCCAAGGGCGAGCGCGGCCACGCACAGGGCCACGTCCACCCAGGGCTGCTCGGGCGGGCGCCGGCGCTTGGCGCCGATCAGATCGGGCGCGCTCCTCATTTGGCCGCCGCCAGCGCGTCCGGGTGCTTGCGCTGCAGTTCCGCGAGCAGCGACTCCACCTCCAGCAGGCGGCCCTTGTCGGCATCCTCGCGGCCGGGACGCGGCGGCGCCACCTGCGCCAGCTTGAGCCGGGCGGCGGCCTTGGCGTACTCGCCCTGGTCGGCGAGGAAGTCGGCATACAGGTAGTTGGCGTCCATGCCCTGCGGGTTCATGGCCACTGCCTTCTCCAGGTATTCGCGTGCCTTCTTCTTGTCGCCGAACCCCACCGGCCAGCCCGGCACCTTGGCGTAGAGGCTGCCCAGGCTGGTGTAGATGGAGCCGTTGAGGGCGTTGGGATCGATCTTCTCCGCCGCCAGCAGCAGGTCGCGCGCCTCGCGCGCGGCCGACAGCGCACCGATGCCCCCATTGGCCTTGGCATAGCCGGCCAGCGAGATCGCCTGCCAGATCATCGGCTCGGGCTTGCCCGGGTTGGCGACGGCGAAGCTGCGCGCCTGCTCGACCAGGGCCTTGAACGCGGCCTCGCGCTCGCCCTCCGGCATCTGGTAGGTGATGGCCGCCCAGCGGTGGGCGACTCGGGCCACGCCCTCGTCGATGGCGGGGTCGGCGGCAAGGGCCGGAACGGCGGTGTACAGCGCGAAGGCGAGCAGCGCCAGCGGGCGCAGGGGGAAGGGTTTTTTCATAGCGATCTCCTCGGTGGGAAAGGCGGGAAAGTGCTGGCGGGTATTCATGCGGGGCCGGACTCGGCGCGGCGGGTAAAGCCCACCATGCGGCGGACCTGCGGAATCAGTGCGCGGTCCACCACCCTGGGCAGCAAGGCGTTGATGCGCACGAAAAGCTTCTCCGGCCAGCCGAGGTAGGTGTCGGCGGTATCGGCCTCGATGGCGGCGACGATGCTGCGCGCCACCGCTTCCGGGCTGTCGGTGTTCATCTTCAAGGCCTCGGCCATGCGCGCCACCGCGTCGCGGTTGAAGGCGGTGCGCGTGTAGCGCGGCGCCACGTAGCTCACCCGTACGCCGCTGCCCGCCAGTTCCCGGCGCAGCGCCTCGGCATAGCCGCGCAGGGCGAACTTGCTGGCGGAGTAGCTGGCGAAACAGGGGAAGGCGATGGAGCCGAAGATGGAGCCGATGAGCACGATGTGGCCATTGCCGCGGCCGGTCATGTGCGGCAGCAGGGCGTTGCACAGCTGGATGGGCGCCACCGTGTTGGCGAGGAACATGCGCCGCGTGTCGCCGGCGGCCTCGTCGGCGGCGAGGCCGAAGGTCTGGACGCCGACGCAATTGATCACCATGTCCAGGCTGCCGAAGGCGGCGATGGCCCGCTGCGCGGTCCGCGCCGGGTCTTCCTCCACCAGGTCGGCAACCAGGCGGCTGGTGCGCGCGCCCAGTGCGCGCAGCTCCGTCTCCAGCGCCAGCAGCTCGTCGCCGCTGCGCCCGCCCAGCACCAGGGAGGCTCCGCGCAGGGCGAGTTCCCTGCACACCGCCGCGCCGATGCCGCCGGCGGCGCCGGTGACCAGGATGAAGCTGTCCGCCGGCTTCATAGCGCCCCCTCGACGCCGACTGAGCGGATGACATCGCCGTACAGGCGGAAGAACACCTTGGCCGCATGCACCACCGCGGCGCGGTCGGCGGCGTCCTCCAGGCGGTTCATCAGCCGGCCGAAATGGTCGATGTGCTCCAGGTCCAGCGAGCCGTGGCTGCTGAGGTAGGAGAAGGCGGAGGCCGGCAGGTCCAGGCTGCGCTGCAGCACGCTGGCGAGGTTGGTGGCGATGCGCACGCTGGTGCCTTCGAGCACGAAGACCATGCCGAAGAAGCTCACCGGGTTGTTGCGCTGGATGGTGTCGTAGGCGTAGGCCACCATCAGCTCGGTGGCGAGGCGGGGGCGGCCGTCGCGCACCGTGTCGGCGTCGCCGCCGGCGGCGCGGATGTCGTCCAGGATCCACTTCTCGTGGCCCACCTCCTCCTGCACGTAATGCACCACCGCTTCGCGCAGCCAGTCCAGCCGCGTCGGCAGGCGGCTGCCGCAGGCCATCAGCAGCGGCACGGTGTGGCGCACGTGGTGGTAGGCCTCGGCGAGAAAGGCGCGGTACTGGGCGCGGGTGGCCTTGCCGGCCATCGCCTCGGCGAGTATGGGAGCCTGCAGCAGGTGGCCCCGTTCGTGTTCGGTGAGGCGTTGCAGGTCAGCGTAGAAGTCCATGGGTATCCTCGCAGTAAAGCTGTTGTAGGGCTTGGGCATAGCGTTGGGCGATGGGGCCGCGGCGCAGGCGGCCGTTGGCGGTGGCCTGCCCGTTGGCCGCCGAGAACGGCGCCGCGGCAGGCAGCCAGCGGGTCACCCTGGCGTAGTCCGGCAGCTGGCGGTTGGCCGCCTGCACCGCCGCCTCGGCCGCACCGGCGCTCACCTCCGGGCG
The DNA here is from genome assembly GCF_012911025.1 of Azoarcus sp. TTM-91. Lineage (GTDB taxonomy): Bacteria > Pseudomonadota > Gammaproteobacteria > Burkholderiales > Rhodocyclaceae > Azoarcus. The sequence continues at coordinate 5,144 of NZ_WUEI01000095.1, read as the reverse complement.
CAGCACCAGCACCGCGGCATTGAAGGGCCGCCCTTCGCCGAATACGGCGGCCTGGGCGATGGCCGGCTGCGCGGTCAGCTCGCGCTCCACCCACTCGGGGGCGACGTTGCGGCCATAGGCGGTGATGAACATGTTCTTCTTGCGGCCTTCGAGATGGAGGTAGCCATCGGCATCGACATGGCCGATGTCGCCGGTGGCGAGCCAGCCGTCGGCATCCCTGTGGGCCGGGCCGTCCACATAGCCGAGCAGGCCAGCGCCCCGCACCTGGATCTCGCCGTCACCAGCGATCGCCACTTCGGCATGCGGCAGCACCCGGCCGACGCTGCCCGGACGCAGCGCGCCGGCACGATTCAGGCTCACCACCGATGCGCACTCCGACAGGCCATAGCCCTCGAACACCGGCAGCCCCACCGCCGCGGCGCGCGCCAGCAGCGTCGGCGAGACCGGCGCGCCGCCCACCGCCACATGGCGCAAGGCCGGCGGCCGTGGCGCGCCCTGTTCCAGCGCCAGCACCAGCAGGTGCAGCAACTGCGGCACCAGGATCAGGCTGCTGGCGCGGCTGGCGCCGATGGCGTGGAGAAAGCGCGGCACGTCGACGCCGGAGCTGCCACTCAGCCCGGTGCCCGCCATGCCCGGCAGCACGCAGGTGGCGCCGGCCAGCATGGGCACCAGCAGCCCGCCGATGTTTTCCAGCAGCGTGGCCAGGGGCAGCACCGCGAGGTGACGATCCTGCGGCGCGGCGCCGCTCGCCTGCTGCAGCGAGAGCGCCACCGCCTCCAGCGCCTCCTGCGCCAGGCACACGCCGCGCGGTTCACCGGTGGAGCCGGAGGTGTAGGTGATCTTCGCCGTGCCCGCCGGCAGGCTGGCCGCCATGCAGGCACGGCTCATCGCCACCAGCGAATCCGTACCGGGCGCGGCGTCGGCCTCCGCCCGGGTGACGAAGGCGAGGCCGGCGAACAGCGCCGGGCGGTCGCACAACAGCAGGTCGGCCCCGGCCTGGGTCATCGCATGCTCGAGCTGGGCGTAGGTGAAGAAAGTAGGCAGGGGAAGCAGCGGCACGCCGGCGGCGAGCGCGGCGAGGTCAGCCACCGCCCAGTCGATGCCGTTGTCCGCATGCAGGGCCAGTACCCGCGGACGGCGCCGGCGCAGGAAATCCGCCAGGCGGGTCACCTTCTCCAGCAAGGGCAGGTAGCACAGGCGCTGCGCCCCGCTCTCCAGCGCCAGCGCCGCAGGGTTGATGGCGGCGTGGCGCGCCAGCGCACTCAGGACCCGGCTCATGAGCAGCCCTCCCCGCGCAGGCTCAGGGCGGCATAGCCTTCGCCGATGTCGCCGAACACCACCCGCGGCGCATGGGCGTAGTAGCTGCCCCAGGCCGCCTGCTCGGCCGGCCCCAGGCAGCCGGGGTCGGCGGCGCCGAGGTCACGTGGGGCCAGCCCCAGGCGGTGGAAGGCATTGCGCAGCGCGCGGGTGCCGGTGAAGCAGACCCAGCGGTAGCCTTCGCGGTGCAGCACCGCGGTCAGCCCGGCGATCATGCTGCGGAATGCGCCCGGGCCGGTGCCGGCGAACTGCCCGACCTCCACCACCTGGGTACGCAGCGCCTCCCCCGTGCCGGCCTCGGCGATGACCTGCTCGATCGGCCGGCCGAGATAGCGCTCCAGAAACAGCGGCTGCTCGGCCGCGACCCTCACCCCCAGCGCGCCCACCAGGCGGCCGCCCTCGTCCTCCACCGAGAACAGGCGGGGCATGAAATGCTCCAGGCAGGCGCCGTAGGCCTCGGCGTAGCGCTCGCGGATGAAACGCTCCGCCTCGGCACGCTCGCCGCCGCTGCGCTCGCGCAACAGTGGCAGGGCATGCCAGGGCAGCCCCGGGCGGGCACCCACCGCGGCCGGACCGTAGGGAGGGAAACGCCTTCCGCTCGCCCCATCCTCGGGGAGCGGGACGGGAATTGCGGAACTTGCGACTTGGGTTGCCGATTGCGCCGACACGATGGGCTTCCTCCTGGAGGCTGGCGGCGCGGCACACAGGCGGCCGCGCTCCGTTCCCCTAACGCAACTGGAGTGCCAGCTTGTCAGCGGACAGCAAAAAACCCTTCAAGCAGCTGAATTTTATGGAGAAAAATATAGACGCCCGGCCCTGAGACCGGCCGACGGAGGCCCTGCAAGACTTTGCAGTCCCGCAGCTTTCGTTGACATTTTTTGCAGTGCCCGGGGCTCAAGGCTGGTGCGGACAGGCGACAGGCACGTCCAGTTGCAGAACCACGACCACCCGCCGGTCGGCCAGGCAGCGCGGCACATAGCCGATGGCCCCCGGCGTGGCGGCGACGAAGCGCACCACCGCCTCCTCCGAGCCGAGCACATAAGGCGGCAGTTCGCCGTGGAAATACTGGTCGCGCCAGTACTCGTCCATCTCCTCCGGCAGAAGGCTGAAGATCCGGCTGGAAAAAGCGCGCCGGATGGTATTGGACGGCGGCAGGTTGACCGGCTGGATACGGCTGCCGTCGGACCACAGCCGCTTCTTGCGCTTGAAGATCAAGGCCACTTCCTCGCGCCCCAGCGCGGCCACCGGGCTGCCGGCGGCCATGACCACCGCCAGCCCGGCGGGCTCCTCCGCCGCCTGGGCAGGCCCGGGCGGCCCAGGGAAAGCCCAGGCCAGCAGCAGGAGGACAGGTAGCAGCGGGCGACGCATCGTGGGCTAGAAGAGCACGCTCACCGAGGCGAGGAAGCCCTGCTCCACCTCCTCCGGCACATGCGTGCCACGCACCACCTCCGCTTTCAGCGCCACGCCCTGGGCGAGGCGGTAGTTGAGGCCGGCAACCCACATCCGGGTGGCATCCTGCTCGCCGGGGCGCTTCAGCGTCTCCACCCGGACGATGCCGTAGAGGCGCGCCGCCAGCGGCACCGCCGCCTGCAGGAAAGCGCCGCGCTCGACCCGCGCCGGCCCCCGTACCGCCTGCAGCCACACCGCCTCGCCGGAAAGCTCCAGGCCCTGGTGGCTCCACAGGAAGTCGAGCCCGCCGAGGTACTTCGCCGCATCGTCGCTGCGGCGTTCGAAATGCCCCAGCGACACCCCGGTCTGCCAGCCGCCGGGCAGGCGCACGTTGAGCCGCCCGCCATAGGCCTCGCGGAACTCCTGCTCCTCCCGGCTGGCGCGCATGCGGGCGTCGCCCGAGGCATAGAGGGCGTAATCCACCTCCTGGCCGCGGGCCAGCAGGGTACCCAGCGCCATCACGCCGACCGCGCTGCCGGGAAACACCTCGCGGGTGACCAGCGGCCGCGACGAGGTCCACACCAGCGGGTCGGCATGGATCTGGTTCCAGCGCCCCACCGGGGTCAGGAACTTGCCCGCGCGCAGGGTGAGGCTGTCGTCCACCGCATAGTCGAGGTAGGCCCGCTCCAGGGCCAGGTAGCGGCGTTCCTCATCCTCGTGGTCGTAGCGGGTTGCCGCAGCATCTTCCAGGTCGAGCTCGGAGAAGAACTTGAAGCGGTCGTGCTCCCACCACACGAAAAGGCTGAGATGGCTGAGCGACAGGCGGGGCGGGCGATCGCTCTCGTCCTCGTACATGAGCTTGGCATAGCCGCCCAGCGTGAAGCCGGAGTCGCCCAGCTGCAGGCCGCGGCCCAGTTCATAGCCGCCCAGCCGCAGCGCCGGCGGGGCTTGCTCCCCGGTCTGGGCCGCGCACCAGGCCGGCAACAGCGCGCAAGCCGCCACCAGCATTGCCAGCAGCCGCCCGAGCACGCGCCGGGCGCCACGGCCGCAGCGCCGGAAGCACGCTCGATTTCCGTATACTCCGCCAACCATCAGGGGATTCCATCGAAAGCAGGGACGCCAGGCCGTGACCATCCGCCATACGCTGCTGCGTGCCTTTCTGCTGGTCGGCCTGGCGCCCGCCATACTTCTGGCCGGCCTCGCCTTTGTCAAGGCGCGCCAGGCGCTGCAGGCGGAGATCGAGCTCAAGCTCGCCGCCCAGGCCGGCACCGTGGCCGCCAATATCGAGCAGACCCTGTTCGAGCGCCTGCAGAACGCCGCCGTATGGAGCCAGTTCGAGATCATGCAGGACCTGGCGGTGGGCGATGTGGACAAGCGCCTGTCCAGTTTCCTGGCTGGCCTGCGCAAGGGGTATGGCGGCGTCTATCGCGCCCTCCATGCGCTGGACGCGCAGGGCAAGGTGATCGCGAGCAGCGAGGCGGAAGCGCTGGGGAGCCACCCGCCGGCGGCGCCTGCCTGGCAAACGGTGCGGCTGGCCGGCACCGAGCTGTTGCTGGAACAACCCCGCCGCGCCGCCGCCGGCACCACGCTGGCCATCCGCGCGCCGGTGCCGTCCCGCTTCCAGGACGGCCTGCTGGGTACCCTGGTGCTGGAGCTGGACTGGGATCAGGTGGAGGCGGTGCTGGACCGGGTGGCCGGCGGCAGCCTCAGCGTGGCGCTGCTGGACCGCGAAGGCCGCCTGGTCGCCGCATCGCAGGACCTGCGACAACGCGGCCTGCTGCTGGGCCGGGATTTCGCCGCCTGGGGCGCCGAAAAACATGCCGGCGGCGCTTTCCTGCACGAGCCGGAGGATGGCAGCGGCAGCGTCATCGTCGGCGTGGGCCGCCCGCCGGCCGCCTTCGCCGGTTTCCACGACATGGACCTGTCCACCCTGGTGATACAGCCGCGCGCCATCGCCCTGGCGCCGGTGCAGCGCATGGCGCTGATCTCGCTGGCGGTGATGGCGCTGCTGGTGCTGGGCACGCTGGCGATGGCGGCCTGGGTCAGCGGCGTGATCGCCCGCCCGATCGCCGCCCTCACCGCCTTCACCCGCCGCTATCGCGAGGACCGCAGCCTGGCGGTGGCGCCACCGGCCGCCGGCGGCGAGGTGGGCGAACTGACGGCGGCCTACACCGCCCTGATCCACGACATCGAGCGCTCCCGCCGCGACCTCGTCCGCGCCTCCAAGCTGGCGGTGGTGGGCGAGATGTCCTCGGTGATTGCCCACGAGGTGCGCACGCCGCTGGGCATCCTGCGCTCCTCCGCACAGATGCTGCAGCGCGAGGCGGCGCTGTCGGCGGAGGGGCGCGAGCTGGTCGGCTTCATCGACAGCGAGACGGAGCGCCTGAACCGGCTCGTCTCCACCATGCTGGACAGCGCCCGCCCGCGCGCCCCCCGCT
>NZ_WUEI01000094.1 GCF_012911025.1 Azoarcus sp. TTM-91 | reverse complement strand
ACACCGTCTAATTCGTCGGCAGCGTCAGATTGTGTATAAGAGACAGATGTACACCCTGGGAATCAACGCGGCCTTCCACGACAGCGCCGCCTGCCTGGTGCATGACGGCAAGGTCATCGCCGCCGCCGAGGAGGAACGCTTCAGCCGCATCAAGCACGCCAAGCGGCCGGTGCCCTTCTCCGCCTGGGAGCTGCCCTTCTCCGCCATCGACTACTGCCTGGCCGAAGCCGGCATCCGGCTGGACGATGTGGACCAGGTCGCCTACTCCTTCGACCCGGCGCAGTTCCCCGGCCGCAGCGAGACCACCCTGCTGACCCTGCCGCTGGAGCCCTCGGCGGTGGGCGTGGAGGGCGAATGGAACAGCCCCTGGGACCCGCTCTTCCTCTCCTACGTCATCAACGCCCCGCGCCAGCTGATGGACGGCGCCCCCCACCACCTGCGCGACCGCTTCGAGAACCTCGCCGCCCACGGCGGCTTCCGCTGGAACTACGTCGAGCACCACCTCGCCCACGAAGCCAGCGCCTTCCTCGCCGCGCCCTTCGACGACGCCGCCGTGCTCACCTTGGACGGCCGCGGTGAGCGCGCCACCACCACGCTGGGGGTATGGCGCGGCGGCAACTACGAGCGCCTGCGCCAGATCGACTTCCCCCACTCCCTCGGCCTGCTCTACGAGGAAGTCACCCGCTACCTCGGCTTCCAGCACGCCAGCGACGAATACAAGGTCATGGCCCTGGCCTCCTACGGCAAGCCACGCCACCTCGACCTCTTCCGCGACATGCTGGTGTGGGACGGCGACGGCGGCTTCGCCATCACCCCGCTGCTGCTGGAGAACCAGTTCGGCCCGCCGCGCCGCCGCGGCGCCCCGCTGGAAGAGCGCCACTACGACATCGCCGCCTCGCTGCAGGTGGCACTGGAAGAAACAGTGCTGCACCTGGCCGAGTGGCTGCACCAGGCCAGCGGCCAGCCGCGGCTGTGCATGGCCGGCGGCGTCGCCCTCAATTGCGTCATGAACGCCAGGCTGCGCGACCACGGCCCCTACGAGGAAGTGTGGGTGCAGCCGGCCGCCGGCGATGCCGGCACCGCCCTGGGCGCCGCCCTGTGGGTGGACTACAAGGAGCGCGGCCAGCCGCGGCAATGGGCGATGGACCATGCCTACCTCGGCCCCGGCTATGGCGATGACGACATCGAGGCGGCGCTGAAGCGCGCCCGCCTGCCCCATACCCGGCTGGACGACGTGGCCGGGCGCACCGCCGGGCTGCTGGCCGCCGGCAAGGTGGTGGGCTGGTTCCAGGGCCGCATGGAGTTCGGCCCGCGGGCGCTGGGCGCCCGCTCCATCCTCGCCTCGCCGCTGGACGCCGGCATGCAGGCGCGGCTGAACGAGCTGAAGGACAGGGAAGACTTCCGCCCGGTCGCGCCCTCGGTGCCGGAGGAAGACGTGGCCGAATGGTTCTCCTGCAAGCGCGACAACAAGGGCCGCTCGCCCTTCATGCTCTTCGTCTATGATGTGGCACCGGACAAGGCCCGCCGCATTCCCGCCGCGGTGCATGTGGACGGTACCGCCCGCGTGCAGACGGTGAGCGCCGGGGCCCAGCCGCGCTACCACGCCCTGCTGCGCGCCTTCGGCCGCCGCACCGGCGTGCCGGTGCTGATCAACACCTCCTTCAACGTCCGCGGCGAACCCATCGTCTGCACCCCGCGCGACGCCATCGCCGCCTTCTTCACCTCGCCCATAGACGCGCTGGTGATCGGCAGCTTCCTGGTGGAGAAGCAGCCATGACGCCGCCGGCGACCGCCGCGGTAGCGACTGCCGCGGTGACGACCGCCGCGGTGACGGTATCGGTGGTGGTGCCCACCTGCCGGCGACCGCGTCAGTTGCTGCGCTGCCTGCACGCCCTGCTCAGCCAGGAGGGCGTGCCGGGGCGCATGGAGATCATCATCGTGGACGACGGCCGCTCGCCGCGGCTGCCGGCCAGGGTGCAAGCCTGGCTGCGCCGCAGCCGCAGCCAGGTGGCGGTGCGCTGCCTGCAGCCGCCGGCCGGCCGCCGCGGCCCGGCCGCCGCCCGTAATGCCGGCTGGCAGGCCGCGCGGGCGCCGGTGATCGCCTTCACCGACGACGACACCCTGCCGGCGCACGACTGGCTGCGCGAGGGCCTGCGGGCGATGCGCACCGGCGTCACCGCCGCCTGGGGCGACGTCATCGTGCCGCTGCCGCAGGCGCCCACCGACTCCGAACGCAACACCGCCGGCCTGCAGGGCGCCGAGTTCGTCACCGCCAACTGCTTCGTCCGCCGCGACGCGCTGGCGGCCACGGGCGGCTTCGACGAGCGCTTCGAACAGCCGTGGCGGGAAGACTCCGACCTCTACTTCACCCTGCTCGAAGCCCGCGGCCTGGTGGTGCATGCACCGGCCGCCATCGTCATCCACCCGGCCAAGCGCTCGCCGCCGGGCACCTCCATACGCCAGCACCGCAACCTGCTGTTCGACGCCCTGCTGTTCAAGAAACACCGCCGGCTCTACCGCGAAAAAATCGCCCGCTGGCCGCCGCTGGGCTACTACCTGACGGTACTCGCCGCGCTGGCGGCACTGCTCTGCCTGCTCGCCGGCGCCCGCCTCGCCGCCGGCATCGCCGGCGCCGCCTGGCTGCTGCTCACCCTGCGCCTCATGCTGCGCCGCCTGCGCGGCACCTCGCGCGCCTGGCCCAACGTGGCCGACATCGTCGCCAGCTCCCTGGTCATCCCCATCGTCGCGGTGTTCTGGCGGCTGGCCGGCGCGCTGCGCTACCGGGTGCCCTTCGCCTGACGGCGCCTTGCGCATCCATGCAAGCCGGCGCAAGCCGCCGGCGCCATAACAAGACAAGAGACAAGGAGACCGAGGCATGCTTCCTCCCCCAAGCCAGCACTCCGGCCCGCGCGGCGGCAGGCGCCGGCCGCTGCGCATCCTCACCTGGCATGTGCACGGCAATTACCTCTACTACCTCGGCCATGTGCCCCACACCTTCTTGCTGCCGGTGGACGCGGCGCGCGCTCCCGGCTACAGCGGCCGCGCCGGCGCCCTGCCGTGGGGCGACAACATGGTGGAGGTGCCGGTGGCGCAGCTGCGCGACACCGCCTTCGACTGCATCCTGTTCCAGTCCGCCCGCCACTACCTGGAAGACCAGTACGAGCTGCTCAGCCCGGCGCAGCGCCGGCTGCCGCGCATCTTCCTGGAGCACGACACGCCGCAGCGCCACCCCACCGATACCCCGCACCCGGTGGACGACCCGGAAACGCTGCTGGTGCACGTCACCCCCTTCAACGCGCTGATGTGGGACAACGGCCGCAGCCCGGTGCGGGTGGTGGAGCACGGCGTGGTGGTGCCGCCGGAGGTGCGCTGGAGCGGCGAACTGCCACGCGGCATCGCGGTGGTGAACAACCTGTTGCAGCGCGGCCGCCGCCTGGGCCTGGACGTGTTCCTGCAGGCCCGCGACCAAGTGGCGCTGGACCTGGCGGGCATGGACGCGGAAAGCTGCGGCGGCCTCGGCGAGGTGCCCAATCCGCAGCTGGCCGCCTTTCTCGCCCGCTACCGCTTCTACTTTCACCCGGTGCGCTGGACCAGCCTGGGGCTGGCGGCCATCGAAGCCATGATGGTGGGCCTGCCGGTGGTGGGCCTGGCCACCACCGAGCTGGTGACCGTGGTGCGCAACGGCCGCGAGGGTTATGTGGACACCGACCCGGCCCGGCTGGTGGAGGCCATGCGCCAGCTGCTGGCCGACCCGGCCGAGGCCGCCCGCCTCGGCGCCCAGGCCCGCCGCAGCGCGCAGGAGCGCTTCAACATCGAGCGCTTCGTCGCCGACTGGCTGGATGTGTTCGCGGAGGTGACAAGCTGATGGCTACCTCATCCCACCCCCGGGCCCTGGTGGCCGGCGGCGCCGGCTTCCTCGGCTCCCACCTGTGCGAGCGGCTGCTGGAGCGCGGCAGCGAAGTGATCTGCGTGGACAACTTCCAGACCGGGGCCGCCGACAACCTGCAGCACCTGCTGGCCCACCCCGGCTTCTCGCTGCTGGCGCATGACGTCACCGCGCCGCTGGAGGCCGAGGTGGACTGCATCTTCAACCTCGCCTGCCCCGCCTCGCCGCTGCACTACCGCGAAGACCCGGTGCAGACGGTGCGCACCAGCGTCATCGGCACCCTCAACCTGCTGGAGCTGGCCCGCCGCCGCAACGCCCGCATCCTGCAGGCCTCCACCAGCGAGGTGTACGGCGATCCGGCGGAACACCCGCAGCAGGAGGACTACCACGGCAACGTCAATCCCATCGGCCCCCGAGCCTGCTACGACGAAGGCAAACGCTGCGCCGAAACGCTGTGCTTCGACTACCACCGCCAGCACGGGCTGCGCACCAAGGTGGCCCGCATCTTCAATACCTATGGCCCGCGCATGCGGCCGGACGACGGCCGGGTGGTCTCCAACTTCATCGTCCAGGCCCTGCGCGGCCAGCCGCTCACCCTGTATGGCGACGGCGCGCAGACCCGCTCCTTCTGCTACGTGGACGACCTCATAGAAGGCCTGCTGGGCCTGATGGATTCGCCCGACGATTTCTGCGGCCCGGTAAACCTCGGCAACCCGGCGGAATTCACCGTGCGCGAACTGGCCGAGCAGGTGCTGCGGCTCACCGCCTCGCCCTCCGGCATCCGCTACCAGCCCCTGCCGGAAGATGACCCGGTGCGGCGACGGCCAGACATCGGCCTCGCCCGCCACGCCCTCGGCTGGGCCCCGGCCACGCCGCTGGAAGAGGGGCTGAAACGCACCATCGCGTACTTCAGCCGGGTGGTGCGGTGAGGGAGGGTCGCAAGCGGGGCGCCCCCTCTCCCCGGCCCTCCCCGCCAGGGGGGAGGGAGAAAGGCAGGCCGCCGCGCGGCTGAAATGCCGAGGCCCGGCGTTTTTCTCCCCTCTCCCCTCGCGGCCCTAGGAGGGGCCGCTGCGCCAGTACAAGCGCAAACACCTTTGCGGGCGCCGCCTCTCCCCGCCAGGGGCGGAAGAACAACCCTCCCTGCGCGGACGATCCCCTTGAGCGATATGCAACGCCCGCCCCAAGGTTCAACAGGAGAACAGCCCATGGAAACCCCGCTGCTGCAGCGCCATTGCCCGCGCAACATCCTCGTTTTCCGCGCCCTGCAGCTGGGCGACATGCTGTGCGCCGTGCCGGCGCTGCGGGCCTTGCGGGCGGCCTGCGGGGATGCGCGCATCAGCCTGGTCGGGCTGCCGTGGCTGCGGGCTTTCGCGGCGCGCTATCCGCGCTACCTGGACGACTTCATCCCCTTCCCCGGCTTTCCCGGCCTGCCGGAGCAGACGCCGGACATCGCGGCCATTCCGGGCTTCCTGGCCGAGTTGCAGGCGCGCCGCTTCGATCTCGCCATCCAGCTGCATGGCGACGGGCGTTTGAGCAATCCGCTGGTGGCGCTGTTCGATGCCGGCCGCAACTCCGGCTTCCGGCCGCCCGGCGAAACGGCCACGGCAGATGGCGCTTTTCTGCCCTATCCGGCGCAGGGCCACGAGCTGCGGCGCTTGCTGGCGCTCACCGCTTTCCTCGGCGCCCCCGCCCAGGGCGAACACCTGGAGTATCCGCTGCTGGCGGCGGAGAGGGAGGAACTGGCGCACAGCGGGCTGGCGGCCGGGCTGGAGGCCGGCGGCTACCTCTGCCTGCATCCCGGCGCCCGCTCGGCGGCGCGGCGCTGGCCGGCGGAGTGCTTCGCCGCCGTCGGCAACGCGCTGCAGGCGGCCACCGGCCTGCCCCTGGTCATCACCGGCTCGGACGCCGAGGCCGGGCTTGCCGCCGCGGTACAGCGCGGCCTGAAGGCGCCGGCGCGCAACGCCGCCGCCCCGATCAGCGCCGGTGCCCTGGCCGCGCTGCTGGCCGGCGCCCGGCTGGTGGTGTGCAACGACACCGGCGTCGCCCACCTGTGCGCCGCCCTGCGCATTCCCAGCGTCACCCTCTTCCGCGCCTCGGCGCCGGAGCGCTGGGCGGCGCTGGATCGCGATCTCCACCGCCCGGTCTGGGCCCCGCCCGGCCACCACGCCGACGAAGGCCTGGCGGCGGTGCTGCGCGAAGCGCGGGCGCTGCTGGCGAAGCCGCCCTCCGCCGCTTGGCGCTGAGGCCGCCTCATGCGGCGCACGGCCGGAGGATGGTTCCGGCCGGACTCCCCTCGCCTTTCCGCCGGCGGCAGGCGGCAGGGCAGCCGCGCCCTAGCCCGGCGCGCCGCCCGCCTGCCCGTACAGCTCCGGGTTCAATGCCGGGTCGTTGTACATCTTGAACTGGCGGTAGAGCTTGAAGCGGGCGGTGCCGCAGCGGGCCTCCCACAGCAGGCGGTCCAGGCAGCTGGCGAGGTCGCCACGCTGTTCGACCAGCACCTCCAGCTTGGTCCGGCAGCGCGCCATGTGGGCGGCGCCCGCCTCCTGGCGCCCGGCCTGCAGCCGCATGTGGTGGATCTTCAGCGCCAGGATGGAGAGGCGGTCGACGATGGCGCCGGCGGTCTCGCTGGACAGGCGCACCTCCGGCTCCTCGGCGGCCGGGCCCAGCGCCGCCAGCAGGGTTTGGTCCAGGGCTTCCACCGCATCGTTGCGGCGCTGGTTGTAGCGGTCGATGTTGCGCTTGCAGTGCACGATCTCCGCATCCGCCACGTCGGTGCGCCGCGCCTTGTCTTCCTCTTTCCACAGCGCGGTGTTGCAGCGGTGGTTCTCGGCGATCCAGCGCCACCACGGGCCTTCGCCGCCGCTCTCCGCCAGCGCCTCGCCGGCGGCCAGGCAGCGGTCGTGGAAGGCGACAATGGCCGGCGCCTCCAGGTCTGCATAGGATTGCGCCACCCGCTCGCCACTTTCCTGCGGGCTGAAGGCGGTGGCGCCGGCGGACTCGGGACGGTCGCCGCGCCGGCGGGCGGGGCGCTGCTGGCCGTGGGGCATCTGCTGCATGGACATGGCGGATCTCCTGTTGGAAACGCTCTGCCCCGGATGCGGTGCAAAGCCGGTTCCCGCACCGGGCTCCACCGCCACGCCCTTCACCATGCTGCACCGCACCGCCGGCTGGCGGAAAGAATTACAGCGCGGCCGAAACGCTTACATCGCCCCCCGGCGCCATCACCTTCTCCGGCGTCATCGGCGTGCTCCGCACCCGGCGGCCGGTAGCGTGGAAGATGGCGTTGCACACCGCGGCGGCCACGCCGACGATGCCGATCTCGCCCACGCCCTTGGCGCCGATGGCGCTGACGACGCGGTCGTCCTCGTCCACGAAGATGACGTCGATGTCGCGCACATCGGCGTTCACCGTCACGTGGTACTCGGCGAGGTTGTGGTTCATGAAGCGGCCCAGGCGATGGTCGGCATGGGTTTCCTCGTGCAGCGCCTGGCTGATGCCCCAGACCACCGCGCCGCTGACCTGGCTGCGCGCCGTCTTGGCGCTGATGATGCGGCCGGCGGCCACCGCGCTCACTACCCGCGTTACCCGCACGGTGCCGAAGGCCTCGTCCACCTTCACCTCGCAGAACACCGCGGAATGGGTGGCGCGCAGGTACTTCTTCTGTTTCAGCACCTTGGGCAGCATGAGGTACTTCTCTTCGATGGCGGCCTCGCCGGCGGCGGCCATCACCTCCTCCACGCTCATCGCCACGCTGGGCTGGCGGCGCAGGCGCAGGCCGCCGCCGGCGAACTCCACCTCGTCGAAGCGGGCCTTGGCGAAGGGTGAGTTATGCAGCCGCCGCGCCATGCGGAACAGCCGCTTCTGCAACTTGGCGCAGACGCCGGCCACCGCCGAGCCCACGGTGGCGACGTGGGAGGAGCCGCCCTCTATCGGCGCCACCGGCAGGTTGGAGTCGCCGAGCTGGAACATCACCTGCTCCAGCCGCAGGCCGAGGGCATCGGCGGCCAGGGTGCACATCGCGGTGTAGGTGCCGGTGCCGATGTCGGTGGCGGCGCTGCTGACCACCAGCCGGCCGTCCGCATGCAGCACCGCGCCGGCGCGGGCGAACATCTGCATCGCGTCCCAGGTGCCGGTGGCCATGCCCCAGCCGACCAGCTCGCTGCCTTCGCGCATGCTGCGCGGCGCCAGCGGCCGGCGCGCCCAGCCGAAGCGGCGGGCGCCCCGCTCGTAGCAGTCGCGCAGGGCCTTGCTGGAGAAGGGCAATCCCTTCATCTGGTCCTGCTCGGCATAGTTGCGCAGCCGCAGTTCCAGCGGGTCCAGGCGCAGCGCCCAGGCGAGCTCGTCCATCGCCACCTCCAGCGCGTGCACGCCGTGGGCGGCGCCGGGGGCGCGCATGTCCATCGGGCTGGACTGGTCCAGCGCCACCAGCCGGTAGATGAGCTTGACGTTGTCGCAGGCGTAGAGCTGGCCGGACCAGTTCACCACCACCTCGACGTAGTCCTCGTAGCACGAGGTTTCGGCCACCGCCTCGTGCACGATGGCGCGCAGGCGGCCGTCGCGGTCGGCGCCCAGCCGGATGCGCTGCAGGGTTTCCGGGCGGTGGCCGAGGGAGAACATCTGCTGGCGGGTGAGCACCACCCGCACCGAGCGCCGCAGCTGCAGCGCCGCCATCACCGCCAACGGCAGCTGGTACTGCGGCCGCAACCCTGAGCCGAAGGCGCCGCCGACGTAGGGGTTGCGCACGGTGACCTTGTCCTTGCCCAGGCCGAACACCCGCGAGACGTACCAGCGGCTGTTCTGCGAGCTCTGCGTCTTGTCGTAGATGGTGAGATGGCCGTCCTCGCCGCGGATCACGGTGGAGGCGAACAGCTCCAGCGGGTTGTGGTGCTCCACGCCGCTGTAGTACTCGGCCTCGATGCGCACCGCCGCGGCCAGCAGTGCCGCCTCGGCGTCGCCGCGCTCGTCCGGCGGCGGCGAGAAACCGGCCTTCAGCGGCTTGGGCTTGTGGCTGCGCGCGAGCTGCGACATCAGATTGGTCTCATGCTGCTGCGGCAGGTAATCCACCGCCACCAGCGAGGCGGCGTAGCGCGCCGCTTCGAAGGTTTCCGCCACCACCAGCGCCACCGGCTGGCCGCTGAAGTGGATTTCGCCGTCGTACAGCGGGCGGAAGGGGGCGCCGGCGGGGGCGGTCATGTCCTTGTAGAAGAGGTCGAAGCTACGCATGCGCGGGCGATTCTCGTGGGTGATGATCTCCACCACCCCCGGCACCGCCAGCGCCTCCCGCAGGCGGAAGCCGGCGATGCGGCCGCGGGCGATGGTGCTGCCCACCACCACGCCGTAGGCGAGGTCGTGCGCCGGGTGTTCGGCGGCATAGCGCGCCTCGCCGGTGACCTTGGCGCGGCCATCCACCCGCGACACCGGCATGCCAACGCGGACGAAGCCGGTGCCGGCATCGGCCACCGGCGTCTGCAAGTCATGGATGCGCTCGTTCACCGTTCTTCCTCCCTGCAGGCCGGGCCGGGCGTGCCGGCGGCGGCGACTTCCAGGGCGCGCACGATGGCCCGGCGCGCCATGGGAATCTTGAAGTCATTCACGCCCTCGCCACGGGCGCCGGCCAGCAGCACCGCCGCCGCCGCGGCGAAGTGCGCCGGCTCCGCCGGCTTGCCCTGCAGCACCGCCTCCGCCTCCGGCTGGCGCCAGGGCTTGTGGGCGACACCGCCGAGGGCGAGGCGGGCGGAGGCGATGCGGCCGCCCTCATCCAGCGCCAGCGCCGCCGCCACCGACACCAGGGCGAAGGAGTAGGAGGCGCGGTCGCGCAACTTGAGGTAGGCGGAGTGGGCGGCGTGGCGCGCGGGCGGCAGCTCGATGTGGGTGATGAGCTCGTCCGCCGCCATGGTGTTGTCGTGCTGGGGCGTGTCGCCCGGCAGGCGGTGGAAATCGGCGAAGGCGAGCTGACGTTCGCCGCGCGCGGAGCGCAGGTGCACCACCGCCTCCAGCGCGGCCAGCGCCACGCACATGTCCGAGGGATGGGTGGCGATGCAGTGCTCGCTGGCCCCCAGGATGGCGTGCAGCCGGGTGAGGCCGCCCAGCGCCGTGCAGCCGCTGCCGGGGCTGCGCTTGTTGCAGGGCGTGCCGGTGTCGTAGAAGTAATAACAGCGGGTGCGCTGCAGCAGGTTGCCGCCGTTGCTCGCCATATTGCGTATCTGCGGCGAGGCGCCGGCCAGGATGGCGGCGCTCAGCAGCGGGTAGCGGCTGCGCACCAGCGGGTGATAGGCGGTGTCGGCATTGCGCGCCAGCGCGCCCAGCAGCAGCCCGCCGGCGGGCGTCTCCTCTATGCGCGCCAGCGCCAGCTGGTTGAGATCCACCAGCCGCATCGGCCGCGCGACGTTCTCCTTCATCAGGTCCAGGATGTTGGTGCCGCCGGCGAGGAAGCTGGCCGCCCCCAGGGGTATGTTCCCGCCGGGCGCGGTGAGCGCGGCGAGCGCGTCTGCGGGGTCGCGGGCGAGGTGGTAGGCGAAGGGCGTCATGCCGGCACCATCCCGACGATGACCGGGCGGTCGCGCTCCTCGGCGCCAGCGCTGCCGAACATCACCTCTTCCACCGCATCCACGATCTGCGGGTAAGCGCCGCAGCGGCACACATTGCCGCTCATCAGCTCGCGCAGGTCGTCGCGGCAGCGCGCCTGGCCCTCGTTCATCAAGCCCAGCGCCGAGCAGATCTGCCCCGGCGTGCAGTAGCCGCATTGCAGCGCGTCGTGGGCGACGAAGGCGCGCTGCAGCGGGTGCAGGCGCGCGCCCTCCGCCAGCCCTTCGATGGTGACCACCTCGCGCCCCTGCTGCATCAGCGCCAGGCTGAGACAGGCGTTGATGCGCCGGCCATCCACCAGCACCGTACAGGCGCCGCACTGGCCCTGGTCGCAGCCCTTCTTGCTGCCGGTGAGGTGCAGGTGCTCGCGCAGCAGGTCGAGCAAGGTCACCCAGGATTCCACCTCCAGCTCGTAGGGCTGGCCGTTGATGCGCAGGCTGAGCGGATAGCGCGGCGCCGCCTGCGCCTGTGCCCCGCCCGCGTTCTTCACCGCAATGTCCATGAAATCCTCCTCGCAGATGGCGCTCCCGGGCGCTCAAGGCGGCGCCGGAAGTACGAGGGGGAGTGCAGCAAGCGATATGCCCTGGCGGACCCTGCCGGGCCCTTGCCAGCCCGCCGCCGGGGCGCGGGAAAACGCTGTCCGGACCGGGCTGTCGGGCCCACCGCAAGGGCGGCTGCGGTGGGCCCGCGTGGCCCGATGTAAGCGCTGAAAGCGCGGCGGAAGCTTCCTGTACCATAGCCCGCGCTTCGCCCCCGTGGCGTCGGTGCCCGGCACGCTCTTCCCTCAACTTCAGCGGTGTCGCATAAGTGAGCCATACCCCCGATTCCCTGCCGCAGCCTCCGGACGTACTGGCCGCCCTGCGCGAGGCAACGGGCGGCCGGCATGCCGACGGCCCCCAGGCCGAGGCCCTGCTACCCGGCGTGTGGCGACTGCCGCTGGTGGAGGCGGACCTCGCCGATGCGGCGCTGCCGGCCGGCGGCATGGCGGCGCCGGCGGCGGAACCGGCCGGCCTGCCGGCGCTGCGCGCCGAACCGGCGTGGCGCTGGGGCATCTGTCATGTGATCGAAGGCGTTCAACTGGGCGGAGCGGTGCTCCACCGCCGCCTGTCGGCAGCCCTGCGGCCCCATCCGCTGCGTTTCCTGAAAGCGGACGAGGCAGGCCCGGGGCCGCGCTGGCAGCAGTTCGTCCAGGCGCTGCGGGCGCAGGTGCGGACCGAGGCCGCGATCGCGCTCGCCTGCCAGGGCGCATGCGCCCCCTTCGACCGCCTGCTAGCAATCGCCGCGCCCCGCCGCCGCTGACGATGAACGACCTCGTGCACCACCAGCCCGAGCCGGATCCTTCCGCCAGCCAGATGATGATCTTCGACGTCCTGCCGGATGCCTACCTCATCACCAACGAGCGCTACGAAGTGGTGACGGCGAACAGCCGCTACCTGAGCGTGATCGGTACCTCGCTGCCGCAGCTCATCGGCAAATCGGTGTATGACATCAACCAGCATGTGCCCGACGAGCAGCGGGAGACGCGGCGGGCCTGGCTGGAATCGGTGCTGCCCTCGCTGCGGCTGGGCGAGACCCGCTCTTCGCCCATCCTGCGCTACGACCTGCCGCTGGCGGAGGATGCCGCCGCCGGCCAGCTGCCGGAGCGCTACTGGCAGGCGCGCGTCAGCCGGGTGAGCAGCGGCAGCGGCCTGCCGGGCACCGACCTGCTGGTGTTCTGCCTCACCGACGTGACCGAATCGGTGGATGCCTCCGAGCGCCACAAGCGCGAGCGCGCCAAGCTGCGCTCCCAGGCGCGGCTGCGGCAGATGCTGATAGACGAAGCCAACGCCGAGTTGCGCAGCCAGCAGGCGCGGCTGCAGGAGGTGCTGACCTTCGCCCGCGTCGGCGCCTGGGAATGGGATCTTGCCAGCGGCCAGATGAGCTGTACCGAGCAGTGCTACCGCAACATGGGCATCCCGCTGGGCGAGCCGCTGAACGCCCAGCGCCTGTTCACCAGCCTGATCGAGCCGGAAGACCGCGCCCGGGTGCATGCGGCGGTAGAGCATTCGATCAGCTCGCACGACTACTTCGAGGTGGAGTACCGGGTGATCTGGCCGGACGGCAGCGTGCGCTGGCTGCTGGCCCGCGGCGCCCCCCACGGCCCGGCCCAGGGCGCCCCCACCTCGCTGGTCGGCTTCACCCTGGACATCACCGAACGCAAGCAGGCGGAGCTGCATCACCAGGCGGTGGCCCGGGAAGAGAAGCAGGCGCGCGAACGCAGCGAGAGCGAGGCGCGGGCGATGGACCACTTCATCACCGCGGTGAGCCACGAGCTGCGCTCGCCGCTGCATGCCATCGTGTCATGGACCATGCTGATGCAGCGCACCCCCGACCCCAGCTATGTGGCGCGCGCGGTGCAGGTGATAGAGCGCAACACCCGCCAGCTGTCGCTGATGGTGGACGACCTGCTGGACAGCGGCGCCATCGCCACCGGCAAGCTCTCCATCACCCCGCGGCCGGTGGACATCGGCGCGCTGGCGGGGCTGGCGGCGGAGGACATCCGCTTCAACGCGGAAGCGCGCCATATCAAGCTGATCGCGGAAACCCTGTCGCCCTGCCTGGTGATGGCGGATGAGGGCCGCATCAAGCAGGTGATCTGGAACCTGCTGACCAATGCGATGAAGTTCGCCGACGGCGGCACGATAGAAGTGTCGGTGACCGCCGACAGCACCCACGCCGAGCTGACGGTGCGGGATACCGGCATCGGCATTCCGGCGGAAGCGCTGGAGCGCATCTTCGACCGCTTCCAACAGGCGCAGAACGGCCAGGCGGCACGCGTTGCCGGGCTGGGGCTGGGCTTGTGGCTGGTGAAGAACCTGGTGGCGCTGCACGGCGGCACGGTGAGCGCCCACAGCGATGGCCTGGGCCAGGGCGCGACCTTCCGCGTCAGGCTGCCGCGCTTCCGCTAGGGCGGCGGGCGCTTTTGCAGGCCGGCGCCGGCAGGGAAAAGATGATGCGGGAGGGATGAAGGCAGCTGCCAGGAAGCCGGTGGCGAGGGGCCAATGAGGCCGAGGTCGCCGAGGTAACCTCCGGCGCCGCCGCTCGGTCTTCGAACGGCAGCGGCTCGTGCAGCACCGCCCGGAACATGCCGAGGCCGGCGATCGCCGCCATGAAATCGTCCAGCCCCACCGGCTTCACCACGTGGGCGCACCCCGAGGCCGTAGCTGCGCAGCAGGTCATTCAGCGCCTCTTCTCATGCGACGCCGGCTCACCTCCGCCTGCGGCAAACCGGCAGCCTTTGGCGCCGGGGCCCCCTCCGATTCGCGTTTCTGCCGTGCTGGCCTTGCCACCGATATCCACGGCAACCCGCGCCGCCACGATTTCTCGACGAACGGCTGCGCTGCGGTCGCGCCGGCCCTATGACCCGCAGCGCACCCTCACCGGTTCGGTGATCGCATGCACCGCATGCAACCGGCGCAGGGTGGAGATGGCGGTTTCGCTGAGGCGGTGACCGCGGGTGAGCACCATCAGGCCGTTGGTGGTGCGGATGTCCTCATCCACGATCCAGCCGGCGACCAGGTCGCGGATGCGGACGGTGCGCTCGGCGTCGGCGTCCGGCTGGAAACCGGCGACGGCCTTGATGATGTATTCCGGGATGAGCGGCCGGCTCGCCGCCAGCGCCGCGGCCGGCGGCACCTTGCCCGCGCCCCTGCGGCTGTGCCGCTCCAGCGCCAGCGCGGCATGCAGCAGGGGAATGCCGCGGATGAGCTCCAGCGCCGCGCCCTCCGGCACCTCGCCGCGCTGGTGGCGGATGATCTGGGCGACGGTTTCCATGCGCGGGATGCGCTCCACCAGCCGGCCGGCCACCTCCGGGTGCTCTTTCAGCAGCGTCTCCTCCTCGGCGCTCAGCGGCCCCTGGTTGGCGTCGGCCTGCATGATGTCCGCCGGAATGCCGACGCAACCGATCTGGCTCAGCGAGGCCGCCATGGTGTAGATCCACTTGTCCGGCCAGTCGAGCTCCTTCAGCGCGAACTCCACGCAGTCGCGGGCGAAGGCGGCACGCTGGAAGGCCCAGGGGGCGACCATGGCCAGCAGCTCGGTGAGGGTGGCGACCGAGGCCGAGAGCGTGGTCTCCAGCAGCTGCCGCTCGGCATGCTCCAGCTGGTACTGGCGCAGGGCCTCGGCCAGCGTCGCCTCCAGCATGTCCTGCGGGCAGGGCTTGCATAGGTAGCGGAAGATCCCGCCCTTGTTCACCGCGGCGATGGACGAGGCCACGTCCGCCTGCCCGGTCAGCAGGATGCGGACGCTGTGGGGTGCGATCTCCCGCGTCTTCGCCAGGAATTCGGCGCCGTCCATGCCCGGCATGCGCATGTCGGAAAGGATGATGGCGAAGGGCCCGCTCCAGTGCACCGCGTCCAGACCGGCAGCGCCGCTGGGTGCGACGGTGACCTCGTACTTGCCGAACAGGCTGCGCTCCATCGCGGCGAGGACATTAGGTTCGTCGTCCACGCACAGGAGGCGGGCAAGCGGCGTCTCACTCATCGTTCTCTTCCTCCAGGAACTTGCTGCTCGCCGCCTGCCAGGCCGGCAGGCGGTCGAGCAGGCCGACGGTGGCCAGGTAGTCGCGGTCGGGCTGCTCGCCGCCGGCGAGCGCGGTGGCGACATGGGTCATGCCGGTAATGCCGAACTCGGTCGGCGAATCGCATTGCGGCAGGTGGTGATGGGCGACCGCGCGCACGATGTCCATCGGCAGCCCCCACAGGCCGAGCAGGTAGGCGCCGACGGCGGCGTGCAGGGGCGCACCGCAGGCGCAGCAGGACTCCGGTGCCGCGGTGGCCGCCGGCATCGGCGCCACCAGCAGGCCGACATGCGCCAGCAGCGCGGCGGTGGCTGCCGGCCCGGGGGCGCCGATGACGCGGGCCGCGACCTGCGAGGCGCGCAGCGCCTGGCGTTGCAGGGCATCCACCTGGCCATTGGCCGAAGCGCCGTCGAAGACCTGGGCGGCAATGACGACGCGCGTCACCACCTCCGTGCCCAGGCGGGCAACGGCGGCGGCCACGTCGGGCACCGGCTTGCCGCCGCCGAAGAAGGCGGAGTTGGACAGCTGCAGCACCTTGGCGCTGAGCGCCGGATCGGCGCTGATCAGCTCTCCCACCGCGCGGGTGTTGCCCAGCGGGTCCGCCAGCATGCGGTTGAGCTCGCCGAAGATGCGGGGGGCGGAAGGCAGGCGGTTGATGCCGCCTACGGCGGCGACCACCTCGGGCGCCGAGAACATGTCGCGCAGGCGCACCGCGCTTTCGATGATGGAGAAAAGGCGGGCGTTGTCGCAGGGCTTGGCGAGGAACTGGTGAGCCACGTCCAGCATGCGGCGCATGGCTTCGACGTCGGCATGGCCGGAGAGGATGATGCGCATGCTGGCGGGCCAGCGCGCCCTCACCTGCTGCAGCAGCTCGGCACCATCCATGAAAGGCATGCGCATGTCGGAAACGATGACGTCGGCCGGGCAGCTCTCCAACCCGGCCAGCGCCTCAGGTCCGCTGGTGAAGAAGGCGCAGTCCCAGGCGTCCTCGCGTATCGCCAACGTTCTCTCGAAGCCGGCGAGCACCAGCGGCTCGTCGTCGACGAACGCTACCCGCATGCCTGCTCCCCCGCCGGCCCCTGGCGGAGCGGCAGGCGCACCACGAAGGTGGTGCCCACGCCCAGGCAGGATTCGCAGTAGATCTCACCGTGGTGCTTGTCCACCACGGTGGAGTAAGTCAGCGCCAGCCCCTGGCCGGTGCCCTTGCCCACCGGCTTGGTGGTGAAGAAGGGGTCGAACATCCGGTTGCGGGTTTCCTCGCTCATGCCGGTGCCGTCGTCGGTGAGCCTGAGCTCCATCCAGGGGCCGACGGTTTGCGCCGAGACGACGATGCGCCCCTTCTCCTTCACCCCTTCCTTCAGGGTGTCGCCGATGGCGTGGGCGGCATTCACGATCAGGTTCAGCAGGGCCTGGCCGACCAGGTCGCGGATGCAGGGCACCGGCGGCAGGCCGTCGGCAGGCAGCACTTCGAGGTCGGCCACATATTTCCATTCGTTGCGGGCCACGGTGGCGGTGGTGCGCACGAGGTCCAGCATGTCCACTTCCTCCATCTCGCCGGAGGAAGGATGGGAGAACTGTTTGAGCGCGGCGACGATGCTGGCGATGTGGCGCAGCCCTTCCAGCGACTGCTCCAGCGCCTCCGGGATCTGGCGGCGCATGAACTCGATGCGGCGGCCGCCGAGTTCCTTGCGCAAGACGACCAGCGCCGGGTCGGCCTCCGCCGCCGGCAGCGTGCCCAGCAGGCCGCTGGCGGTGTCCAGCAGGTCCAGCAGCGTGCCGGTGGCGGATTTGACGAAATCGATGTTGCTGGAGACGTACTGGGTGGGCGTGTTGATTTCGTGGGCGACGCCGGCCGCGAGCTGGCCGATGGACTCCATCTTCTGCGCCTGCACCAGCTGGGCCTGGGCCGACCTGAGCTCTCTCAGGGCGGTCTCCAGTTCCTGCCTTTCGGCCTCCAGTTCCGCCGTCTTGCGCGCCACCACCTGTTCCAGCGAGATGTTCTGCGTCAGCAGGGCGAAAGGGGTGTCGCGGTCGCTCTGGGCCTCCTGCATCAGGCGGCGCTTCAGCGCGGCGATGGTCTTGTCGCGGGCGGCGAGCAGGCGGGGATAGTCGGGGACGTCCGCGCCGCCATTGCCGGGCTGCGCGGCC
>NZ_WUEI01000093.1 GCF_012911025.1 Azoarcus sp. TTM-91 | reverse complement strand
GGCGTGGAGGGTGAGGTGGCGGGGGTGATGTTGTGAGCGCTTCCGGCCGCGGCGCCATCTTCAGCACGGCGTCCGCTCAGCCTGGATTTCGCATCACCGGCTTGCACTTTTGCTAAATTCCCTTCCCTGCCCGCGCTCCGCGCGCGCCAGGAACCGGAATCCGCATGAGCCAGCCTACCGTCCCGACTTACAAGCTTTTCGGCGAGAAAAAGCTGTGGCAGACGCCCGAGCCGCTGCATCACGAGACCATCGCCGCGCGCAGCGCCCTGTACGATTGGGAAATCACGCCGCACAGCCACGACAACCTGCTGCACGTCGTCTTCCTGCAGAGCGGGGCGGCCGAGATCAGCTTCGAGACGCGGCGGGTGGCGCTGCAGACGCCCTGCCTGCTGATGGTGCCGCCGCAGCGGGTGCATGGCTTCCGTTTTTCGCCGGACATCGTCGGCCAGATCGTCACCCTGCCGCAGCCGCTGGTGGATGAGCTGCTGGCGCTGTCGCCGGAGCTGCGCCAAGCCCTCGGCCTGCTGCACTACCTGCCGCTGGCGGAGGAGGCCGCCGCCTTCGACCTGATGCGCCTGCACTTCGAGGAGTTCGCCCGCGAGTACAGCGGCCGCGAGGCCGGCCGCGTCAGCGTGCTCAAGGCCATCATCGGCCTCGCCCTGGTGCGCCTGCTGCGCAGTGGCGGCCTGAGCGCCGCCGAAAGTGGCGGCGACCGCATCCGCCAGCGGGTGGCGCGCTTCAGCGAGTTGATCGAGCGTCATTTCCGCGACTGGCAGCCGCTCGCCTTCTACGCCAACCGCCTGGGTGTTTCCACCGCCCAGCTCAACAACAGCTGCCGCCGCGAGGCCGGCCTCAGCGCCCAGCACATGATCCACGAGCGCCTGCTGCTCGAAGCCCGCCGCCTGCTCGCCTATTCCGACCTCGACGTCACCGGCATCGGCTATGCATTGGGCTTCCGCGACCCGGCCTACTTCTCCCGCTTCTTCACCCGCATGCAGGGCATGTCGCCCTCGGCTTTCCGCCAGGCGCAGGGACGAAGCGGCTGAGGGGCAGACGGCCCTTTTGTCTGGGCCGGATTGGCTGCGGCGATGCATCCATTGTTCCATTGAGACAAATCTTTACAGCAAAAATCCCTCGGCATAGGATTGCCCGATCCGGAATACGTGCGGCAAGCGCGCGCTACGCCGCGCCATCGGGCCCGGCGTGCCAGCTTTTCCCGCCTGGGTGATGTCTTTGCAGCGAGCGGCGGAAACCGTTTTCCGCCAAGGTCGAATCTTCATCTCTCATTCGCAATGCAGTAGCGGATAACTGGGACAGGGGGTTGTGTGAGCGGACTGCATCTGTTTATCGAGCTGCCGATATTCTTGGGCGGGCTCGCGCTGATCGTTTTCCTTGCGTATCGAAAACGGTCCGAAAGCAGCGAAGGCTTCGGGCAGTTCGCCAGCGCCTATGCGAAGAAGAACTGGAAATGGCTGCTGCCGGGCTTCATTGCCGGCGTGCTCATCGGGCCCATCAGCGGTTTTGTCGTGCTGGCCATCGCCTATGGCATTTCCCGCATCGACTTCGGCGCGGAGAAAAGGAAAAGGCAGCAGGCGCGGGAGGCCGTGCTGAAGGAGCACGAGAAATGGGTCCAGGAGCTGGGTTCAAGCCGCGAGCAACGTACTGCGGCCATCAACGGGATCTTCGACCGTAAGGACCGGGCGGTCAGTATCTCCATCTGGCATGAATTCGCCGACAAGAGCGCCAATGGAACGAAAAGCGAATCCTTCCTGGAGTTCCATATCAGCCGCCACCTTGCGGCCATGGAAACGCGGGAGCGGGAGATGCTGCGCGTTACGGAACTGCTGCTGAACGCGGTGGAAGGGGCGCCCAGCGAGCAGGACATGAAGTGGTACCGGTGGGCGAAGTTCGGGCTGATCTGGGGGAATGGGAAAGCGACCATAGACCACTACAGCTATTCGATGTGGGCCGAGGACAAAGGCATCCGCGATGCCATCGGGGCCATCAACTGGTTCATGTCGAAAGAGGGGGCCTCGGCCGACGCAGTGGTGAGCAATGTGCTGAAGGTGATGCAGAGCAAGGAGGGCGACCCGGCCGTCCAGCCGCTGATCAAGGAGGCCAGCGCCAGGCTCAAGGGCGGCAACGCCTGGCTGTCGCCGGATGCGCTGGCCGACACGATCTTCGCGCCGAGCGGGCGGCCCGGCCTGAAGCTCGGGACCATAGATGGCGAGCCGCTGATCTACGCCGGCGAGGGATCGCTGATTACCGTGGCGCCTCCCGGATCCGGGAAAACCCAGTGCAATGTGTTCCCCAACCTGCTCGACTGGCATGGCCCGGCGGTGGTGCTGGATGTGAAGGGCGAGATCTATGCCGGCACCAGCAAATGGCGCGCGGAGAATGTCGGGCCGGTGTTCAAGTTCAGCCCGCTCGACCCGGCGAACAGCCATTTCTATAACCCGCTGGCCTTCATCCGCCAGGAGTCGGACTACATCTGGGAAGACGCCCGCTTCCTCGCCGACATGATGATCGTGCCATCCGGCGCGGCCGATCCGTTCTGGGAGAACAAGGCGCGCGACGTGCTGACCGCGGCGGTGGCCTATGTGGCATATTCCAATCCGCCGGAGAGCCGGCCGATGTCGCAGATCGTCGACATCATCCACGGCGGCAAGGCCTGGGATGACATGGTGCTCGGCCTGCAGACCGCGGTGGATGTGCGCAGCATGATGCAGCAGGGCACCTCGCTGGCCGGCATGAACGAGAAGACCCGCGACAGCGTGCTGCAGACCGCGCAGTCCAGCCTCAGCGCCTGGAGTGGCGAGCGTATCGCCAGGGCCACCAGCCGGTCGGACTGGAGTCCGCTGGATCTGCGCGGCGCCACCAATCCCACCGTGTATATCTGCCTGAAGCCGAGCGAGGTGGATAGCTACATCTCGCTGCTGCGGGTGATCATCGCCCAGCACATCCGCATGCTGTGCAGTGAACTGCCGCCGCGCGGCGCCGCGCCCATCCTGTTCCTGCTCGACGAATTGCCGCGCCTCAAGCACATGCCGCCGGTGGAGGAGGCCATCGAAATCGGCCGCCAGTACGGGCTGCGCCTGTGGCTGTTCGCCCAGAGCCTGGGGCAGCTGGAGAAGGCCTACCCGAACGCGGAGGGCATGGTGGGAAGCTGCGCCGTGCGCATCTTCATGAACCCCACCGCGCACGACGGCCTGGCGGAGAAGCTCTCCGAGCAGCTGGGCTACCGCGAATCCATCATGGACGGCTCGCGGCAGAGGCTGGTGGATCCGGCCGAGCTGGCCGGGCCGGCGTACCGCGATTACCAGATCGTGATGGCGGCGAGCTGCAAGCCGGCGAAGGTCCGGAAGGACTTCGCCTGGCAGAACCCGGAAGTGGCTGGCCGCATGGGCAGCCTGTGAGGGCCGCATCGGCTGCGTGAATTGCGGGGGAGGGCGGCATGAGCCTTGAGCAGGAAATCGCGGAATTGCAGAAGCGGAAGGAAGCCCTGGAAGCGGCGCTGAGAGACCTGGATCAGCTGGCTTCCAGGATTGCCGCGCTACCCGCCGAAGACCGCGCGGCGAAGGAGCAGGAAGCCGCCGGCCTGAGAGTCGACGCCCAGGGGGCGCTGAAGCAGGCCGAGGAGCGGCTGACCGCGCTCCTGATCGCAAAGGAAGTGGCCGACAGAACGCTCGGGGCGCAGGGACTGGAACATTCGAGGCAGCTGACGGAGGCGGAGGCCCGCGTGCGGGAGCAGCAGCAGGCGCAGGCCCACGAGGTTGGTGCCGACCGCTATCTGGCGGCGTCGGCGGAGTTCAAGCGCGAGGTGCAGCACGAATCCGGCATGGTCCACCAGGCGCCGGTCAACCAGCTTGACCCGGCCCTGGGCCTTGCGCTGACCGCGGTCGCCGGCATCGAAGCCATCAAGGCCGGCATCGAGAAACTCGAGCTCAACCAGGAAAAACGCATCGAACAGGCCATTGCCCAGCACCAGCCTTCCGGGCAGAGCCAGCGTGAGAACGAGGTGTTCGCCGCGATAGAGAAGGAGCAGGCGGAATCCGTGGCGCAAAAGGAGCAAGCCAGCGCCGCACGCAAGGAACTGGAGCAGAACCTGCAGAAGCTGGAGCAGAACTTCGAACAGCGGCACCAGAACACCGAACCCGAACGGCGCGACGAATTGCGTCAGCAGTTGCAGGCGCGTTTTCAGGACTTGCGGGATCAGCTCGAGGCGAAGCTGGCCGAGGACCGCCAGCGCTTGCTGGAGGAGCAGGAGAGAAAGCGCAAGGAGTGGGACCCGCGCACGCTCTGAGGGGCGGGATAGGGGTTTCTCCCGCGCGAGCCCGGAGCCTCCGCCGGCTCCGCGCGTCAGGCTGCGGAGAGGTACGCCCCTGGCTGAGGGGCCTGTTGCCTGCCGGATGCCGCGGAAGGGCGTTCTTAACCCGTACGGGGTAAATCGAAGGCTGAGAAATCCCGGGCTCATGACGTTGTTAACGCAGGAGGCCGGCTTTTATTGACTAGGCTTCCGATTGCCGCCGGGCCGCCCGCCGGGTGCCCGGGATACTGCATGGAGACCTCCGCATGTCCTCAGCCCAAGCCCTGCCCGCTGCCGTTGCCGACTACCGGATCGGGCATGAAGAAGACCTCCCCGGTTACTTCGCCGCGATCGATCGCAGCCGCGCCATCGCCGAGTTCGATCCCGAAGGCCGCTTCCTTGGCGTGAACGAGCGTTTCCTCAAGCTCTTCGGCTACTCGCGCGAGCAGCTGGTGGGCGCCCATCACAGCATGCTATGCCTGCCGGAGGAGGCCCAGTCGGAGGAGTACGAGACCTTCTGGGAGCGCCTGGCGGCGGGCGAATCCATCAGCGAGGAGTTCCACTATCTCGCCAATGGCGCGCGTGAGGTCTACATCGGCGGCATCTTCAGCCCGATTCCGGCGCGCGGCAGCAACCCGCGCAAGATTGCCCTGTTCGCGGTGGACATGACCGCCTCGCGCATGAAGAGCGTGGAGGACGACGGCAAGGTGGCGGCCATCTCGCGTTCCCAGGCGGTAGTGGAGTTCGACCTCAACGGCGTCATCCTCGATGCCAACGAGAACTTCCTGCACCTCATGGACTACTCGCTGGACGAAGTGCGCGGCCAGCATCACCGCATGTTCGTGGACAAGCAGGAAGCCAATGGCGCGGCCTACCGCGCTTTCTGGCACAAGCTGGCGCAAGGCGAGTTCGACCGCGGCGAGTACATGCGGCTGGCCCGCAACGGCCGGCAGATCTGGATCCAGGCCACGTACAACCCCATCCTTGACCCCAGCGGGCGGCCGCTGAAAGTGGTCAAGTTCGCCACCGACGTCACCGCCAGCAAGCTCGCCAGCCTGGAACTGGCGGCGCGCATGGATGCGGTGTCGCGCAACAACTGCATGCTGGACATGGACCGCGACCGCAACATCCTCAGCCTCAACGCGACCCTGGAGCGCACGCTGGGTTACACCGCCACGGAGCTGATCGGCAGCCCGGAGGCCAAGCTGTTGTTCCCCGAGGAGGAGATGACGAGCCAGGAGCACTGGCGCACCCTGGCCGAGGGGCGCGCGGTGAGTGCCGAACTGCGGCGCGAGGGGGCAGGCGGCCGCGAGGTGTGGCTGAGCGCGACGCTGACCCCCGTCATCGGCATGGACGGGCTGCTCGGCAAGGTCATCGTCGTCGCCAAGGACATCACCCGCGAGATGCTGGAGCGGTTGGATGCCGCCGGCAAGCTGGGCGCGGTGGACCGGGCCCAGGCCGTCATCGAGTTTGACCTGCAGGGCCGGGTGCTGCATGCCAATGCCAACTTCCTGGAACTCACCGGATACCGGGAAGACGAGATCATCGGCCATCATCACCGCATGTTCGTCGCGCCCGAGATGGCGGCGAGCACCGACTACCAGGTGTTCTGGGACCGCCTGGCGCAGGGCGAACTGGTGGGCGGCGAGTTCAAGCGCGTGGGCAAGGGCGGGCGCGAGTTGTGGCTGCAGGCCACCTACAACCCCATCTTCGACCCTCACGGCAGGCCGCTGAAGGTGGTCAAGTTCGCCACCGACGTCACCCGCCAGAAGGTGCACAACGCGGAGTTCGAAGCCAAGGTGGCGGCGATCAACCTCGGCCAGGCGGTGGTGGAGTTCGATCTCGGTGGCCATGTGCTCAGCGCCAACCGCAACTTCCTCGCCGCCATGGGCTACACCCAGCGCGAAATCCAGGGCCAGCACCACGCCATGTTCTGCACCGACGAGTACACCCGCAGCCAGGAATACCGTGACTTCTGGCTGCGCCTGAGCGAGGGCAAGCTGGTGAGCGGGCGCTTCCACTGCGTCGGCAAGTTCAACCGCGACGTATGGATACAGGCCACCTACAACCCCATCCTCGATCTCAACGGCAAGGTGAGCAAGATCATCCAGTACGCCTACGACGTCACCGCCGAGGTGGAGATGGAGCAGCGCATCAGCGCCCGCTCGGTGGACATGAGCGGCAGCGTGCGCCAGCTGCTGGAGAGCATCGGCCAGATCGCCGACAACTGCGAGCGTGCGTCCTCCACCGCGTCCACCGCCTCCACCGCCGCGCAGGACGGCTCGCGGGCGCTGGCCGAGTCCATCGCCGCCATCGGCCGCATCCAGGGCAGTTCGGACAAGGTCTCCGAGATCGTGCGCGTCATCAGCGACATCTCCAACCAGACCAACCTGTTGGCCTTCAACGCCGCCATCGAGGCTGCCCGCGCCGGCGAGCAGGGCATCGGCTTCTCGGTGGTCGCCTCCGAAGTGCGCAAGCTGGCCGAGCGCAGCGCCGCGGCGGCCAAGGAAATCGCTGGCCTCATCGAGCAGTCCAACGCCAACGTGAAGGCCGGCGCCGAGGTCAGCCGGCGCGCCTCCACCAGCTTCGAGGGCATCCTGGAAAGCGTGGACAAGACCGTTTCCAGCACCGCCCAGATCGCCCGCGCCACCGAGGCCCAGCGCGAAATGGCGGGCAAGGTCTCGCTGCTCATCGACGAACTCTCGCGCACCGTGAGGCGCTGACATGGAGCGCGAGGGCGGCCTTTTGATCGGCGCTTTCCGCCGCGGCGGCCTGCAGCTTGGCCTGGCGGTGGAGGTATTGCGCGAAGTGGTGCCGCGCACCGCCCTGCATCCGCTGCCGGGCACCGGGGGGGCGGTGGTGGGCGGCATCGATCTGCGCGGTACGGTGGTGCCGGTGGTGGATCTAGACCACCGGCCCAAGGGTGGTCCGGGGGAGCAACAGGGTGAGGTGGTGGCGGTGCTCGCCCACGAGGGCCGCCTGCTCGGGCTGCTCGCCGACAGCGTTGAAGGCATCCTCGAATGCCGCAACGCGGTGCTCAACCGCTTTGAAGCGGCCGGCGAGGTGCTGGCGCTGCTGCGCGGCGGCTTCGTGCGGGAGGACGACCGCTCGGTGGTTGCCGTGCTGGAGCCGGCCCGCCTCGCCGAACGCTTCCCCATGGTGGATGAGCCGCCGCGCGGCGCGGCTGGCGCCTGGCAGGCCGCCCACGGCAGCCTGCCCGCCACCCTGGTGCTGATGCACACCGGCAGCGTGCCGCTGGCGGTGGATGCGGAGTTGGTGCACACCACGCTGGTCAATCCGGTGATCGAGCGCAGCGCCTTGTCCGAGTGCGGTTGCCTTGGCGTCGTCGAGATCGACGCCAAGGCCGTGCCGGTGCTGGACTTTCTCGCCTTCTGCGGGCTTGGGCGGATGCTCCCCGGCGGGCCGCTGCAGGCCTTCGTGCTGCGCTACCCGGAGGGGCTGCTGGTGCTGGCGGTGGAGCGCATCCTGGACGTGGTTGCCGCCAGTTCCGCCCGGCTGGCGGAGGGCAGCGGCAGCTTGCCCGAAGGCCTCTTCCGCGGTGCCCTGACCACCGCCGGCTTGCCGCCGCGCACCCCTTGCGCCGCGGTGGACCGCCTGGCGTACTTCCTGCTGCTGGACAGCGCCCGCTTGCGCGACGACCCCGCCTTGCGCCGTCTGGCCGGGCTCAACACGCCGGTACGGCGCGAACAGCCCCTGCCGGGCAGTGGTCCGCGCCGTACCCAACCTGTGCGTGGCAGGCGCCGCCAGGTGCTCACCGCGGACGTGGGCGCCGAGGTAGCCGCCACGTTGGCGCAGGTGCTGGAGATCGTGGGCTGGACCGAGGGTGCGGTGCTCGACACCGGCGGCGACCGGCCCGGCCTGCTGGTGAGTCGCAGCCGGGCCGTGCCGGTATTCGACCTCGCCATCGTGCTCGGCATGCCTGGCCGGCCGCGTACCCCCACCGCCAGCATCCTGGTGGTGGCCACCACCGACGGCCAGCGCGTCGGCTTCACCGTGCCGGCGCTGGGCACCATTGCGGAAGCAGTGGACAGCGAGGCCGGCGGCGAGCAGGTGATGGCCAGCTTCGAGCGCGCCGGCGTGCCGGGCGTGTGGTCGGCGGTAACCCTGCATGCCGACGGCGAGATGCGCATGGGCGCCTTGCTGGACCTCGCTGCGCTGGCCGACTCGCTGCTTGAACAGATATTGGCGCTGCCGGCGGCCGCACCGGGGTAGGGGAGAGGGGCGGGCAGCGCATGCGCGGACCAAGGGAGCTGAGGCTTGCGCCAGAGCGCCTTCATCCGGTCCGCCAGGTTGCTTCCAGTCCGGGCAGGGTCTCTCCCGCAGCGAGGTAACCGATTTCGTACAGGTCGCCGGCCTCGTCTCCGCCGAGAGGTTGTGTCAGCCACAGGCTCAGCCGCAACAGCGACCAGTTCGCTGCGTCCAGGGCGGCGAGGCGGGCGAGCGGCAGGCCGGGCTCCGTCGTTCCCACGGCCTGGCCCGGCGTCTCGCGCCCTGTCCGCCAGGCGGCTTCACCAGCAGCCAGCGCGGCGAGACCTTCTCCGGCGGCCAGCGGCCGCGTCTCCAGCGTGGCCCAGCGTGCCTGCGACAAGGTGCCGGTCAGCGCGGGTTCCCAGGCCAGCCAGTTGCGTATGGCAGGGCGGCCGAAGGCGTCCGCCAGTGCGGCGAAGCCGGCGCTTTCGATGAAGCGGCTGGCACCGGCGATGTCCTGCCACAGGTAGAAGGGCGCGTAGCGGTTGGCGGTGGCGCGGTGGCGGGGATCGGCGCGGTCCGAGAACAGGTAGGCCTTGAAGGCGAGGCCGGGGAAGCCGTCCAGCGCGCGGCCCTTGTCGGCGATGCGGCGGCGGATCACCGCCATGTCGTAGTCGGCGGGCAGGGTGAAGGCGTATTGCATGGCGTACATGGCAGGCTCCTCAGGGCAGCATGCTGGCGTGGCCATCAGCGAAGGACCAGTCTTCCAGCGCGTTGTGGCGTATCACCACCATCAGGTCGGCGGGCGCAAGCCCTGGAGATAGCGCCAGCAGCTCGGCCAGCCGGCGATAGAAGGCGCGCTTGGTGTCGGCGCTGCGCGGCCGCCCGGCGGTGATCTCGATCAACACCCAGTCGTCGCTGCGCGGGCCGCCGAGGTAGTGGCGGTCGAAGCGCATCTCCGCCGGATCGAACTGCTGGATGAGCTGGAAACGATCATCCGCCGGCACCTCGAAGCGCTCCACCAGCGCTTGGTGCAGGCCGGCGGAGAGCGCGTCGAGGTAGGCCGCCGTATGGCCCCGGCGCAGGCTGATGCGGGAAACCGGCATGTCAGCGCTCCCGCCCGGCGGCATCCGCCTCTGGCGACAGGCGCAGCAGCGCGCTGTGCGCCGCCGGCCAGCCGGCATAGAAGGCGAGGTGGGTCACCACTTCCGCCAGTTCCTCATGGCTGATGCCATTCTCCAGTGCCTTGGCGAAGTGGATGGGCAGTTGCTCGCCGCACCCCATCGCCATCAGGGCGGCCACGGTGATCAGGCTGCGGTCGCGCTTGCCCAGTTGCGGACGTTCCCAGACCTGGCCGAACAGCACCTCGTCGGTGAGGCGGGCGAGCTCAGGCGCGGCGGCCATCGGGTGCGGCTTGCTCATGCATGCTCCTGCGGGGCCTTGATTTGACCCTCACAGCCTAGGGGTAGATGATCGTGCTGAAAATCAAATATTTCTTAATTGATCATCCAGATTTTCGGGATTGATGATGGCGACCAACCTCGACCTCGATGTGCTGCGCAGCTTCGTCGCTGGCGTGGATCTCGGCAGCTTCGCCCGTGCGGCGGATCGCCTCGGCCGTTCCACCTCGGCCTTGAGCGCACAGCTGAAGAAGCTGGAGGAACAGCTGGGCGTGCCGGTGCTGCGCAAGTCCGGCCGCGGCCTGGTGCCGACGGCGGAAGGCGAGCTGATGCTGAGCTACGCCCGTCGCCTGCTGGCGCTGAACGATGCCGCGGTGCTCGCCGTGCGCGGCTCCCGGCTGGGCGGGCAGGTGCGGGTGGGCCTGCAGGAGGATTTTGGCGAGGGTCTGCTCACCGAGGTGCTGGGGCTATTCGCCCGCACCCATCCGGCGGTGACGGTGGAGGCGCGCATCGCCCGCAACTTGGCACTGGAAACGGCGCTGGCCAGCGCCGAGCTGGATTTGATCCTCGCCTGGCAGGCCGAGCCGGACAGCAGCTGCGTACAGCAACTGCCCTTGTGCTGGATCGGCGACCCAGCGCTGGCGGATGCCTGGCTGGCCAGCGGCGAGCCCCTGCCGCTGGTGGTGTTCGAGGCGCCCTGCGTAATGCGCAGCCACGCCGTCGCCGCGCTGGACGCCGCCGGCATTCCCTGGCGCGTGGCCTTCACCAGCTCCAGTCTCGCCGGCATCTGGGCGGCGGTGCAGGCCGGGCTGGGCCTTACCGTGCGCACCGGCATCGGCAAGCCGACAACCCTGGCCCGGCTGCCGTCTCTGC
Organism: Azoarcus sp. TTM-91; assembly: GCF_012911025.1. Lineage (GTDB taxonomy): Bacteria > Pseudomonadota > Gammaproteobacteria > Burkholderiales > Rhodocyclaceae > Azoarcus. The sequence continues at coordinate 6,541 of NZ_WUEI01000093.1, read as the reverse complement.
CGCCCTTGCCGGAGGTAGGCATTATGCTCAAGTGCGCCCCGGGCATCGATAGTGCGGCGCTGGCGCGGCTGCAGGGCATCGTGGCCGAGAGGCTGGCCGCGCTGTGCGGCGGCATCGAGGGAAAGGCCGCGACCGCCTATTCGGCAGCCGGAACGCTTGCTCCCGCCGCCACCGGCCACGCAGCCACCAGTATCAGCACCAGCCCGATGAACGCGTAGGGCACGCCTGGCCCCAGTTCATAGAACAGGGTGCCCACCACCGGCCCGAGCACCAGCCCCAGGCCTTGGGCCGCGCCCAGCGAGCCGGCGGTGGCCCCTTGTTCGTGTGCGCTTACCGCGTTGGAAGCCAGGGCGGCGAAGGCGGGGAAGACCCAGCCCATGCCGGCGGCGGCGACGAAGTAGCAGGCAGCGAGCATGGCGCTGCTGTCCGCCAGCGCGACCGCGCCGAAGCCCAGCCCGCTGATGGCCGCGCCTACCCGGATCAGCCTCAGGCTGTCCCACTTCAGCCGGCGGACCGCCATCTGGGCGAGGATCAGCCCCACGCCGACCAGCGTCAGCGCCAGCCCGGCGGCCCGCGCGGCCTGTTCGGGCGGCAGGCCCAGGCGGTCGATGGCGAAGAAGCCGACCGAGATCTGGCCCACCGAGACGCTGAACATGGCGGCGAAGGCCACCGCCATCGGCCGGCGCAGCCTGGGGTCGGCGAGGCGCACGCTGCTGGCGGGCATGTCGTGGTGATGTTCGCTGCGCGGCAGGCCGCGCCACAGCGCGACGAAGGCCAGCAGCGGCAGGGCGGCGGTCACATACAACGGCAAGCCGAGGCTGATCGGTGTCAGCGCCGCCGCCAGCGCGGGGCCGAGCACCAGTCCAATGGCATTGGCGGCGCCCAGGCCGGCAAGGGCGGCGGTGCGGCCGGCGGGCGACACATGGTCCGCCACCAGCGCCTGCCCCACCGATGGAATGGCGGCGAAGAAGCCGCCGACCGCGCCGCGGGTGAGCAGCAGGCCGGCGAACACCAGCGCCGCCGCCGGCAGCAGCTCCAGCGAGGCGAGCAGCAGCCCGCACATCGCCCAGTAGCTCAGCATGAAGCCGCCGACGCCCATCAGCAGCACGCTGCGCCGGCCCAGCCTGTCGCTGGCGCTACCCCAGGCGCGCGCCAGCACCATCCACAGCACGCCGCCCACGGTGACGACGGTGCCGGCCTGCCATGCGGCCAGGCGCAGCACCCGCGCCATCGGGCCGATGAGGGCGACGAAGGCCATCATCGCCATGGTGCAGCTCATGTAGGCGAGCATCAGCGGACGCGGGTTGAAGGCAGGGGAGGGCAGCAGGATTTCTGCGTTCGTCTTCATGGCACGAGGGGGCGCATGGCGCTGGAGAAGGTGTTGAACAGGGTGTCGGCCAGCCGCTTGCGGGCGGCCTTGTTGCCGCTCTGCGCCTGTGCGGCGAGGTCGTCGGCGAGGCCATGCATGCCGTGGAACATGATGATGGCGATGTACCGCGGCTCTGCCGCGTGCCACACGCCGGCCGCCACGCCCTGGCTGACCAGGGCGGCCAGCTGGGTCACCACGGGGTTGTCGTGGACGAGGTCGCGGTGATCGTGGCCCAGCTCGTGGAACAGCATGTCGTGCAGCACCAACTGGTCGAGCAGGGTGTCCAGCGCGGTAGCGAACCAGGCGCGTAGGCGGCCGTTCCAGTCGCCGGTACGGCGGCGTGCCAGGGCAGCGTCCACCCGCTGGCAGAAGCCATCGACGAAGCGCTGCTGCAGCGCCGCCAGCAAGGCGTCGCGGGAGGGGAAATAGACGTAGAAGGTGCCTTTGGCGACTTGGGCCGCAGTGGTGATGTCATCCACACTGGTGGCGGCGACGCCCTTGGCGAGGAAGAGCCGCTCGGCTGCATCCATCAGCTCGCCGCGGCGGCTTTCCGGCATGCGCCGGCGCGGCCTGCGCGGCGGGCGCTGCCCGTTTGCCAGCGCCGGTTCCGCCGCCTTGCGTTCGCGGATCGCGTTCATCCGGCCAGCGCCTCGACCGCCGCAGTCGCGGCCGCCGCGTCCAGCGTCCGGTCACGCGGTTCGAATACCGCCGTCTGCAGCCAGGCGAGGGCGGAGGGCAGGTCCTGGAAGGTCGCCGCCGGCACGCCGAACAGCTTCTCCACGTTCATTTTGCGCACCCGCTCGTACTCCGCCGGCGGTACCACCGTCGCCATGCCCATCACCTGCGCGCGTATCGCATCGCCCTTCTCTTGCAGCCACTTCTTCGCGTTCTGCGCCGACCCCTCCGGATGCTCCAGCGCTGCCGCGTCGGTGAAGATGCGCAAGGTGGCGAAGGCATCGCACTCATCCAGCCAGTGGTTCCACTCGGCGGTGAAGGCCAGCATGTCGTCCAGCGTGGATCGCCCGGAAGCGACGGTGATGACCAGGGGCCAATGGGAAAGATTGTGACGGATCATGGGTTTCTCTCCGGTGCGGTTTGTCGTTTTTCGCAGGCCCTCCGGCTTGTGATCCGGGGCCGATGGCGGGGAGAGATAATGACTGATAGTCAATAATAGGTCAAATTTAATGAGATTAATTCTCATTAATGGTCGCTTCTCTGCGGCTGCAAAATCCTGGGCGCCCACGGAAACCGAGCGCATGCAGGCGGTGAAATCCGGGTGGATCGTTTCCCTCCTTTCCAGCGCGCCCGGCGCCGGGATTGCGGGCGTGATCACCCTGTCGCCATAGAAGCGCCCGGCGCCGAACACGCTGGTGAAGAGGATGAGCTGCCGGCGGCAATCCCGTCCGGATGCCGCCGGCCCGGGAACTGCGGGGAGGCTGGCGGGGGGAGTGTGGCGCGACGCTGCTGCTTGGTGGGAGGGAGGCTTTTTCCCGGGTTTTCCAGCGTGGCGATGATCCCAGGGGCAAACGGTGCGACCTGCCGTTCTGCGCCGAAGGGAGCGCCGGACGACCAAGTCGATGTGGAGCGGATATAACAGCCGCATTAGCTTCGTTGGCTGCGGCATGCCTGGACCGCGCGGCATGGACGGAACCGCCTCACCCGTCCGGGCCGGCCATCTCCTGTGAGGCGGCGGAGCCGGTGTCCCGCTTCTTCCGGCCCCCTGCTGGTGGGATTGCTGTTTGCCTCGGGCAGCTTCGTGCATGAGGCGCTCAAGGTCGTGCTGAATGAATCCAAGCATATGAGTGGAAAAGAGATTCCATGCTCAGAGCAGCATTCCCCGCAACGCGCTAGAGTGCCGGAACCCATCGCCGATCCAGCCCTCCCGGAGCGTGTCGCCATGCCTATGGTGCTGTTCGCCTGCCTGAGCTTGCTTGTGGCAACCACCCTGATCCACTACGAGGTGCTCGGCCTGATGAACCGACACCTCTCCAGGGCGCCGGTGCGGGCCCGGGCCCGGTTGGTCATCGTGATCTTCGTCGCCTTTCTCGCCCACACGCTGGAAATACTGCTGTACGCCGCCACGCTCTACCTGCTGGCCCGCTTCGGAAAACTCGGCCATCTCGGCGATGCGGGCCGTTTCTCTTTCGACGTCTCGCTGTATTTCTCCGCCGAAACCTACACCTCACTGGGTTACGGCGACGTGGTGCCCAAGGGAGACCTGCGCCTGATGGCCGGCGTGGAAGCCCTCAACGGCCTGCTCCTGATCGGATGGAGCGCCTCCTACACCTACATCGCGATGGAGCGCTTCTGGGGGGAGAGCGACAAGAAGGCTCTCAAAACCTGAGGCCGCTTTCCCCGGCCAAGCCGGCAGAACTGCTGCGGCTGGACCGGGGGAGCGAACTGTGCAGGGAGGAACGCGGCGCAAATTGCGCGAGCGCGAGCGCATCAAGCGGTTGCAATCCACGCGTCCGCGAGGGACGCGACGTTGGCCAGCGCGCGCGCATCAAGGCCGGCGCCTGCTGGGAGTTTCAATCCACGCGTCCGCGAGGGACGCGACCGGCGCCGGGGTCGCCACAATCGCACGGGCCGGCGCGTTTCAATCCACGCGTCCGCGAGGGACGCGACATGCATCAGGCCCTAGTAGCCAGCGCCCGCATCCTCCTGTTTCAATCCACGCGTCCGCGAGGGACGCGACCCCAGCCCCGCCGAGCAGATGGCACCATCCACCAGGTTTCAATCCACGCGTCCGCGAGGGACGCGACCAGCTCGCGCACCGCGACAATCTGGTCGCCAGCGTGGTTTCAATCCACGCGTCCGCGAGGGACGCGACACATGGCTGCAGCCACGGCCGCCCTCGGCGATGAGGTTTCAATCCACGCGTCCGCGAGGGACGCGACCGGTAGCTGGCATCGGTGCCGCCGGAGGCGTCGCGGTTTCAATCCACGCGTCCGCGAGGGACGCGACTTGCGGGGGTTGTAGTGATCCTTCGCACTTATACGGTTTCAATCCACGCGTCCGCGAGGGACGCGACTTCCAAGTCGAACGCAGCAGCAACTCCGCCGGACCCGTTTCAATCCACGCGTCCGCGAGGGACGCGACCCACACCATCGGCGCCTGCTGCGACCACGGCGGCGAGTTTCAATCCACGCGTCCGCGAGGGACGCGACGCCGCGCGGATCGGCGTGATTGAGCGCAGGCCGTTGTTTCAATCCACGCGTCCGCGAGGGACGCGACCCTGGAGTACGTGATGGACCAGCGCGGCCTGACGCGGTTTCAATCCACGCGTCCGCGAGGGACGCGACGCATGCAAGTCCACATAGCGGGCGCTGGGCAGTACGTTTCAATCCACGCGTCCGCGAGGGACGCGACGTCGCGCCAGTGCGCCAGGCTCCGTCGAGAGCCAGTTTCAATCCACGCGTCCGCGAGGGACGCGACTCTGCCACCGTAACACGCTGATTCCTCAGCCTGGGTGTGCCTTTGTCCGCGAACCCTGCAGAAAAAGCTGTGGTTTCATCCGGATGAATTGAACGGCGAGGAAAAAGCGGTTTCCGATCAGTGGCTTGAGGAAACGCGAACCTCCCGGGGTTTTGCCGGCAGCTTGGGGTTCGCGCTCAGGCCTGCACGCCGCGTCGCAGCATGTCCACCATGGCGTGGGCGATTTCTTCGGGGCTGCGGCGGCCCTGGTGGTACCAGAGGTAGACCCAGTTCATGCCGCCCAGCAGGAAGAGGCGGAGCAGGGAGAGATCGGTGCCGGGCGCGACGGGCAGGGCGTTGACGAGGTTGCGGAACACGCCCTCGTAGGCGTCGCGCAGCGGCTGGATCTTGGCGAAGAGTTCGCGGTTGCCGGTGATGGCGAGGTTGTGGCCGGTGATGCGGTCCACCGGCGAGCCTTCGACGATGCCGATGATGTGCACTACGCAGGCGCGGGTGAGACGGTCCCACGGATCGGTGCCGGTGGCGGCGGCGGCTTTCACCTTGGCCAGCACGCGGGTGAAGCCTTCGCGGTGCACCGCCAGGTAAAGCTCTTCCTTGGAGGCGAAGTAGTGGTAGACGGAGCCGGGCAGCAGGCCGACTTCGCGGGCGATGTCGCGTATCGAGCTGCGGTCGTAGCCCTGCTCGGAGAAGAGCTTGGCGGCGGCGTTGATGATGAGCTGGCGGCGCTCCGGTGGTTCTTCGTCGCCGCGCTCGTTGTCTTCGCCATCGGCGCCGGTGCGCGACTGCTGCGCACTCAGCTGGGCGCTCAGTTGCGCGCTGACCTCGCCCCGCTCCAGCAGGCGGCGCTGGTTGTCGGTGAGGGCGGCCAGGCCGTCGCCGGACTGGCTGGCGAGCGCCTGCAGCCGCTTCACCGTGGTTTCCAGCCCATGCTTCTGCCAGATGTAGCGCACGCCGGAAGCGGATATCTGCAGCCCTTCCTGGCGCAGGCGCTCGGCCACGGCGGCCTGGCCCAGGGTGGGCTCTTCGCGCGCCAGGCGCAGGATTTCCGCTTCGACATCATGGGGTTGCGCATCCTGTGCGCTGATCGCGGCGGAAGCGGGGAGGGCGGCCGGATTCATGTTGTAAAGAGGGCTGGTCGTGGGCGGAGGGCTGAATGATAAGGGGTGCGTTGCTGCGGTTTGGCAGTGGACTGCCTTCAAGATAGAACTAACTAATCATTTGAACAAGTGTTTGACAAGCTAGTTTGTCGCTGCTAACTTTCAGCCATGCCGGAATCCGTTCCGGCCGGCGCTCCAGGCGGGGCGCCTCCCCAGCAAGAGCGGCAAAAGCCGCCACCGGGGACGACACAAGGAGGAGTAGAGACATGGTGCATCCCGCATTCCAGGCCGCGACCGCTTCGTGTTCGTGGCTGCCCTCGCCCGCAGGGCGCGGCCTTTCCCCGGCTTTCCTTTCAGCTCATTCCGTACCCGGAACGGTAATACCGCATCGCGCTCCGGCGCGTCACGCCTCGCTGCCTGCGCGCTGAGCGCCGCGGCGGGACTTCATATTCGGTTTTCCTTTTCGAGCAGCGCGCCCGCGACGGGCGCAGCGGAGCGGGTGACATGGACTTTCAGATAGCGGCCCTGCTGGGCCAGGACGGCCTGACCAACGGCGCGATCTACGCGCTGCTGGCGCTGGCCTTGGTGCTGGTGTTCGCGGTGACGCGGGTGATCTTCATCCCGCAAGGGGAATTCGTCG
>NZ_WUEI01000092.1 GCF_012911025.1 Azoarcus sp. TTM-91 | reverse complement strand
CCGGCCAGCGCGCCGCAGCTCTTCGCGGTGGCCGCGGTGCTGGTGGCCTTCCTCTCCGCCTCGCAGGACGTGGTGGTGGACGCCTACCGCACCGACCTGCTGCCGGAAGAGGAGCGCGGCCTGGGCGCTTCGGTGCATGTGTTTGCCTACCGGCTGGCGATGATCGTGTCCGGCGGCGTGGCCCTGATCTGGGCCGGGCAGTGGCAGTCCTGGCCGCGGGTGTACATGGTGATGGCGGCCATCATGGCCGGCTGCGGGCTGGTGTCGCTGCTGGCGCTGCCACGCGTGGCCGCCAGCCTGCGGGCGCTGGATAGCGACCCGAAGAAGGAGCTGGCGGGCTTCGCCGCCATGCTGGCCGGCGTCGCGGTGGGTTACTGGCTGGCGCGCTCGGCGCTGATGCTGGCCGGGCTGGACCCGAACGACGCCAACAAGTGGATACAGCTGCTGTTCGTGCTGGCGGAAATCGCCGTCGCCTTGCCGCTGGGCTGGTGGGCTGCGCACAAGATCGGCTTCGAAACGCTCAACCGCTCGCTCTCCAGCTACTTCGCCCAGCGCGGCGCCGCCGCCTTCCTCGCACTGATCATCCTGTACAAGCTGGGCGACGCCTTCGCCGGCAGCCTCACCACGCCTTTCCTGCTGAAAGGCATGCACTTCTCCCAGGAAGAGGTAGGCATCGCCAACAAGCTGATCGGCATCTGGCTGACCATACTCGGCGCCTTCATCGGCGGGCTGATCATGACGCGGCTGGCGCTGTACCGCTCGCTGCTGCTGTTCGGCGTGCTGCAGTTGCTGTCCAACTTCGGCTTCTATGTGCTGGCCGAACTCGGCCGCGGCGCATGGGGCTCGGTGCTGCTGCCAGCCTTCGACTGGGGCCTTATCTCCCTGCATGAGGACACCCGGCTTGACCTCCTGCTGCTGTCGGTGATCGCCGGCGAGAACATCACCGGCGGCATGGGCACGGTGGCCTTCGTCGCGCTGCTGATGGCGCTGTGCAACCAGCGCTTCAGCGCCACCCACTACGCGCTACTGTCGGCTTTTGCCGCGGTCGGCCGCATCTATGTCAGCCCCCTGTCCGGCGTGCTGTCGGAGAGCATAGGCTGGCCCGCCTTCTTCCTCTTCTCCATCGTCGTCGCCGTGCCCGGCGTGCTCATGGTCTGGCTGCTGCGCGACGCGCTGAACCGCCTCGGCCGCCCCGCACCGGCGGGCGCAATGGACGATTGACCCGCCCACACCGCAATCGAGCAACCATGACCGCAACCGCCCTGATCACCGCTGCCCGGCAGCTCTCCACCACAGTGGATGCCATGCGCTTCGGCCCGCCGGTGAGCCATGTCTACAACCCGCTGGACTACGCCTGGAACATCCACGAGGCCTACCTGCGCCGCTACGGCGAAGGCCGCAAGCGCGCCATCTTCCTCGGCATGAATCCCGGCCCCTTCGGCATGGCGCAGATCGGCGTGCCCTTCGGCGAGATCGCCAGCGCCCGCGACTGGCTGGGCCTGGAAGGCCCCGTCGGCCAACCGGCGATCACCAACCCCAAGCGGCCGGTGGAAGGCTTCGCCTGCAAGCGCTCCGAGGTGAGCGGGCAGCGCCTGTGGGGCTTGTTCCGCGCCCGCTTCGGCACGCCGGAGGCCTTCTTCGCCGACCATTTCGTAGTCAATTACTGCCCGCTGGCCTTCTTCGAGGAAGGCCGCAACCTCACGCCGGACAAGCTGCCCGGCGCCGAAGCCCGCCCGCTGCTGGCCGCCTGCGATGCGCACCTGCGCGCGGTGGTCGAGGCGCTGCAGCCGGAATGGCTGATCGGCATCGGCAACTGGGCGGAGAAACGCGCGGCCGAGGCGGTGGGCGACATGGACGTGAAATTCGGCCGGGTACTGCACCCCAGCCCGGCCAGCCCCGCCGCCAACCGCGGCTGGGCCGAAGCCGCCACCCGCCAACTGACCGACCTGGGAATCTGGAAATGAAGCGTCGCCGCAAAGCGCCTGCCGCTGACAGGCCAGAACCACTTATTCACAATGACGAAACGCCGCAATCGACCCCTGCCCAACAGGAATCCCCTATGAGCCAAGACATTCAGCAACTGTTCAACAACAACAAGGCCTGGTCGGAGCGCATCCACGCGGAAGATCCTGAGTTCTTCTCCCGCCTCGCCGCCCAGCAGTCGCCCGAGTACCTGTGGATAGGCTGTTCCGACAGCCGCGTTCCCGCCAACCAGATCATCGGCCTCGCGCCGGGCGAGGTCTTCGTCCATCGCAATGTCGCCAACGTGGTGGTGCATACCGACCTCAACGCACTGTCGGTCATCCAGTACGCGGTGGATGTGCTGCGGGTGAAACACATTCTGGTCGTCGGCCACTACGGCTGCGGCGGCGTCAAGGCCGCGCTCAACAACAACCGGCTGGGCCTGATCGACAACTGGCTGCGCCATGTGCAGGACGTGCGCGACCGCCACGAAGGCGCGCTTGCCGCCATCGAGGATCCCAACGCCCGGGTGGACCGCCTGTGCGAATTCAACGCCATGCAGCAGGTGGTGAACATCTGCCACTCCTCGGTGCTGCGCGAAGCCTGGGAGCGCGGCCAGGGCGTGGCCGTGCATGCCTGGTGCTACGGCCTCAAGGACGGCCTGGTGCGCGAACTCGGCGTCGCCGCCCGCAGCCGCGAGGAAGCGCTGGACCAGTACCGCGACGCGGTGGAAGCGCTGGCCCGCGGCTAAGCCGCCGGCGAGCCGCAGGAGCAGGCGGATGAGCCTCCGCATCGGCATCGATCTCGGCGGCACCAAGATCGAGATCGTCGCCCTCGCCGCCGACGGCGGTGAGCGCCTGCGCCGCCGCATCCCCACACCCCAGGGAAACTACGCCGCCACGCTGGCGGCAGTCGCCGAACTGGTGCGGCAGGCAGAGACGGAGCTGGAGGCCACCGCGCGCATCGGCGTCGGCACGCCGGGCTCGCTGTCACCCTGGACCGGCCTGATCCGCAACGCCAACTCCACCTGCCTCAATGGCCAGCCGCTGAAGCAGGACCTGGAAACCCTGCTCGCACGTGAGATCCGCATCGCCAACGACGCCGACTGCTTCGCCGCCTCCGAGGCGTTCGATGGCGCGGGCGCCGGCGCGCAGTCGGTGTTCGGAGTGATCCTCGGCACCGGCGTCGGCGGCGGCATCAACGGCCAGCTGCTGCGGGGTGCGAATGCGGTCGCCGGCGAGTGGGGGCACATTCCGCTGCCGCTACCCGACGCGGCCGATCTTCCGCTCCCGCCCTGCTACTGCGGACGCGCCGGCTGCCTGGAAACCTATCTGTCCGGCCCCGGCCTGGCGGCAGACCACGCCCGCCGCCACGGTATCCAGCTGGACGCGGAAACCATCGCCGGCGCCGCCGCCACCGGCGATGCCGCCTGCGAAGCCACTTTGCAACGCTACGAAGAGCGCCTGGCGCGCAGCCTGGCCATGGTCATCAATCTGCTGGACCCGGAAGTGATCGTGCTGGGCGGCGGGCTGTCTCGGCTCTCCCGCCTCTACCTCAGCGTGCCCCAGCGCTGGGCGCGGCATGTGTTCTCCGACGGCATCCGCACCGTGCTGCGGCCGGCCCTGCATGGCGATGCCTCCGGCGTTCGCGGGGCCGCGGCGCTGTGGCCGGCGGCCTGATGCCACTGCCCATTCCGGGCATACACCCCAGCGCCTAATCCTTTCGCGTGAAGAGCGGCAATGATGCATCGCACCAATCAGGTGCCCTGCATGGCGATTACTTGCGGACCAATATTTGCTGGGCCTTTCACCCGTCTTATACGAAAGACTGATAGTCCAATACAAAAATTCATTGATGCGGCTGTTGCGACGCACCATGAATCGGACTATTCTTTGAACCGTCTCCTCCACCCTCCTCCTTTGGTGTGGATTTAGCCCGGGTCCGCAAGGCACCCGGGCTTTTTTCTTTGGTGCGCCGCTCTTTGGCGCCCCCGCCGCCTCAGACCTCCAGCGGATCCACGTCCACCTGCCAGCGCAGATCGCGCGGCGCGCGTTGCCGGTACAGCGCATCCATCCAGGCCAGCAGGAAAACCTGCAGGGGGCCGCGCTGGTCCGCCTCCACCAGCAGCTGTGCCCGCTCGCGGCGCGCCAGGCGGGTGAGACGCATCGGCACCGGATCGAACAGCCGCACCGCGTCGCCGGCGCATTCCTCGCCCACGGCTTTCGCCTCCTTGAGGAAGGTCACCGCGTCTTGCAGCAGGGGCGCGTCCGCCCTCAGCATCGCTTGATGGGTGTAGGGCGGAAAGCCGGCCTGGCGGCGTTCTTCAAGCGCCATGCGGGCAAAGGCATCGAAATCCTGGCGGGCGAGGTGCTGGTACAGCGGGTAGGCAGGGTACTCGGTCTGGATCAGCACTTCGCCGGGCAGCGTGCCGCGACCGGCGCGGCCACCGACCTGCATCAGCTGCTGGAACAGGCGCTCCGGCGCGCGGAAGTCGGCCGCATGCAGCGAGGAATCGGCGCCGATGACGCCGACCAGCGTCAGCCGGGGGAAATCGTGCCCCTTGGCCATCATCTGGGTGCCGACCAGGATGTCCGCGCCGCCATCGGCGATGGTGGCGAGCAGCGCCTCCCACTGGCTGCGGGTGCGGGCGGCGTCGCGGTCCACCCGCAGCACCCTGGCTTCGGGGAAGAGCTCGGCCAGGCGGGCTTCCACCCGCTGGGTGCCACGGCCGAAGGGCTGGATGTCCTGGTTGCCGCAGCTGGGGCAGGCCGCCGGCACCGGACCGTCGCAGCCGCAGTGATGGCAGCGTAGGCGGCGGTCGGCGAGGTGGACCACCAGGTTGGCGGAACAGTTGGGGCAGGTGCTGATCCAGCCGCAGGAGGGGCAGGACAGCACCGGCGCGTAACCACGACGATTGAGGAAGACCAGGCTCTGCTCGCCGCGCGCCAGCCTTTCCTCCAACGCCTTGTGCAGCGCCGGGCTCAGTCCCTCGTCCAGGCGCAACCGGCTGGTGTCTATGCAGCGCACCTTGGGCAAGGAGGACGCCACCGCCCGGCGGCTGAGGTTCAGCGTGGCATAGCGCCCGTTGCGGGCGTGCAGCCAGCTCTCCAGCGAAGGCGTGGCCGAGCCCAGCACCACCGGCACCCTGCGCTGGCGCGCCCGCCACACCGCGACGTCGCGGGCGGAATAGCGCACCCCCTCCTGCTGCTTGTAGGAGGCGTCGTGCTCCTCGTCCACCAGGATCAGCCCCAGCCGGGGCAGCGGCGCGAATACCGACAGCCGGGTGCCGAGCACGATGTCCGCCTGGCCGGTAAGGGCTTGCACGAAGCCGCGCGAGCGCGCGCCTTCGGCCAACCCGGAGTGCAAAGCAACCACGTTGGCGGCCGGGAAGCGGCTGGCGACACGGCTTTCCAGCTGAGGCGTGAGGGCGATCTCCGGCACCAGCATCAACACCTGCCCGCCAGCGGCCAGCGTGCGTTCGGCCAAGCGCAGATAGACCTCGGTCTTGCCGCTGCCGGTCACGCCGTGCAGCAGCCAGCAGCGGAAGCCGGCCTCCGCCGCGTCGAAGGCGGCCACCGTGGCGGCCTGATCTTCGGTGAGCGTAGGCAAACCGACTGCAAGGTGGCGGGGCTGGCTTTGGGCGGAGACGGCCAGCCAGCCACGCTTGAGCGCATCGCCCACCGCCGCGCCGGCGGGCAGCGCACGGATCACGCTGCGCCGCGCCGGCAGACCAAGGGCGGCGGCCTCGCTCAGCAATGCCAGGGCACGGCTTTCGCGGCGGGCCTCGGCCAGCGCAGCCCGGCCGGCGGCGGTCACGTCCAGCGGCGGATCCACTTCCTCGCCGCTGACGCCGTCCGCGCGGCGCAAGCCTGGCGGCAGCGCCAGCGCGACCACCTCGCCGAGGCGGGCGTGGTAGTAGCGGGCGACGAAGCCGACCAGTTCCAGCCAGTCCGCCGGCAGCGGCGGCACATCGCGCTGGATGTGGTGCACCGGCTTCAGCTTGGCGGTGGCGACCTCGGCATCGCCGGGCAGCGCGACGATCACACCACTCTTGTCGCCCCGGCCGAAGGGTACGCGCACGCAGCGGCCCACATCGCCCTCATGGGCATCATCCGCCATGTAATCAAAGAGTTGCGGGAGCGGAACCGGCAGAGCGACGCGGATGATGGGCATGGCAGGGTTGGAGGTTTACGCTTATTTTTATATTTATCAATCGGTTACTTCATTTTCGTGAGATTAAGCTGCACGAAAGACCGGTAAGCATTTGCCGGAACAACCGGCTCCAGGATTGTCCACAAAAGCTGTGGATAACTTTGTGGGAAAGCTGGGTGAATCGCCGCCAACCCGGTGTGGCATAAGCGTTTCTGTCACTTTGCCTTAACATTGCGCAAAGTTTTTTTCTTTTAAAATCATTGATTTATAAAAACAACTGCATAATGCACCTGCTTCGTGCCTCGGGGCCGACAAGAACGCCTGGATGTGTATAAGTCAAGCCCGATCGGTATTATTTTTTTGCTTGACAGGGGCGGCGAGGCCGCCCCTTTTTTCGGGATGCGCTCAGGCGCCCTGACGGATCAGCCGACTGTGCTGATGCACTGTGTCCACCAGCACTTCCACATGGTCCGGCGGGGTGAACTGGGAGATGCCATGGCCGAGGTTGAAGACATGGCCGGCGTGCGGGCCGTAGGAATCCAGCACGCGCCGGGCTTCGTCGGCGACGACGTCCGGCGGCGCGAACAGGATGTTGGGGTCCAGGTTGCCCTGCAGGGCAACGCGGTCGCCCACCAGCTGGCGGGCGCGGCCGATGTCCATGGTCCAGTCCAGGCCGACGGCGTCGTAGCCGATGGCGGCGATGCTCTCCAGCCACAGGCCGCCGCCCTTGGTGAACACAATGCTCGGCACACGGCGGCCTTCGCGCTCGCGGATCAGGCCGGCGCTCACCCGCTCCAGGTAGCGCAGCGAGAATTCGCGGTAGGCGGCCTCGGACAGCACGCCCCCCCAGGAGTCGAACACCATGACGGCCTGGGCACCGGCTTCGATCTGGGCGTTGAGGTAGGCGACCACCGCGTCGGCGGTGACGCCGAGGATGTGGTGCATCAGGTCCGGCCGGCTGTAGGCCAGCGTCTTGACCTTGCGGTAGTCGTCGGACGAGCCGCCTTCCACCATGTAGCAGGCCAGCGTCCACGGGCTGCCGGAGAAGCCGATCAGCGGCACGCTGCCGTCGAGGGCGCTGCGGATTTCGGCGACGGCGTCCATCACGTACTGCAGCTCGGCATGCGGATCCGGCACCGCGAGGTTGCGGATCTCCCACTCGTCGCGCAGCGGGCGCTCGAAGCGCGGGCCTTCGCCTTCGGCAAAGTACAGGCCCAGACCCATGGCGTCGGGCACGGTGAGGATGTCGGAGAACAGGATGGCGGCATCCAGGTCGTAGCGCGCCAGCGGTTGCAGGGTGACTTCGCAGGCCATCGCCGGGCTCTTGCACAGCTGCAGGAAGCTGCCGGCGCGCTTGCGGGTTTCGCAGTACTCCGGCAGGTAGCGGCCGGCCTGGCGCATCAGCCAGACGGGGGTGTAGTCGGTGGGCTGGCGCAGCAGGGCGCGCAGGAAGGTGTCGTTCTGAAGGCGGCTCACATCGATTCCTTTTAGGCCGTACCGGAAAAGGGGGATTATCGCCTGCCCCGGCCGCCCGGGCGAGGACAAGCGCGACGCGGCGGCGCGGCGGCCAGTGCCGCGCCGACTCAGCGCCGCCAGAAGGTCGGCGTCATCACCACCAGCAGGGTGAAGATCTCCAGCCGGCCGAGGATCATGGTGAAGGACAGCAGCCAGGTCTGGAAAGCGGTCATGGACTGGTAATTGAAGGCCGGGCCGACCGCGTCCAGGCCGGGGCCGGTGTTGTTGAGGCAGGCGACCACCGCCGAGAAGGCGGTGATGAGCTCCAGCCCGGTGGCGGACAGGATGAGCGTCAGGGTGACGATGCTGACCATGTACATGAAGCTGAAGCCGAGCACCGCGTGCAGCACGCTCTCCGACACCGCCTGCCGGCCCAGCCGCACCGGCCGCACCGCGTTCGGATGGAGGGAGCGCACGATCTCGCGCAGCACCTGCTTGTACAGGATGATGGCGCGCATCATCTTGATGCCGCCGCCGGCGGAGCCGGAGCAGGCGATGAAGCTGCCGAGGAAGAGGATCCACAGCTGGGCGAACATCGGCCACTGGGTGTAGTCGTAGGTCGCCAGGCCGAGCGAGGTGGAGATGGAAACCACGTGGAAGGCGACGTAGCGCAGCGTGGTGGCGAGGTCGGCGTGGGCGCCGTAGTTGTACAGGTAGAGCGTGAGCAAGGCGATGCTGAAGGCGAGCACGCCGAAGAAGAAGGGAATCTCCGGGTCGTACAGGTAGGGCTTCAGGCTGCGGCGCGACAGCGCCATATAGTGGGTGGCGAAGTTCAGCGCCGAAGCGAGGGCGAAGACGATGGCCACCATCTCCACATTGAAGTTGTGGAAGTAGCCGAGGGACTCGTCCTTGTTGGAGAAACCGCCCAGGCCGGTGATGGAGAAGGCATGGATCACCGCGTCCCACGGCGACAGCCCGGCGAACCACAGGCTGAGGCCACAGCCCAGGGTGAGCAGGCTGTAGGTGAGCCACAGCCCTTTGGCCGTTTCGGTGATGCGCGGGGTAAGGCTGGTTTCCTTCATCGGCGTCGGCACCTCCGCCTTGAACAGCTGGCGACCACCGATGCCCAGCAGCGGCAGGATGGCCACCACCAGCACCAGCACGCCCATGCCGCCTATCCAGTGCATGAAGGTGCGCCACAGATTGATGGAGGTGGGCAACGCATCCAGCCCGGTGAGCACGGTGGCGCCGGTGGCGGTGAGGCCGGAGGTGGCCTCGAAATAGGCTTCGGTGAAGCTCAGCCCCGGCAGGTAGGCGAGCAGCGGCAGCGCGCCGAACACCGGCAGCACCACCCAGGCGGCGGCCACCAGCAGGAAGCCGTCGTGCACCCGCAGGTCGCGCCGCGGGCTGCGGGTGAAGGACCACAGCAGCAGGCCGCTGACGAAGGTGCCG
Organism: Azoarcus sp. TTM-91; assembly: GCF_012911025.1. Classification (GTDB taxonomy): domain Bacteria; phylum Pseudomonadota; class Gammaproteobacteria; order Burkholderiales; family Rhodocyclaceae; genus Azoarcus. The sequence goes on along the minus strand of NZ_WUEI01000092.1, from coordinate 8,483 downwards.
AGAATGGCCTGGTCGTAGGCCAGCGCGGCGCCATCGTCCAACCAGGCGGACACCGCCAGCGGGAACAGCATCAGCAGGCCGAAGATCATGACGATCATGCCCAGGGCGTTGAGCGCGGGCGCGTAGGGGCGCAGGGGCGAATACGGCATCGGGCGTGGCGTCAGAGGAAGGTGAAGCCGACCTGGAACAGCTTCTCCACCTTGCGTACCAGCTGCTTGTGGGTACAAAAGATGATGACGTGGTCGCCCTGCTCGACCAGGGTGTCGTGGTGCGGAATGATGACCGCGCGGCGTATCACCTTGCCGTCGCCGCGCTTCTCGTCGCGGACCAGGGCGCCGATGCTGGCGCCCTTGGGCAGCGGGATCTCCTCGATGCGGCGGCCGACCACCTTGGAATCCCGCGGATTACCGTGGGCGATGATCTCCAGCGCCTCGGCCGCGCCGCGGCGCAGGCTGTGCACCGCCACCACGTCACCGCGGCGCACATGGGCGAGCAGCGAGCCGATGGAGGTATGGGCCGGCGAGATGGCGATGTCGATCGGCCCACCTTGCACCAGGTCCACGTAGCTCTTGCGGTTGATCAGCGCCAGCGTGCGGCGCGCGCCCATGCGCTTGGCCAGCGACGCGGACATGATGTTGTCTTCGTCGTCGTTGGTCAGCGCAACGAAGAGGTCCATCTCGTCGATGCCCTCGTTCTCCAGCAGCTTCTCGTCGGTGGTGTCACCGCGCAGCACCAGCGTCTTCGGCAGCTGGGAGGCGAGCGACTCGGCGCGGCGGGCGTCCACCTCCAGGATCTTGACGATGTAGTCCTGCTCGATGGAGCGGGCGAGGCGGTAGCCGATGTTGCCGCCGCCGGCGATCAACACCCGGCGCATCGGCCGGTCGGTGCGGCGCAGCTCGCGCATCACCTGGCGGATGTGCACCGTGGCGGCGAGACAGAACACCTCGTCGCCCGGCACGATCACCGTGTCGCCCTCCGGCAGTATGGGCTCGCCGTTGCGGTAGATGGCGGCGATGCGCACCTCCACGTTGGGCAGGTGGAAGCGCAGCGCCTTCAGCGGATGCCCCACCAGCGGCCCGCCCTCGAAGGCGCGCACGCCGATCAGGCTCACCACGCCGTCGGCGAAGTCCAGCACCTGCAGCGCCTCCGGGAAGGCGATGAGGCGCTTGATGTAGTCGGTGACGATCTGCTCCGGGCAGATGGAGAAATCGACGGCGAAGTTGTCGTCGTCCAGCAGCTCCGGGTGATCCACATAGTCGGTGGAGCGCAGCCGGGCGATGCGCGTGGGCAGATTGAACAGCGTGCGGGCGATGCGGCAGGCGCACAGGTTGGTCTGGTCGGACTGGGTCACCGCGATCAGCAGATCGGCATCGTCGGCGCCCGCCTCGCGCAGCACAGAGGGCGAGGCCGCGTTGCCGAACACGGTGCGCACCTCCAGCCGTTCCCGCAGGTTCGCAAGCTGGTCCGGATTGGTGTCCACCAGGGTGATGTCGTTCTCTTCCGACACCAGGTTTTCGGCCACCGAGGCGCCGACCTGCCCGGCACCGAGGATGATGATTTTCACCGGGCGATGCCCCAGACGCATTCAGGAAGGCGGATTCTACGCGTGCGCCCTGCGCCGCGGAACACGGCCGCGATCCGCCCCGCGCCGCCATCGCCGGCTTTAGCGCAGCGGCATCACGCAGCCCCAGCGATCTGCCATAGAATGCTTCGTCATGCCCGCTGCGCGCGACGGCGGCCTTTCCCTCCCAGGCGACAAAAGTGGCTGAGCAAACCCAATTCGAACTGACGACTCCGCTGGGCAGCAACGTGCTGCTTTTCCACGCCCTGGAGGCGACCGAAGCCCTGTCGCGCGTCAGCGAATACGAGCTCGAATGCCTCAGCGACAAGAGCGATATCAACCTCGACGCCCTGCTCGGCAAACCCGTCAGCCTGCGGGTACTGCAGCCGGACGGCGGCAAGCGCTACTTCACCGGCCATGTCGCCCGCTTCGCCCACATCGGCACCCGCGGCCGCTACCAGGCTTACCGCGCCAGTCTGCGCAGCTGGCCGTGGTTCCTCAGCCGCACCGCCGATTGCCGCATCTTCCAGTCGATGACGGTGCCGGAGATCGTCAAACAGGTCTTCGCAGATCACAGCATCGCCGTCTTCCGCGACACCCTCAGCGGCCAGTACCGCAAGCGCGACTACTGCGTGCAGTACCGCGAGAGCGACTTCGACTTCATCAGCCGGCTGCTGGAAGAAGAAGGCATCTACTATTTCTTCGAGCATGCCGAGAACCGCTGCACCCTGGTGCTGGCCGATGCATACTCCGCCCACGCCTCCAGCGGCGAGCTGGAGTTCGTCGAGAACCGTCAGGGCGGCGAGGAAACCGGCCATGTCGCCAGCTGGCGCTTCGAACGCCAGGTGATGCCGGGCAAGTCCACCCTGATCGATTACGACTTCACCAAACCCTCGGTGAAGCTGGAGGGCTCGGCGCTGGTCTCCGCCGATCATGAGCAGGGCAAGCACGAAGTCTTCGACTACCCCGGCGGCTTCGAACAGGTGGCCGACGGCCGCCACTACAGCCAGGTGCGCATCGACGAGCAGCACGCCCAGCACGAGCTCGCCCGCGGCAGCACCAATGACCGCAAGCTCGCCGTCGGCAAGCTGTTCAAGCTCAAGGGCCACGCCCGCCGCGACCAGAATCGCGAGTACCTCGTCACCGCCGCCCGCTTGCGCGCCGTCGTCGAGGGCCACGAGAGCACCGAGAACGGCGGCAGCCTGTTCGACTGCGAATTCACCGCCCTCAACGCCAAGCAGGACTTCCGCCCCGCCCGCCTCACCCCGCGCCCGGTGGTGCAGGGCCCGCAGACCGCGATGGTGGTCGGCCCCGCCGGCGACGAGATCCACACCGACAAGTACGGCCGGGTGAAGGTGCAGTTCCACTGGGACCGCTACGGCAAGAAGGACGAACACAGCTCCTGCTGGGTGCGTGTCTCCCACCCCTGGGCGGGCAAGAACTGGGGCTTCGTCGCCATTCCCCGCATCGGCCAGGAGGTGATCGTCGAATTCCTCGAGGGCGATCCCGACCGCCCCATCATCACCGGCCGGGTCTACAACGCCGAGCAGATGCCGCCCTACGAACTGCCGGCCAACATGACCCAGACCGGCATCAAGACGCGGTCCACCAAGGGCGGCGGCACCGAGAACTTCAACGAGATCCGCTTCGAGGACAAGAAGGGCTCGGAACAGCTCTTCATCCATGCGGAGAAGAACCAGGACATCGAGGTCGAGAACGACGAGACGCACTGGGTGGGGCATGACCGCAGCAAGAATGTGGATCACAACGAAACCGTAGCCGTCGGCAACGATCGCAAGGAGTCGGTCGGCAACAACGAAACCATCAGTATTGGTAATGACCGCAGCGAATCCGTGGGCGCCAACGAAACAATCTCGGTTGGCGCCAACCGCAGTGAAAGCGTAGGTAAGAACGAGTCGGTTTCCATCGCCGCGGATCGCGACATGACGGTGGGAGCCAATGAGGTCTACGACATCGGCAAGGACCACACCGTCACCATCGGCGCCAATCAGCAGCTGGATGTCGGCAAGGCGCGCAACACCAGTATCGGCACCAATGACAGCCTGCAGATCGGCAAGGTCCTGCTGATCGAGGCCGGCGACGAGATCACCCTCAAGACCGGCAGCGCCAGCATCACGATGAAGAAAGACGGCACCATCAGCATCAAGGGCAAGGACATCACCATCAGCGGCAGCGGCAAGATCGGCATAAAAGCCTCCGGCGACGTGGTGGTGAAAGGCTCCAAGATCGCGCAGAACTGAGTGCTGCCATGCTCCAGGTCGTCAACCCTACGCCGCTACCAGCCGTGCTTTCGGTCTTTGCGGCCCCCGATGGCACCGAAAGCGCTTTCCTGGCGGTCAAGGCCAGCTTCGACCTGTCATCGGGTGTGCCCAGGCTGGCCAAGCGCCAGGCGAACTTCCTCGCCACCGACGTCTATTGGGGCGATCCTGGGCAAACCAGCCTGCGCGCCGCTGCCGACATCACCCTCTGCAAGCCGGCGACCGACATCCTGTTACTCGGCCGGGCGGTTTCGCCCACCGGCCCGGTACGCAGCATGGACGTGGACATCCAGGTCGGGCCGCTGCAGCGACGCTTGCGGGTGTTCGGCAACCGCCACTGGATGCGTACCGAACAAGGTTGGGCGATCTCGTCGCCCGAAGGCTTCGAGCGCATGCCCTTGCGCTGGGAGCTGGCTTTCGGTGGCCGCGCCCCAGCGGGAGCCGACGCGGCCACCGAGTATGACCGCCGCAATCCAGTCGGGCGTGGCTTTGTCAGCAGCAGCGAAGACGACATCGCCGGCAGGCCGCTGCCCAACATCGAGGATCCGGCTGCGCTGATCGCGGTGCCGGCCGACCGCCCCCTCCCTGCCTGCTGCGCGCCGGTCGCGCCCGGCTGGATGCCGCGTCTGACCTGGGCTGGCACCTACGACGATGCCTGGCAGGCGCAGCGCGCACCCTACCTGCCACTGGACTTCGATCCGCGCTTCTTCAACGTCGCCCCGCCCGGCCTGGTCACAGCGGAACACCTGGTCGGCGGCGAGGCGGTGTCCATTGTCGGCTGCAGCGCCGGTGCGCCGCTGCAATTCACGCTGCCCCAGCTGGTCATCGAGCTGCAGTGGGATTTTGACGGCCGCCGGATTCCCGCTCAGGCGCGGCTCGACACCGTCTTGATTGAACCCGACCAGAGCCGCCTGCAAATGGTGTGGCGCAGCCAACTTGCAGTGGACAAGAAGCTGACCCGCTTGCGCCAGGTCACCGTTTCCGCACGACTCGACAAGGAGCAGGCCGATGACCCAGATCGGTGAAGCCGTGCTGATCGCAATGCTGACGAAGGACGAAAAAGACGGCAAATGCGAATTCCAGCCGGACCAGAAGCAGTGGAAGGCCAACCTCGACGGTGACGCCGCGAGGCTTGGCCGCAACATGGGCAACGAGCCCAAGAATGCGTCCAAGGAAGCCGACCTCTCCGCCTCGTGCTGGCCTTCCCAGGCCCACCACCTGATCCCGCACCTGACGCTCAAGAACCATAACGTCGCATCCTGGCTCAAGAAAGGCGACGTGCTTTACGGCGACACCCACTACGACGTCGATCACCGCAACAACGGCAAGTGGATGCCGTACGCGTCCAGCCTCGCCGAGTGGCGCGTCAATGCCAGTTCACCAGCGCAGGTCGCCCATAACCGCTCCTTGATGTTCAAGGTCATGCAGCTTGCCCAGATCCAGATGCATCAGGGCAGGCACAGCGGTTCGGATAATTACGGCGTCGGCGAATGCCCCTACAAGGAATGCGTCAAGAAATACCTCGACAAGATCGAAAACCACGCCATCTCTCACTACACCAAGAAGCCGGCCTGCACGGACTGTGAGGGCAAGCAGGAAGCCGGCAAGCTGCCGCCGCGCAACAACATGGTGCGCTACGTCGATAAGGCCTCGGATCTGCTCGAGCAGGACATCAACTGCTGCCGCATCTTTGTGTCGAAGATCGCTGCGGACTTCAAGCAGGCCGGCGGCTTCGGGGTTTAACATCAATCAGGGCAAACATATGAATTACTTCAGAATGAGTCGCCTCATTGACCCAAACGGCGCCGGCCTCTATAAGGCCAGCCATGTCATGACCGAACTCAAGACTGGCCGCCGTTTCGACGTCGGCTTTGTCCCCCCGCTGGTTGTCCGGCTCGACCCCGAGTTGCCGGACGGCAAACTGCCCACCTTCTTCGAGTCGCCGGCCTGGATTGGTACCCGCGGCTTCCACGCCACCCTGCTCGCCGCCGGCGTCGCCAACGTCGAGGCCAGCCCGGTCGAGATGCGCGACGAAGCGAACAAGCGCGTCATCGACGACTACCTGCTCCTCAATATCGTCGGCCGCGTCGCCTGCGTGGACATGGCAAGGTCCGAAACCCGCTCGCTCGGCGACGGCATGACCATCATCGACCGGCTGGTCATCGACCCCGCCCGCATACCGGATCTCGACCTCTTCGTCGCCGATGAAGACACCGACTGCATGATCGTCAGCGAACGCCTGCAGCGCCTCATTGCCGGCGCCGGCTACAGCGACATCCGCTTCGAGGCGCTGGACTGAAGCCAGACCGCCCACCATGACGATCGCGATCCTCAGCGCCGGCTGCATCACCCCGATCGGACTCGGCCTGGCTGAGACTGCCGCTGCGGCACGGGCGCGCGTCGCCCGCCTGCGCGAAATCGCCATGTGCGACCGCCGCGGCGAGGCCTTCGTTGCCGGCAGCGTGCCCGACGACGGCCTGCCGCCGCTGGCCCCGGCGCTGGCCGAAGCCGCCATGCAGCCGCGCGCGACCCGCATGCTGCGGCTCGCCCACGCCGCGCTGGCCGAGGCGCTGGCCGCCCTCCCCGACGATGCCGCCCCGGTGCCTCTGCTGCTCGGCCTGCCGGAACACCACGCGCTGCAGCCCATCGCCCCCACCGACTTCCTGCGCCACCTGGCGCTGCAGAGCGGCGCGCCACTGGACCTCGCCCGCAGCGTGGCGGTCGGCCGCGGCCGTGCCGCCGGACTGATGGCGCTGCGGCAAGCGGCAGTGCGACTGGCCGCCGGCGAATCCGACCATGTGCTGGTGGGCGGCGTGGACAGCCTGCTCGATCTCTTCGTACTCGACACCCTCGACCTCGAAGGCCGCATCCGCAACCAAGGCAACAACGATGCCTTCTCGCCGGGCGAAGGCGCGGCTTTCCTGCTGCTGGGCCACCCCGACCGGCGCGGCGGACTGCAGCCGCTGGCCACCATCGCCGGGGCAGCCAGCGGCTTCGAGCCCGGCCACCTGTATGCCGATGCGCCCTATCTCGGCGAAGGCCTGGCCGCGGCCATCGGCACCCTGTTCGCCGAGGCGCCGCCGCCAGCGCCCGTCGCCTGCACCTACGCCTCCTTCAACGGCGAGCGCTACTGGGCGCGCGAATTCAGCGTCGCCCGCATCCGTAACGCCGCCCACTTCGCCGACACCATGCAGATGGAGCATCCGGCCGAATGCTGCGGCGATCTCGGTGCGGCACATGGCCCGCTGCTCGCCGCGCTCGCCGCCCACGGCCTGGCCGGCGGCTATCGACCGGCCCCCTGCCTGATCTATGCTTCATCCGACCACGGCGAACGCGCCGCGGCCCTGCTGACCACCGCCGGCTGAGCCCACCGGAGCCCGCCATGCCCTGCACCGTCCACAACATCACGGGATTCGCACACAAGACCAGCAACGGCTTGAGCATGGTGTTTCCCGATGTCTGCAACACGCCCTCGCCCGGCGGCCCCATCCCCATTCCCTATCCCAACATCGGTAAATCGTCGGACACCACTGCCGGCACCAGCACAGTCAAGGCCGACGGCAGCATGGTGATGGTGAAGGGCGCCAAATACATGATGAGCGCGGGCGACGAGCCAGGCAGCGCGGGCGGCGTGGTTTCCGGCACGTTCAAGCAGGAATGCGAGTTCCTGATGTACTCCTTCGACGTCATGCTGGACGGCAAGAACGTCTGCCGCATGGGCGACCCCCTGTGGCACAACAAGAAGAACATCTGCGGGTGAGGCCATGACCCAGCTCGGCGAGCCGGTGGCGATCGGCCTCATCAAGGAACTTGAAGACGGAGAGTGCCCCTTCCACGAAGAGGAGCACAGCTGCGACGACGTGCGCAATGCGCTGTCAGCGCGCTACCCGCCCTGGTGCTCGGCCGCATGGAGCACCCGCAGTTCTACACCTCCAGTTGGTGCGATCCTGCGCGCAAGAAAAACGCCGCGGTCAAGAAGCCCAAGGCCAAGCCGCGTGCGCGCTGAGCCGCACCCACGGGACAAGGAATGCCATGCTCTACGCCCTTGAACTCCACGAACTGGTCGACGAGAACCACGAACCCCACGCCCACTACCAGCTCGACCCGATAGACGAGACCCTGCTCGAATGGCCCTGGCTGCATGGCGAAGGTTTCAACGACACGCCGCCACAACCGCTGGCACGGCGTTTCGCCCTCTGTGACGAGGATGCCGGCGGCTTGCCCGACTACCAGGCCAGCCCGATCCCGCTGGTCCGCGCCCGCCCGCGCCAGGTGCCGGAGGCCAGCGGCGTCGCCGACGTCGAGTACTACGCCACCACCATAGACGGCGCGGACGCCTTCGATGACTTCCCGGTGTACTTCGCGGTGAATGTCGTCGGCAAGGTCAGCGCCGATACCGAAGGCTCGGTGATGACACCCACCCTCGGTACCACGCTGATGGCTGCCAGCATCGACCGCCCGGCCCTGCCCGCTGCGGCAGCCCGCGGCCAGAAGCTGTCCCGCCTCGCCCAGCATGTGGCCACCGTGTTCGTGGATGACGGCGTGTGCCGTGCCTGCGCAGCCGCCGACGAGTGGGCCTACTGAGCCCTGTCTCTTATACACATCTGACGCTGCGCTGCCGACGAATTAGACGGTGTAGATTG
>NZ_WUEI01000091.1 GCF_012911025.1 Azoarcus sp. TTM-91 | reverse complement strand
CCCCAGCCCCAGCGCCATGCCGACCTGGCTGCTGGCCGGCCCGGGCAGGAACTGGCACAGCGCGAGCAGCTCGGCATAGCTGCGATCGTCCAGCCAGCGGCGGCGGTCGACGAATTCGGCGCGGAAGTAACCCAGGTGCGCCACCGGCCCGCCAAAGGAGCTCAGCCCCAGGCGCAGGAACAGCAGGAAGATGCGGCCCATGCTGTCCTGGCTCCGGGCGGGCGGCGGCATCACAGCGCCTCTTGCCGCATCCGCCGGGCCAGCGCCGCGGCCGACTCCTTGCGCTCGCTGTAGCGGTCCACCAGGCAGGCGGCGGCGTCGCGAGTCAGCAGGGTGAACTTCATCAACTCCTCCATCACGTCCACCACCCGGTCGTAGTACGGCGAGGGTTTCATCCGCCCAGCCTCGTCGAACTCCTGGTAGGCCTTGGCCACCGAGGACTGGTTCGGGATGGTCAGCATGCGCATCCAGCGCCCCAGCACCCGCATCTGGTTCACCGCGTTGAAGGATTGCGAGCCGCCGCACACCTGCATCACCGCCAGCGTCTTGCCCTGGGTGGGCCGCAACGCGCCAAGCGACAGCGGGATCCAGTCGATCTGGGTCTTCATCACGCCGGTCATGGCGCCATGCCGCTCCGGCGAACTCCACACCATGCCCTCGGCCCATTGCACCAGTTCGCGCAGCTCCTGCACCTTGGGATGATCCTCGCCGGCGTCATCCACCAGGGGCAGGCCGGAGGGATTGAACATGCGCGTCTCGCCGCCGAGCGCGCGCAGCACCCGCGCCGCCTCCTCCGCCACCAGGCGGCTGTATGAGCGCTCGCGCAGAGAGCCGTAGAGCAGCAGGAAACGGGGGGCATGCGCGGCGCGCTGGGCCGGGAACAGTGCGCCCGGCTCGGCTTGCCGGAACAGCGCGGCATCCAGGTTGGGCAGATCGTCGAGCTCAGACACGGCGGCCCTCCGCGTCGATCACCACTTCACCGTCTTCCTTGGTGAACGCGCCCTGCTGGGGCCGGGGCAAGATCTCCAGCACCACTTCCGAGGGGCGGCACAGGCGGGTACCCAGCGGGGTGACGACGATGGGGCGGTTGATCAGGATGGGGTGCTGCAGCATGAAGCCGATCAAGTCATCATCGGACCACTTCGGATCGGCCAGCCCCAGCTCCTGGTAGGGCGTGCCCTTGATCCGCAGCAACTCGCGCACCGGCATGCCCATCACCGCGATCAGCCGCTCCAGCGTGGCGCGGTCTGGCGGCGTCTTCAGGTACTCGATGATCCGCGGCTCTTCGCCGGAGTTGCGGATCAGGCCCAGGGTGTTGCGCGAGGTGCCGCAATCGGGGTTGTGATAGACGGTGATGGTGCTCATCTGCCTGCCTCAGGAAGTTCGCGTGTGCGGCCGGCACCGGCGTCGTACCAGCCGCGGCTGCGATTGACGATGCGCACCACCAGCAGCATCACCGGTACCTCGATGAGCACGCCCACCACCGTCGCCAGCGCCGCGCCCGAGTGGAAACCGAACAGGCTGATGGCCGCCGCCACCGCCAGCTCGAAGAAGTTGCTTGCGCCTATCAGCGCCGAGGGGCAGGCGATGTCGTGCCTCTCGCCAACCCGGCGGTTGAGCCAGTAGGCCAGGCCGGCGTTGAGGAAGACCTGGATCAGGATGGGCACGGCCAGCATCAGGATCACCAGCGGCTGCGCCAAGATGGCCTGCCCCTGGAAGGCGAACAGCAGCACCAGCGTGGCCAGCAGCGCCGCCATGGAGAGCGGCCCCAGGCGGGCCAGCGCCCGGTCGAAGGCGGCCTTGCCCCGGCGCAGCAGGGCGCGCCGCCACAGCTGCGCCAGCACCACCGGGATGACGATGTAGAGCGCCACCGAGACCAGCAAGGTGTCCCAGGGCACGCTGATGGACGACAGCCCCAGCAGCAGCCCGACGATGGGGGCAAAAGCGAAGACCATGATGGTGTCGTTGAGCGCCACCTGGGACAGGGTGAATACCGGATCGCCGCCGGTCAGCCGGCTCCAGACGAAGACCATCGCGGTGCAGGGCGCCGCCGCCAGCAGGATCAGCCCTGCCACGTAGCTGTCCAGCTGCTCCGCCGGCAGCCAGGGGGCGAAAACCTGGCGGATGAAGAGCCAGCCCAGCAAGGCCATGGAGAAGGGCTTCACCGCCCAGTTGATGAACAGCGTCACGCCGATGCCACGCCAGTGTTGCCGCACCTGGCCGAGGGCGCCGAAATCCACCTTCAGCAACATGGGCACGATCATCACCCAGATCAGCAGCCCCACCGGCATGTTGACCTGCGCCACCTCCAACCGGCCTATGGCCTGGAAGGCCTGCGGCGCAAGCTGGCCGAGAGCTACGCCGGCAACAATGCACAGCGCCACCCACAGCGTGAGATAGCGCTCGAACATGCTCATGCCGCTGGCGGCCGGCGCACGGGGAATGGCTTTGGAATGGATCGGGGGCATGGCTCAGCAGTCGCAGCGGGAAACGTCGGAGACCTCGCAGGCGCCGCCTTCGCAGCAATGCTCGGTCAGGTAGCCGATGAGGCCGTTCATGAGGCGGTACTCCGCCCGGTAGATCAGGTTGCGGCCCTGCTGCTCCACCGTCACCAGGCCGGCGTGGGCCAGTTCCTTGAGATGGAAGGACAGGGTGTTGCGCGCCACGTCGAGGCGCTCGGCCAGCACACTGGGCGTAAGCCCATCCGGCCCGGCCACCACCAGGGCACGGAATACACGCAGCCGCTGGGCATGGGCCAGGGCGCCGAGGGCGGAGATGGCTTGATCTTCATTCATCGTTCGATATTACAACACTCATTGAATCATCAGCCATCCCATGCGGCAGAGCGCCTTCCGCGGCGCCGACACGCAGCCATCCTACTAAGGTGGTAAACCCGCCTACCGGCCCGGCGAGCCCTCCCGCGAGCGCCGCTTCCGCCCGCAGCCCGGCCGCCCGCCGTCCTGGCAAACCGCGTCAGTGCCAATTCCGTCCTTCCAAACAGGGGGCAAGACCATGTCTAATGGATGGTCTTATTGGAGAGCACGTTGAGCGTCGATCAACTGAACCTGGGGCTGGGCTTCAGGAAGCACTACAGGATAGTTCCGGCAACCACGGGCGCCTTGCGCGACGAGGGCTATCGCATCCGGCATGAGGTGTATTGCGAGGAACTGGGATTCGAGCCGGAGCGGCCCGACCGCCTGGAGAGCGACAAGTACGATGCCCACAGCCTGCATTGCCTGATCAGCAGCGCAGCCGACCCCGGCGTGTCGGCGGGCTGCACCCGTATCGTGCTGGTGAATCCGGCCGATCCGCATGCGCCCCTGCCCTTCGAGCGCATCACCGCCGGCACCCTGGACCGCTCCCTGCTCGACCCGGCGAAGCTGCAGCGCAGGCGCATCGCCGAGGTTTCCCGGCTGGCGGTGCGCAGCCTCTACCGCCGCCGCAAGGGAGAGGGCCACCGCGCGGTCACCCTCAGCGACGAGGATTACGGCACCGGCACGCAGCCGCGCTTCCCCTACATCTCCATCGGCCTCTACCTGGCCGCGGTATCGATGGCCGCGCGCAATGGCATCGACACCCTGTTCGTGCTGACCGAACCGCGGCTGGCGGCCCACTTCCGCAAGCTGGGCGTGGACATCCGGCAGATCGGCGATCCGGTGGAGCATCGCGGCCTGCGCGTGCCCTCGGTGATGGACGTACAGGCCATCATCCGCGACCTGCGGCATCTGCTCAGGCCGATCTGGACCGCGGTGAATGAAGACCTGGAACAGGGCTACGCGCAGGCCGCCCCGGACGAAGAACTGGTTGCCTGAGGCACCGCGCGCCGCGCGCCAGTGACGAGGCATGGCGAAACCGCCACCGAAGCGCCGCCTCCCCTCATGAGCGCCCCGGCGGACCGGGCGGCCACGCAGCCCCGTAGCAGCCGGCCCGTTTCAGCCCCGCCGCGCCGCCTCTATGGTGGCGATGTCGGTTTCCCATCCGCATCATCGCGTCGAAGACACGCTTCGCCGCCGCGCGGTCGGGATCGGTGATCGCCTCGCTGAGCGCCCGCGGCGTGATCTGCCAGGAAAGGCCCCACTTGTCCTTGCACCAGCCGCAGGCGCTCGCCTGCCCGCCATTGCCGACGATGGCGTTCCACAGGCGGTCGGTCTCCGCCTGGTCTTCGGTGGCCACCTGGAAGGAGAAGGCCTCGCTGTGCCTGAACGCCGGCCCGCCATTCAGGCCCAGGCAGGGAATGCCGATCACGGTGAATTCAACCGTCAGCACGTCGCCCTCCCGGCCGGAGGGGAAATCGCCCGGTGCGCGGTTGACCGCGCCTAGCGCACTATCCGGGAAGGTGGCTGCGTAGAACTGCGCCGCCTCCAGCGCATCGCCGTCGTACCAGAGGCAGATGGTGTTCCTGCAAGCCATGGTCGTTCTCCAGTTCCGGGCCCGCGAGGCGCAGGCAGAAAAGCCAGCGGAAACGGGTGCAGGGCAATCCGGATATGCGGTGGCATCGCCCACACGCCCTGAACTCAACGCAGCTTGCGCACTTCCGTCTCGGCCGGCGCCAGTTCGGCGCCATTGCCAGCCTTGGGCGACATGAAGGGAATCGGCTGGCCGGTGCTTTTTTCGATCAGTTCCGAATGGCGTTCGCCGCCGGCAAACAGCTGCCGCTCACCCCACTGCCGCAGCGCCACCACCACCGGGAAGATGCCCTCACCCTTGATCGTCAGCACGTACTCCTGGTAGGCGGTGCCGTCCGACGCCGCCCGGGTTTCCAGGATGCCGGCTTCGACCAGCTTGCGCAGGCGGTCGGACAGGATGTTGCGCGCCGCGCGTGCTCGCCGGGCGGCATGCGCTTGAACTCGAACAGCCTGGCCTTGGCCGCCTCGCGCCGGCCGCGCGGTTGCGGGTCGCAATTTGGCGCCGTACAGCAGGCCGGCGGCGGCCTTTTCCATCTCGTTCATCGCTTTCTCCTTTCCGGCGGCATTCACCAAATCGGTGATGCAACGCACCAAAAAAGGGCCGGAATCACGCGCCGGAACCCCTGGCTCGCCTCGCAAAGCCCGTAACTACGCCGGGTGGCGGACAGGCACGGAACGTGCTTTTTCACCATCGCCCGCTGCAAAGATGCGCGGGCAAAGCCTCCGCCAACGATGGTGGGACCCGGACGGCAGCAGCGTCGCCGCCTTCCGGCCAATCCGAACCCCTATCGAACCGCGTTCCGCGGAGGCCTTCATGCTCATGACCTGTCCAGGCTCACGGGTATCACGCGAAGTCCTCCGGCGACTGAGTGATACGAGCATGAAGATACTTCTCATCGGCCACGGCATGGTTGGCCACAAGTTCCTCGAAGAACTCGCGCAGCTGCGCCAGCCCGGCACCGAAGTCACCGTGCTGTGCGAAGAACCGCGCGCGGCCTACGACCGGGTCCATCTCTCCGAATTCTTCGCCGGCAAGAGCGCCGACGATCTCTCGCTGGTCGCCCCCGGCTTCTTCGAGAACAGCGGCTTCGCCCTGCGCCTCAACACCCGTGCCGCCGCCCTGGACCGTCGCGCCAGAACGGTGACCACCGCCAGCGGCGAGGTGCTGCCCTACGACAAGCTGGTGATCGCCACCGGCTCGGTGCCCTTCGTGCCGCCGGTGCCGGGCAACGACCGCGCGGACTGTTTCGTCTACCGCACCATCGAAGACCTGGAGGCGATGACCGAGGCCGGCGCGCGCAGCCGCAGCGGCGTGGTGGTGGGCGGCGGCCTGCTCGGCCTGGAGTGCGCCAAGGCCCTGCGCGACCTCGGCCTGGAGACCCATGTGGTGGAGTTCGCGCCGCGGCTGATGGCGGTACAGGTGGACGACGACGGCGGTCGCATCCTGCGCGGCAAGATCGAGGAGCTGGGCGTGCGGGTGCATACCAGCCGCAACACGCTGGAGATCACCGACGGCGCCCGCGCCCGCCACCGCATGGTGTTCGCCGACGGCAGCCACCTGGAAGCGGACATGATCGTGTTCTCCGCCGGCATCCGGCCGCAGGACATCCTGGCCCGCCAGAACGCGCTGGCGGTGGGCGCCCGCGGCGGCATCGCGGTAGACGACCAGTGCCGCAGCAGCGATCCGGACATCTACGCCATCGGCGAATGCGCCGCCTGGCGCGACCAGCTGTTCGGCCTGGTCGCGCCCGGCTACGACATGGCGCGGGTGGCCGCCCGCCACATCACCGGCCAGACGGACACGGCCTTCGGCGGCGCCGACATGAGCACCAAGCTCAAGCTGATGGGCGTGGACGTGGCCAGCATAGGCGACGCCCAGGGCCGCACGCCGGACAGCCGCAGCTTCCGCTACATGGACGAGTGCAAGCGCATCTACAAGAAGATCGTGGTGAGCGCCGACGGCAAGCAGCTGCTGGGCGCGGTGCTGGTCGGCAACGCGGACGAATACGGCACCCTGCTGCAGTTGGCGCTAAACCGCATCGCCCTGCCGGCCGACCCGGAATTCCTCATCCTCCCCGCCAGCGACGGCAAGGCCAAACCCGGCCTGGGCGTGGATGCGCTGCCCGACAGCGCCCAGATCTGCTCCTGCAACAACGTCAGCAAGGGCGACATCTGCGCCGCGGTGGCCGACGGCGCCACCACCACAGGCGCGCTCAAGGCCTGCATCAAGGCCGGCGCCACCTGTGGCGGCTGCGTGCCACTGGTCACCCAGGTGATGAAGGCGGAGATGGCCCGCCTGGGCATGGCGGTGAACAACCACCTGTGCGAGCACTTTCCCTACTCCCGCCAGGAGCTGTTCCACCTCATCAAGGTGGGCAACATCAAGAGCTTCGGTGAACTCATCGCCCGACACGGCAAGGGCCTGGGCTGCGACATCTGCAAGCCGACCGCCGCCAGCATCTTCGCCTCCTGCTGGAACGAATTCGTGCTCAAGCAGGAGCTGGCCAGCCTGCAGGACAGCAACGACTACTTCCTCGGCAACATCCAGAAGGACGGCAGCTACTCGGTGGTGCCGCGCATGCCCGGCGGCGAGGTGACGCCGGACGGCCTGATCGCCGTCGGCCAGGTGGCGAAGAAGTACGGCCTCTACACCAAGGTGACCGGCGGCGCCCGGGTGGATATGTTCGGCGCCCGGCTGGAGCAGCTGCCGGCGATCTGGGAAGAGCTGATCGCCGCCGGCTTCGAGTCCGGCCATGCCTACGGCAAATCCCTGCGCACGGTGAAGAGCTGCGTCGGCTCCACCTGGTGCCGCTACGGCGTGGGCGACAGCGTCGGCCTCGCGGTGGAGTTGGAGAACCGCTACAAGGGCCTGCGCGCGCCGCACAAGATCAAGTTCGGCGTGTCCGGTTGCACCCGCGAATGCGCCGAGGCGCAGGGCAAGGACGTGGGCGTGATCGCCACCGAAAAGGGCTGGAACCTCTACGTCTGCGGCAACGGCGGCATGAAGCCGCGCCACGCCGAGCTGCTCGCCAGCGACCTGGACAAGGACACGCTGGTACGCCTCATCGACCGCTTCCTGATGTTCTACGTGCGCACCGCCGACCGCCTGCAGCGCACCAGCACCTGGCGCGACAACCTGGAAGGCGGCCTGGACTACCTGAAGGAGGTGGTGGTGCAGGACAGCCTGGGCCTCGCCGCCGAGCTGGAAGCGCAGATGGCGCACGTGGTGGCGACCTACCAGTGCGAGTGGAAAACCGCCGTCACCAGCCCGGAGGTGCGCAAGCGCTTCCGCACCTTCGTCAATGACGGCCGGCCGGATACGCGCATCGTCTTCGTCGAGGAGCGCGGCCAGATCCGCCCCGCCCGCGCCGAAGAACGCGAAGCCGCCAGCGCCGGCGCCGCGCCGGAAATGGCCGTCTGAGGCGCCCGCGCCTCACCCACCCGATAGAGGAAACCGAACATGCACACAGCAAGCCCGCACTGGACCGCCGTCTGCAGCCTGGCCGACATCCTGCCCGGCACCGGCGTCTGCGCCCTGGTGGAAGACCGCCACATCGCCATCTTCCGCCTGGCCGGCGACCAGCTCTACGCCATCGACAACATCGACCCCCGCTCCGGCGCCAGCGTGCTGTCGCGCGGCCTGGTCGGCAATCTGGGCGAGCAGCTCGTCGTCGCCTCGCCGCTGTACAAGAACCACTTCGACTTGCGCACCGGCGCCTGCCTGGAAACCCCTGAGCACTCGGTGCGCAGCTACCCGGTGCGCCTCAACGGCGACAGCGTGATGGTCGCCCCCGGCTGAGCCCCCTCATCCCATCCAGATACCCGCGCTTCCCCGGAACGCCGGCCCCCAAAACAAGCACACCATCCTTCAAGAGGCACCACCATGGCATACCTGGCTCCCGCCGAATTCGTCACCAAGATGATCGATGCCGGCGAATCCAAACTCCTGATGTCCACCCGCGACACCCTGATCCGCGCCTACATGGCGGGCGCCATCCTGGCGCTGGCCGCCGCATTCGCCGTCTCGATCACGGTGAACACCGGCAACCCGCTGCTCGGTGCCCTGCTCTTCCCGGTGGGCTTCTGCATGCTCTACCTGCTGGGCTTCGACCTGCTCACCGGCGTATTCACGCTGGCCCCGCTGGCGGTGTTCGACCGCCGCCCCGGCGCCACCTGGAGCGGGGTGATGCGCAACTGGAGCCTGGTGTTCGTCGGCAACTTCGCCGGCGCGATGACGGTGGCGGTGTTCATGGCCATCATCTTCACCAACGGCTTCACCGAGGCGCCCAATGCCATCGGCCAGAAGATCGGCCACATCGGCGAAGGCCGCACCATCGGCTACGCCGCCCACGGCGCCGCCGGCATGCTGACGCTGTTCGTGCGCGCGGTGATGTGCAACTGGATGGTCTCCACCGGCGTGGTCGCCGCCATGATGTCCACCAGCGTCTCCGGCAAGGTCATCGCCATGTGGATGCCCATCCTGGTGTTCTTCTACATGGGCTTCGAGCACAGCATCGTGAACATGTACCTCTTCCCCTCCGGCCTGATGCTGGGCGGCCAGTTCACCTTCATGGACTACATGATCTGGAACGAGATCCCCACCGTGATCGGCAACCTGGTCGGCGGCCTCACCTTCGTCGGCGCCACGCTGTACTCCACCCACTACAAGACCGCGCCCAAGCGCAAGGCGGCCTGAGCTCCGCCGCCAGGTCCGCCGTGGCCAGCGCCCCGCGCGTCACCGTCGGCCAGCACTCGCTGGCCGGCGCGCACCCCACCAACCAGGACTTCCACGGCGCGGTACTGCCCAGCGGCAGCCTGCTGGCGACCAAGGGCATCGCCCTGGCGCTGGCCGACGGCATCAGCACCAGCAGCGTCGGCCACCTCGCCAGCCAGACTGCCGTCGGCGCCTTCCTGGAGGACTACTACGCCACCTCGGAGGCCTGGACGGTGCGCCGCGCCGCCCAGCGCGTGCTCGGCGCCACCAACGCCTGGCTGCATGGCCAGACCCAGCGCAGCGAAGGCCGCTTCGACAAGGACAGGGGCTACGTCTGCACCTTCAGCGCCCTCATCCTCAAGGGCCGCGACCTGCACCTGCTGCATGTGGGCGACTCGCGCATCTACCGGCTGCATCCACAGGCGCTGGAACAGCTCACCGAAGACCACCGCGTCCGTCACTCCACGAGCGAGAGCTACCTCGCCCGCGCGCTGGGCACCGGGCCGCGGCTGGAGATCGACTACCGCAGCTGGGAAGCCGAAGCCGGCGAGCTCTACCTGCTGGCCACCGACGGCGCCTATGAACACCTGGGCGCAGCCGCCATACACGCCGCGCTGGCGCGCCACCCGGACGACCTCGACCGCGCCGCCGCCGAACTGGTCGCCCAGGCCCGCGCCGCCGGCAGCCGCGACGACGCCACCCTGCAGTTGCTGCGCATCGACGCCCTGCCCGCCCCCGGCGCGCCCCAGGCCGCGCTGCGCCGCGAAGGCCTGGCGCTGCCGCCAGCGCTGAAACCGCGGCAGGCCTTCGAGGGCTTCACCATCGTCCGCGAACTGCAGGTCAGCGCGCGCAGCCATGTGCTGCTGGCGGTGGATGCCGACAGCGGCCGCCAGCTGGTGCTGAAGACACCCGCGGTCGATCTGCGCGACGACCCGCGCTACCTGGATGGCTTCGTGCTGGAGGAATGGGTGGCGCGACGGGTGGACAGCCCGCACGTCATCAAGGCCTGGCCGGGCGAACGCCGCCGCCAGCACCTCTACGTCGCCCTGGAATACATCGAAGGCCAGACCCTGGCGCAGTGGATGACCGACCATCCCCGCCCGCCGCCGGACACCGTGCGCGGCCTCGTCGACCAGATCGCCCACGGCCTGCAGGCCCTGCATGGCCGCGACATGCTGCACCGCGACCTGCGCCCGGAAAACATCATGATCGACCGCCACGGCACCGTGCGGCTCATCGACCTCGCCAGCGTGCATGTCGCCGGCCTGGCCGAAAGCCTGGGCGAACCGGACGCAGCGCCGCCGCCCGGCACCCTGCAGTACCTGGCGCCGGAGTGCCTGCTCGGCGACCCGGCCACGCCGGCCAGCGACCTGTTCGCCCTCGCCGCCCTGAGCTACCAGATGTTCACCGGCCAGCTGCCCTACGGCCTCGCCGCCAGCCGGGTACGCACGCCGCAGGACCTGCGCCGGCTGCGCTACATCCCGCTGCGCCATCTGCGCCCCGAACTGCCCGCCTGGCTGGACGCGGTGCTCGCCAAGGCGCTCAACCCCCGGCCGGCGAAACGGCAGGAAGCCGTCTCCGAATTCCTCTACGACCTGAAAAACCCCGGCCCGGCATTCCGGCGCGTGCAGCGCATGCCGCTGGCCGAGCGCGATCCGGTGCTGTTCTGGAAATGCGTGGCGCTGCTGTCGGGAATGACGGCGCTGGGTTTGCTGGCCTTCATCGTCTCCGGGGCGAATTGAATTCCGGCCGGCGCAATTCACCACGCGAAATACCACGCGCCGGAAATCATCCGGCGAAGGCATCGGCCATGAATTCCTCCAGCCCGTGCGCTTTCAGTATCCCGATGGAGAAATCGCCAAAGCGCTTCCGCAAGCAGAAGATCCGCCCCGCGGGGCATCAGCAGATCACCCCTGGCCGGGGATCTGCCACGCCAGCTTCTCCGAAATACCCGCGCCGAAAACCCTGGCGTAATGGACGCAAGCCTCATCCAGATCGCTGGCCAACATATCGACAGGGCTGAATTCCAGTCGATTGAAATCACTTCGGCAATTGCGCTGATGCAGGCTGCGCTTCACGAAATGCCGCTCAAGGAATACCGCCGGCAGCATATCGGACGATCAAGACCGGCCAATCCACACTCAGCCTGGAAGGGCACCGCCGGATTAAACTCCTGGCCCTCGAACAAGGCTGTACAAACCTCATGAAAATCGATCACCTCCCGATAGGCGCCCGTTTCCAGTGGAAAGGCATCACCTATACCAAGACCGGCCCGATGACCGCCGCCGGAGATTCCGGCGGCACGGCGTTCATTCCCAAGCATGCGGTATTGCAGCCGGTACCGGGCGAAGCGCCACCGGCGGTGGCGCAGGAAAGCAGCGCGCGCACGGTGGACGCGGCCAGGGTGCTGGCGGCTTTCGAGAGCTATCACCGCAAGGCGCTGACGCTCACCGACGAGGCGGCGCAGGCGGAACTGGAGGAGGCGCGCCAGCGCTTCCTCGCCGCGCTGCGCTGAACCGCTCCGCGCCCTGGCCAGTTCCGCCGCCCAGGCGGGAAGCGGCGGTTAACGCCCTGCCGGCGCCACGGCCGTGTTCCGCTGCAGGGCGCCGAACAGCGCACCGGCCGATACGATGACGATGCCGATCGCAGCCGTCAGGCTGATGGCCTCGTCTATCAGCAGGCTGGCGCCGATGGCGGAAACCGCCGGCACCAATGCCAGGGCCATCGCCGCCTGGCTGGCGCCTATTTTGTGGTTGGCATAGCTGTACATGCCGGCCGCCAGCATGGCGGCGATCACGCCTTGATAGATTCCCTGCAACAACAGGTCCGGCCAGCCGGCCTGCTGTATCGCCTTCGGCAGGAAGGCCAGATAAACGGGCAGATAGACCACCGCGGAAATACTCGCGATACCCAGCACCGCACGCTGCGGCGCAATTCGCCAGTGCCGGGTCAGCAGGCCGAATACCGCCCAGCAGGCCGCGGCGGCGAAGAACAGCAGATCGCCTATCCAGGTGCCGGCGCGCTGCGGCGCGAACAGGCTCTCGGCGCCTATCAGCACCAGCCCGGCGGTGGACAGCAGCAAGGCGATCAAGACATGCCGGGGAAGGCGGAAACCGGCGCCCGCCGCCAGAATGATCACCGTCCAGAACGGAATGCCGCCATTTACGAAGACACCGGCATGGGCGCTGGGCGCGAACTGGAAGCCGGCATACACCAGCAGCGCATAACCCAGCCCGCCAAAGCAGGCCAGCGCCGCATGCCGAGGCCAGTCGCCGCGCGGCACCAGGCGCAGGAAGAAAGGCAGGGCGATCGCGGCGGACACGCCGAAACGCAGGGCACCGAGATCGAAGGCGGTGAAGGTGCCGGTGCTGCCGAAGCGGGAAACGATATTGAAGCCGGACCAGCACAGCACGACAAATCCGGCAGCCAGCCTGCCCCTGAATATATCGCTCATGTCCGCATCCGCTTTTCGGCGCAGGTGAAATTCGGCGGCATGGGGGTCATTCGGCGGCTCGCGGCTGGCACGGGAAAGGCCCCGCAGGGGGCCCGGAATCCGCTCCGGCAGACCTGCTGGACCCAGGTCGGTGAATTCCGGAACGAGATCGCAAGTAAATCACTCCGCGCTCGAATCGGACAGATCCAGTCATGCGCTTTTGCGGGCGTAACAGTGGGCCGCAGGCTGGCGGCATGTCCGGCGGCGGCAGAAAACAAACAGCCCCATGTTTCCATGAGGCTGTCGATTGCGCCCGACTCTCTCGCCGCGGTACAGGCGCGGTATAGGAATTGGCGGCGACGGAAACTCAGCTGCGCTTTTTCTTCAGGTCGTCCAGCTCGCCGCCGTTGCCCAGCCAATTGATGACCCAATTCGGCTTGCGGCCGCGGCCGGACCAGCCTTCCTTCGGGTTCAGCGGATTGAAATACACCGGCGGCAGCGCTTCCTTCTTTTCCGCCGGCTGCTTCTCGGCCTTGGCCTTCACCGGCTTGGCGGCCTTGGTGGCCTTGGGCGCCTTGGCCTTGGCTTCCTTGACCGGAGCTTTGCGGGCGGGAGCGCCGTCCAGCAGGTCGCTCAATTCCAGCCCTTCCGCCTGGGCCATCTTCTCGAGCTTGCGTATCAGCGCTTTTTTCGCGCCTGTCGCCCGTTTCTCGATTTCTTTTTCGATCTGGACACAGAGCTTCTTCAGGTCGCTAAGCGAATACGACTTCAAATCCTGCATGGTTTTCCCGCTGATTTTCAAAAGCGGCGAGATTACCACGCCCGCAATAAATTGCGCTCGAACCCGGGCCCCGTCGATATACGGAATTTCCCGCACATCGGCTTTTTCGGGAATCCACGGCGGCGCACAAACCCGCGCGGGCCAGCCGCGATTGCCGGGGGGGGGGGGGTAATTCATCGCCGGCGCCGCCGCGGAAATACTGTCGCAGCTGGCCGGCAAAGCGGAATCGGCATGGCGATCGAATTGGCCGCCGACTAGTTTCACCGCCGTGGCAATTGAGCCTGCAGCGGCAGCGGAATTACTGCTCCCCGCCGCCAAACCGGAAAACAATGAAATCTCCGTCGGCGGAATGGCGATACGCGCGGAATAAAGTACGCCGGCCGCCCCGCGTGCACCCGCGTCCCGCCCTGTTTTCGGGGCCAACGGCCCCAGGCGTGGCGGCAGACGGGATGCGTACAAGGGTGCAGCCGGCCTAGAATCCGCCACCGCCCGCATTCAGTGGCGAATCCGAAAAACGATAAGCCGGCAGTCCAGACCGACCGGCAACGGAGACATGCGCCATGCGCAAGAGCACGCTGCTTCAGCTGGTGGTGGTCGCCATGATCGCCTTCGCCGGCAATTCCCTGCTATGCCGCATCGCCCTGCGCGAGGGCCATATCGACGCCGCCAGTTTCAGCGCGCTGCGGCTGGCTTCGGGCGCGCTGATGCTGTGGCTGCTGGTGCGCCGCCAGGAGGGCGGCGGCGCCGGCCACGGCAGCTGGATTTCCGCCTTCGCCCTGTTCGCCTATGCGGCCGGTTTTTCCTTCGCCTACCTCAGCCTGCCGGCGGCGGCCGGCGCCTTGCTGTTGTTCGGCGCCGTGCAGGCGACCATGATCGGCTACGGCCTGTGGCGCGGCGAGCGGCTGAACCTGCTGCAGGGCGGCGGCCTGCTGCTGGCCGCCGGCGGGCTGATCGGGCTGATGCTGCCGGGGCTCTCGGCACCGCCGCTGCGGGGCGCGCTGCTGATGATCGCCGCCGGCATCGCCTGGGGCGTGTATTCCCTGCGCGGCCGCGGCGTCGCCAGGGCCACCGCCAGCACCGCCGGCAACTTCATCCGCGCCCTGCCCTTCGCTGCCGTGCTCAGCCTGCTGACGCTGCAGCACGCCGCGCTAAGCCCGGCCGGCATCGGCTATGCCGTCGCCTCCGGCGCGCTGGCCTCCGGCCTGGGTTATGCGATCTGGTATTCGGTGCTGCCGGCCTTGCGCGCGACCAGCGCGGCGACGATACAGCTGAGCGTGCCGGTGATCACCGCGGTGGGCGGGGTGCTCTTCCTGGGCGAGCCGCTCACGCTGCGGCTGCTGCTGACCTCCGTCGCCATCCTGGCGGGGATCGCGCTGGTGATCACCGGGAAACGGACGACGGGCTGAGCTGTCCGGCGGCAGACAAGAAATACCCCGCGCCGCCTTTCACCCCAGCCCCTCCGGTTTCGCCTGGGCCAACTGCAGCGCCTTGCGGCAAGCGGGCTTGGACAAGCCCGGTCCGGACGGCCGCGCCGGTCTGCAATTGCCGGCCCCCTGGCCACAGCCCGAAGGCAGCGGCCGGGCCGGGGACGCCTGGTCCGGCCATAGCCGGCACCGCTGGAGCCACGCCGGCTTCAGGCCAGCAAGCCCTCCACCGGCTTCAATCCCTGGCTGCCGGGAAACACCGTTTCCGCCAATTGCCTGCGGCCCAGGCCGAGCGCCGGGCCGGCGAGAGCGGCGAGCAGCGCGCGCAGGTCGATGGTGGCGCGCAGGTCGCGGTCCTGGTGCAGGCTGGCGCTGGCGAGGCCGGGCCAGTCGCCCAGCACCTTGCCGCCGGCCACCCGGCCGCCGAGCACGAAGGCAGCGCCGGCGGTGCCGTGGTCGGTGCCGCGGGTGCCGTTCTCCCGCACGGTGCGGCCGAATTCCGAGACGACGACGACGGTGGTGCGCGCCCAGGCCGGGCCCAGCGCCGCCTGCAGCGCCATCAGGCCATCGTCCAGCTGACCCAGCGCCCGCAGCAGCGCGCCCTTGGGGTTGGCCTGGCCGGCGTGGGAATCCCAGCCCGTCATCTCCAGCATGGCGACACGCGGGCCGCGCTCGGCGGCGAGGAATTCGCCGGCGCGGGTGGACAGCTGCAGGAAATCGCCGCGCGCCGCCGCATCGCCGGCCATGCCGCCGTCTCCCCGCTGCTCCATCGCGCGGCTGAGCGCCGGGCCGAGCTGGGCATCCTGCTCGTACATCCGCCCCAGCCGCTCCAGCAGCGCCGGATCGGGCTCGGGGGCGCGCGAGGGCGACCAGGTTTCGACCGCGCCGGCGCCGCGCAGCGCCAGCGGCGGGATGGTGGCCAGCGCCAGCCCCTGGCGGCCGCTGGCCTGCAGCGCGCGGCCCAGCCAGCCGGTGGTGAGCACGTGCGGCTGCATGCCGCCGCTCTCCAGCACTTGCTGGGCGTCGAAGTGGGAGCGCTCGCGGTAGGGGGTGGCGACCGCGTGGACGACGGCGAGCTGCTTCGCCTGCCACAGGCCGTGCAACCCGATAAGGCGCGGATGCAGGGCGAAGAAGCCGTCCAGCGCCAAGGGCTCGCCGCCCTGGTTGGCGAGGCTGCCGCGCTGGCCGGCGTAGTCGGGGTCGCCGGGCGCCGGTACCGCGGCGAGGCCGTCCAGGCCGCCGCGCAGCAGCACGAACACCAGGCGCTCGCCGTCGGCCTTGCCGCTGGCGGGCGCGGCCAGGCCAAGGCGGGCGACCGGCAGCGCGGCGGCGGCGCCCAGGGTGTGGAGGAAATGTCTTCTGCTGAGCGGCATGCGCTTTCTCCGGGCAGTCAGCGGCGCTGGAATTCGGGCGCGGCGAGGAAGAGGGTGAGGGCCTGGCGCGGGCTGTCGGCGCGGGCGATCTCGGCGCGGCTTGCGGGGCCGAGGCGCTCGGCCAGGCTGCTTTCGGCCAGGCTGCGGGCATCCACCGCCGGCACCCGGCCGGCCAGCCGCGCTGCCCATTCGATGCGCTTCCACATGGCGTCGGTGCCCAGCCAGTCTTCGGCGCTGTCCGCCCAGCCCGCCGGCGAGGGCGCGGCGCCGACACGCTGGCCCATGGCCTGGGCGCTGGCGCCCACGCCTTCGAACACCCGCTGGTGCAGGCCCAGCAGGCGGTAGGCGGAGAGGCCCAGCTCCTCCGGCAGCTTGAGCTTGGGAAAGCCGGCGTCCCAGGCCAGCGGATGGGCGACCAGGGCGCGGCAGACTTCGGCGAGGTCGCCGCCGCTGTCCAGGTAGTGCCGCGACAGTGCCTGCACCAGCGCCGGCGGTGGTTCGTCGGCGACGAAGTGGCGCGCCAGCCGGTCGGCGACGTGGCGGGCGCAGGCCGGGGTGGTGGCGAGGTCGCGCAGCACCGCGCGGATCTCGCCCTCGCCGTCCTCGGCGTAGCGGCGGCCGAGGATGTGCTTGGCGCCGGGCTGGTGGCGGCGGGCGTCGAAGCGCATCTCGCCGCTGTCGGCATCCACCGTCCAGCCGGTGAGCACCGCCGCCAGCGCGCGCACGTCGTCCTGGGAATAGCCGCCATCCACGCCCAGGGCGTGCAGCTCCAGCAGCTCGCGTGCGAGGTTTTCGTTGAGGCCGCGCTTGCCACGGCTGCCGGCGGGCGAATCCGGCCCGACCGACTGGACGTTGTCCAGGTAGCGCAGCATGGCCGGATGCAGGGTGGCGGCCTGCAGCATGTCGCCGAAGCGGCCGCAGGCGTGGGGGCGGATGGCATCGCGCTCGAAGGCGCCGACCAGGGGCGCGACCGGCCCGCGCAGCGCGGAGACGGTGAAGTGGTTGCACCACAGCGTGACCAGCCGCTCGGCGAAGGGCGCGGCGCTGTCGATCTGGTGGGTCCAGCGCGCTTCTGCTTCTGCGCGCAGCCAGTCGCGGTAGCGCCGGCGTTTGGTCTCTTCGGCGTCCTGCTCGCCATGCACCGGCTTGGGCGGCGGCGACCAGGCTTGCGGTGCCGCGGCCAGCTGGGCCTGCAGCCAGCGCACGG
Organism: Azoarcus sp. TTM-91; assembly: GCF_012911025.1. Lineage (GTDB taxonomy): Bacteria > Pseudomonadota > Gammaproteobacteria > Burkholderiales > Rhodocyclaceae > Azoarcus. The sequence goes on along the minus strand of NZ_WUEI01000091.1, from coordinate 260 downwards.
GATCGCCGATGCCGGCGAGGGAGGGCTCGCCGAGGCCGAAACGGTGGGCGGCGATGGACTGCTGGACCAGGCTCATGGTGGATCCGTCCCTCCCTGTTGCGGCGGCGTGGTGGCAGGCGGATGCCTGTTCAACGTGGCGGGTAGCGGCCGGGTGGACCTGCGCTGGCTTGGCCCGCGGATGGTGCCAGGGTGCGACCGGCGGGGTCGCGGCGGGTTTCCGGGAGCGGGCGGGCTTTACATCAAGTCACCGGCTGGGGAGG
>NZ_WUEI01000090.1 GCF_012911025.1 Azoarcus sp. TTM-91 | reverse complement strand
AGGAGATCATCGAGTACGGCAACCTCACCCCGGTGCCGATGACGCCGCCCTACGTGCGCGGCGTCATCAACCTGCGGGGCGCGGTGGTGCCGGTCATCGACCTGGCGGTGCGCTTCGACCGCCCGCCCCTGCAGCCAGGACGGCGCAGCTGCATCGTCATCGTCGAAGTCGGCAGCGACGAGGGCCAGCTCGTCTTCGGCGCCATGGTGGATGCGGTGAACGAGGTGCTGGACGTACCCGCCCACCAGATCGAGCCTGCCCCCAGCTTCGGCGCCCGCCTGCGCAACGACTTCATCGCCGGCATGGGCAAGCTGGACAGGGGCTTCGTGGTGCTGCTAGATACCGACAAGGTGCTGTCGGTGGAAGAACTGGCGCTGGTCGGCAATCTGGGCGAAGCGCAAAACCTGGCCGACGCGGGCTGAGACCCGGCCTCCATAAGCATACGGCCCGGCAATTTGCCGGGCCGTATGCTTTTTTCCGCCGCGCCCGGGAGGCGCGGGCCGGGGGCACCAGCGCCCCTGTGGCCGCAGGGCCTCAGTGGCTCTTGTAGCTGATCTTGTCCATCAGCGCATACAGCACGCCCGAGGCCAGGAAGGTGATGTGGATGCCCACCATCCAGGCCAGGTGGCGGTCGGTCAGGTTGTCCACGTTCATGAAGGCCTTCAGCAGCTCGATACCCGAGATGGCGACGATGGAGCCGATCAACTTGATCTTCAGGTCGGAGAAGCCGATGTGGCCCATCCAGTCGGGCCTGTCCTGGTGGTTGTGGAGATCTTCCATCTTGGAGACGAAGTTCTCGTAACCGCTGAACATGATGATGACCAGCAGGTTCATGATCAGCGCGATGTCCACCAGCGACAGCACGCCGATGATCATCTCGCCGCCGGTGGCGGTCATGATGTGGTCGAAGAGGTAGAAAACCTCCTTGCCGAACTTCACCAGCAGCACGATCAGCGCCAGCACCAGGCCGAAGTAGACCGGCGCCATCAGCCAGCGGCTACTGAACAGGATGTGTTCGAACTTGCTTTCTAGTCGCTTCATTTATTTGAGGGAGAGGAAATAGTCGGGACGGCGCGGATTGTAGCAGTGCACCATGAGCAGCCGGAACCGCAATGGTCGGCATCCCGTACGGCGCGCCGGCAAGGCGCGCTGCGGCCCGCGGCGCCTCTCCGGCCTTCAGGCCGCCGCCCAATGCAATACGGGCCGGATGACCGGCCCGTTCAACTGCAGCGGTGGCGCGCCGCGCCTGCGCGGCTCAGCGGCCCTTCCACTCCGGCTTGCGCTTCTCCAGGAAGCTCTTGACGCCTTCGTTGCGATCCTCGGTGCCGGCAAGCACGACGAAATTGCGCCGTTCCAGCGCCAGACCGGCCGACAGCGGCACTTCGAAGGATTGCAGCACCGCATCCTTCGCCAAGCGCACGGCCAGCGGCGCCTTGGCGGCGATCTTCTGCGCCAGCGCATGGGCGCGCGCAATGCAGGCATCGTCCGCCACCACTTCGGCGACCAGGCCGGCGGAGAGCGCTTCCGCCGCGGTGAGGAATTCACCCGCCAGCACCAGCTTCATCGCCACCGACTTGCCCACCGCATGGGTCAGGCGCTGCGTGCCGCCGGCGCCGGGGATGATGCCGAGGTTGATCTCCGGCTGGCCGAACTGGGCGCCCTCGCCGGCGATCACGATATCCGCATGCATCACCAGCTCGCAGCCGCCGCCCAGCGCATAGCCACAGACGGCGGCGACGATGGGCTTGGGAAAGCGGGCGACCACGCCGAACAAGCGCGGCCGCTCTTCCAGCAGCACTGCCTGCATGTCCTTGGCGGCCATCTCCGCCAGGTCGGCGCCGGCGGCGAAGACCTTGTCGCCGCCGGTGAGCACCACCGCGCGCACATCGTCGTCGCGCTCGGCCTGTTCCAGCAGGGCGGCAAGACCGCGCAGCAGCGGGGTGGACAGCGCGTTGCGCGCCTGCGGGCGGTCCAGCCGGATTTCGAGCACGCCGGCTTCGGGGCCGGCAACCTGCAGCCCCTCGGCGGCGCTATAGCGTGGAGTCGTCATGTGTCCTCTCTGTACGGATGGATGAAGCGGCGACGAGCACATCGTCCCGCGCCGCGATCCCCGTTCAGTCGGGAATGACCGCGGTGACTTCGATCTCGACCTGGGCTTCGTCTTCCACCAGGTCGGCGACCTGCACTGCGGTCATCGCGGGGAAGTTCTTGCCCATCACTTCGCGGTAGGCGGCGCCGATTTCCTTCAGGCGGGCGTTGTACTCTTTCTTGTCCTTAAGGTACCACGTCATCCGCACCATATGCTCCGGGCCGGCGCCAGCCACAGCCATCACCTCGCGGATGTTGCTGAGGGCCTGGAACACTTGCTGGACGAGGTCGGTGCTCTCGAAGCGGCATTCGCCGTTCCAGCCGATCTGGCCACCGACGAAGATCTGACGGCCGCGGGCTTCGATGCCATTGGCGTAGCCGCGGGGCTTGAGCCAGCCTTCCGGCTGAAGGGTCTTGTGCATCTTCACTTCTCCATGAAACGGGTCACCGCTTGCCTGACGTCTTCCGGCCAGGGAATGGACTTGTGCGTCTCCAGCGAGGTGGCCACCAGAACCTGGCGCGCACGCATGCGCACGCGGTCGTCGCCGACGATGACGTGGCGAAAGATCAGCGAGGAGTTACCCAGCTGCTCCACCGTGAGGTGGAACTGCAGGGTCTCGCCGAACTTGGACGGATGGAGAAACTCGGTATCGAGCTGCACCGTCGGCGTCCCGACGCGGCGCTGCGTGACGAGCTCGGTCCAGGGGTGGCCCACGCTGGCCCACCAATCCTCGACCACGCCGTTCAGCATGCGGAAATAGTTGGGGAAGAAGACGATCCCCGCCGGGTCGCAGTCGGCGAAGCGCACGCCGCGCTCGACAACGAATTCGACCGGTTCCACTTCCAATGCGTCGTCCTGCTGGGTGTCAGTGGTGGTCATGGCGGGTCTCGCTCCTGTTTATGTTTTAGTGGCGCTTCAGTTGGAAAAAGCGGCAATGCCGGTGATGGCACGGCCGAGGATGAGGGCATGCACGTCGTGCGTGCCTTCGTAGGTGTTCACCACCTCCAGGTTCACCAGGTGGCGGGCCACGCAGAACTCGTCGGAGATGCCGTTGCCGCCCAGCATGTCGCGCGCCACGCGGGCGATGTCCAGGGACTTGCCGCAGCTGTTGCGCTTCATGATGGAGGTGATTTCCACCGCGGCGGTGCCGGCGTCCTTCATGCGGCCCAGTTGCAGGCAGCCCTGCAGGCCGAGGGTGATCTCGGTCAGCATGTCGGCCAGCTTCTTCTGGATAAGCTGGTTGGCGGCGAGCGGGCGGCCGAACTGCTTGCGGTCCAGCACGTATTGGCGGGCGGTTTCGTAGCAGGCCTCGGCCGCGCCCAGCGCGCCCCAGGCGATGCCGTAGCGGGCGGAGTTCAGGCAGGTGAAGGGGCCCTTCAGGCCGCGCACCGTCGGGAAGGCGTTCTCTTCCGGGCAGAACACTTCGTCCATGACGATTTCGCCGGTGATGGAGGCGCGCAGGCCGACCTTGCCGTGGATGGCCGGGGCGGACAGGCCCTTCCAGCCCTTCTCGAGGATGAAACCGCGGATCTGGCCTTCGTCGTCCTTGGCCCAGACCACGAACACGTCGGCGATCGGGCTGTTGGTGATCCACATCTTGGCGCCGGAGATGCTGTAGCCGCCGTCCACCTTCTTGGCGCGGGTGACCATGGAACCGGGGTCGGAGCCGTGGTTGGGTTCGGTCAGGCCGAAGCAGCCTATCCATTCGCCGCTGGCGAGCTTGGGCAGGTACTTCTGCTTCTGCGCTTCGGTGCCGAATTCGTTGATCGGCACCATCACCAGGGAGGACTGCACGCTCATCATCGAGCGGTAGCCGGAGTCGACGCGCTCCACTTCACGCGCGATCAGGCCGTAGCTGACGTAGTTCATGCCGGCGCCGCCGTACTCTTCCGGGATGGTGGGGCCGAGCAGGCCCAGTTCGCCCATCTCGCGGAAGATGGCCGGGTCGGTCTTCTCGTGGCGGAAGGCTTCCTGCACGCGCGGCAGCAGCTGCTCCTGGCAGTAGGAACGGGCGGTGTCGCGCACCATGCGTTCGACGTCGGTCAGCTGGCTGTCGAGGTGCAGCGGGTCTGCCCAGTCAAAGTGAATCTTGCTCATCTCTCTATGCTCCTTCGGTCCGGTTGTGTGCGTCCGGTGTTGGGGTCTTACTTCATCAATTCGCGAGCGACGATCAGCTTCTGGACCTCGGTCGCACCTTCGTAAATCCGTAGCGCGCGGATCTCGCGGTAAAGGGATTCCACCTTCACCCCGGTGCGCACGCCCTGCCCGCCGTGGATCTGCACCGCGGCGTCGATCACGCGCTGGGCGTTCTCGGTGGCGGTCATCTTCGCCATCGCCGCCTCGCGGGTGGTCGGCAGCTTCTGCACGTCGCGGCGCCAGGCGGCGCGGGCGGTGAGCAGCGCGCCGGCTTCGATGTCGGTGGCCATGTCGCCCAGCTTGGCCTGGGTGAGCTGGAAGTCCGCCAGCGTGTGGCCGAACATCGGCCGCTTGCGGGCGTGGGCCAGCGCTTCATCCAGCGCGCGGCGGGCGAAACCCAGCGCGGCGGCGGCCACCGAGGAGCGGAAGATGTCCAGGGTGCGCATCGCCACCTTGAAACCCTCGCCCGGCGCGCCCAGGCGGTTGGCCACCGGCACCTTCATGTCGGTGAAGCGCAGGCGTGCCAGCGGATGCGGCGCGATCACGTCCAGCCGCTCGGCGATCTCGAAGCCGGGCATGTCCGGGTAGATCACGAATGCGGAAATGCCGCGGGTGCCGGGCGCCTCGCCGGTGCGGGCGAACAGGCAATACACATCGGCGATGCCGCCGTTGGAGATCCAGGTCTTCTCGCCGTTGATGACGTAGTGCTCACCTTCCAGCCGCGCTTCGCAGGCCATCGCGCCGACGTCGGAGCCGGCGTCCGGCTCGGTCAGGGCGAAGGCGGCGATCCACTCGCCGGAGGCCGTCTTCGGCAGCACATGGCGCTTCATCTCTTCGCTGCCGGACAGGGTGATGGCGCCGGTGCCCAGGCCCTGCATGGCGAAGGCGAAGTCGGCCAGGCCGTCGTGGTAGGCCAGGGTTTCGCGGGCGATGCAGAGCGAGCGGGAATCCAGCGCGTCCAGCGCGCCGCCGTAGGCGGCCGGCACGCAGTAGCGCAGGAAGCCCGCCTTGCCCAGCGCCGTCACCAGCTGACGGCAGGCGTTGTCGGTGTCGTGGTGGTCCACCGCGGGCATGTCGGTGGACGCCCAGTTGAAGATGGCCTCCGACAGCTTGCGGTGTTCGTCGCCGTAGAACGGCAGTTCGAGTATGGAGCGGTCCATGGCCGGTCTCTCAGTTGCCTTCGAACTTCGGTTTCTGCTTGGCGGCGAAGGCTTCGAAGGCGCGGCGGAAGTCGCCGGTCATCATGCAGATCGCCTGGGCCTGGGCTTCGGACTCCACCATTTCCTCGATGCCCATCGCCCACTCCTGGTTGAGCATGGTCTTGGTCATGGTGTGGGCGAACCAGGGGCCGTCGGCCAGCGACTGCGCCAGCGCCTGGGCCTTGCCCAGCAGCTCTTCCGGTTGGTGCAGGGCGCTGAAGAAGCCCCAGGAGAGGCCTTCCTCGGCGCTCATCACCCGACCGGTCATCAGCAGTTCGGTGGCGCGGCCCTGGCCGATCATGCGCGGCAGCAGGCCGCAGGCACCCATGTCTGCACCGGCAAGGCCGACGCGGGTGAACAGGTAGGCGGTCTTGGTCGCCGGGGTGCCGAGACGGAAGTCGGAGGCCAGCGCCACCATGGCGCCGGCGCCGGCGCAAAAGCCGTCGATGGCGGAGATCACCGGTTGCGGCGCGCGGCGCATGGTTTTCACCAGGTCGCCGGTCATGCGGGTGAATTCGACCAGTTCCGGCATGGTCATCTTGGTCAGCGGCTCGATGATCTCGAACACGTCGCCGCCGGAGCAGTAGTTGCCGCCCTCGCCCTGGATCACCACCGCGCGCACGTCGCTCGCGTACTTCAGGTTGTGGAACAGGTCGCGCAGTTCGGCGTAGGAATCGAAGGTCAGCGGATTTTTCTTTTCCGGACGGTTCAGGGTGATGGTGGCCACCCGGCCGTCGGCGCTGCATTCCCAGCGGAAATGGCGCGCCTGGTAGTCCTTGAAAGGACGCTTGTGATCTTGCATGGACAATTCGGCCATGGTGGTCTCTCTCTCCTCTCTCTTTTGAAGCGGGATGAAAACGGTTCTCCGGGTCTGCGCCCGCGGAGCCGGTTCGCTTGCGGCGGCGGGCGCGTTCAGCCCGCCATCACCTCGCCACCGGCAACGGGCACCGCCTGGCCGTGGATGGCGGCGGCGGACGGCAGACAGAGCCAGCCCACCGCGGCAGCGACGTCTTCCGGCTGCACCAGGCGACCCTGCGGGTTGCTGGCCGCCAGCGTGGTCTTGGCCTCGTCGGCGCTGCGGCCGGTCTTGGCGACGATGTTGTCCACCGCGCCGCCCAGCAGCGGCGTGTCGGTATAGCCGGGGCAGACCGCATTCACGGTGATGCCCTGCTTCGCCACCTCCAGCGCCACCGCGCGGGTGAAGCCGATGACGCCGTGCTTGGCGGCGCAGTAGGCGGACACGTAACCGTAGCCGATGAGGCCGGCGGTGCTGGCGATGTTGACGATGCGGCCCCAGCGCGCCGCCTGCATGCCGGGCAGCACCGCGTGGGTGCAGTTGAAGGTGCCGGTGAGATTCACCGTGAGCATCTCCTGCCACAGCTCCGGCGTGGTCTTGGTCACCGGCGCGCTCTTGGCCGCGCCGGCGTTGTTCACCAGGATGGCGACCGCTCCGCGAACTACAGCGGCGGCTTCCATGGCGGCGCTGACGCCGGCCAGGTCGGTGATATCCGCCACCGCGACGCCGTGGCCCTCGCCCGCCAGCTTGGCGAGCGTGGCTTCCAGCGGCGCCGGCCGGCGGCCGAGCAAGGTCAGGGTGGCGCCCAGGCGGGCGAGTTCGAGGGCGATCGCCTCGCCGATGCCGCTGCCCGCGCCGGTGACCACCGCATGGCGGCCGGCGAGCGGCAGGGCGTTCTCTCTGTCGTTGTTGGAGGTTGCGTTCATTGCGCTTCCCTTTCCTCGCGTCCCGGTTGGCTTGCCGCAGCCCCGGATGGAGCGGCGGCCGCCGAGTATTGCAGCCTGCGGCTTACTTGCCGAGGGCCGCGTAGCTGCGCTTCAGGTTGGTTTCGTACTGGCCGCGGCCGGAGATGTACTGCTTCGGCCAGGCGATGCCCTTGTACTCGATCTTGGCCGCTTCGTGCAGGGTCCAGGCCGGGTCGGCGAGGTGCGGACGGGCCACCGCGCAGAGGTCGGCACGGCCGGCGGAGATGATGCTGTTCACATGGTCCGCCTCGAAGATGGCGCCCACGGCGATGGTGGGGATGCCCACTTCGTTGCGGATGCGGTCGGCGAACGGGGTCTGGAACATGCGGCCATACACCGGTTGCTCGCCCTTCCACACCTGGCCGGAGGAGCAGTCGATGATGTCGGCGCCGGCATCCTTGAACAGGCGGGCCAGTTCCACCGCGTCGTCGGCGGTGTTGCCGCCGGGGAACCAGTCGTGGCAGGAGAAGCGCACCGACATCGGCTTGTCCGCCGGCCACACTTCACGCATGGCCTTGAACACTTCCAGCGGGAAGCGGGCGCGGTTGGCCATGCTGCCACCGTACTCGTCGCTGCGTTGGTTGGTCAGCGGCGACAGGAAGCTGGACATCAGGTAGCCGTGGGCGCAGTGGTATTCGAGGATGTCGAAGCCGGCTTCGGCGGCCATCTTGGTGGAGCGGACGAAATCTTCCTTCACCCGGTCCATGTCGGCGCGGGTCATCTCGCGCGGCACCTGGCTGTGCGGCAGGTAGGGCAGCGGCGAGGCGGAGTACAGCTCCCAGGCGCCGGCTTCCAGCGGCTGGTCGATGCCTTCCCAGGCCAGCTTGGTCGCGCCCTTGCGGCCGGCGTGGCCCAGCTGCACGCCCATCTTGGCGCTGCTGTTGGCATGGACGAAATCGACGATGCGCTTGAGCGCGGTGACATGCTCCGGCTTGTACAGGCCCAGGCAGCCCGGGGTGATGCGGGCGTCCGGCGAGACGCAGGTCATCTCGGTGTAGAGCAGCCCGGCGCCGCCCAGGGCGCGGGAGCCGAAATGCACCAGGTGGAAGTCGTTGGCGGTGCCGTCTTCGGCGGAGTACATGGCCATCGGCGACATCACCACCCGGTTCGGCACCGTCAGGCCGCGCAGCTTGAACGGGGTGAACATCGGCGGCGGCACCGGCTTGCCTTCCTCGACCTTGACGCCAGCCTTCTCGGCGAACCACTTCTCGAAGCCGCCCAGCCAGGCCGCGTCGCGTTCGCGCAGGTTCTCATGCGAGATGCGCTGCGAGCGGGTGAGCATGGAGTACATGAACTGCTCCGGCTCCATGGTGTTGCAGTAGCGGGCGTCGCACACCTCGAACCACTCCATGGCGTTCCAGGCGGCGTTCTGCAGGCGCAGCACATCGATGCCGCGCACTTCCTGGTAGCGGGCCAGCACCGCGGGAATGTTGTCGACGGTGTCGCCCTCTTCCTGGAACAGCTTGGTGAGGTCGATAGCGTCTTCCAGCGCCAGCTTGGTGCCGGAGCCGATGGCGAAGTGGGCGGTGTGCACCGCGTCGCCCATCAGCACCACATGGCTCTTGCCGTTGAAGTGGTGCCACTGCTCGCACTTCACGCGCTGGAAATTCAGCCAGGCGGAGCCGCGCAGGTGGCGGGCGTTGGTCATCAGCGGGTAGCCGTCGAGGTGCTTGCCGAAGAGCTTCTCGCAGAATTCGATGGATTGCTGCTGGTCGGCCTTGTCGAGGCCGTGAGCCAGCCAGACGTGTTCGGGACATTCGACGATGAAGGTGGTGGTGGTGTCGTCGAACTTGTAGATGTGAGCCTGGAACCAGCCGTGTTCGGTCTCTTCGAAAATGAAGTTGAAGGCATCGAACAGCTTGTTGGTGCCCAGCCAGATGTAACGGTTGGGGCGGGTGACGATGTCCGGCTTGAAGACATCTTCGTAACGGTTGCGGATCTTGGAGTTGATGCCGTCGGAGGCGATGATCAGGTCGGCATCCGGGAATTCCAGGTCGGAATCCACGTCGCGCTCGAACACCAGTTCCACGCCCAGCTCTTCGCAGCGGGCCTGCAGAATGTTGAGCATGTGCTTGCGGCCGATGCCCACGAAGCCGTGGCCGCCGCTGCGAATCAGCTGGCCCTTGAAGCGCAGCTCGATGTCGTCCCAGTGGTTGAACGCGACCTGGATGGCATCGGCGGTCACCGGATCCCATACCCGCATATTGTCCATGGTGGCATCGGAGAACACGACGCCCCAGCCGAAGGTGTCGTAGGGCTTGTTGCGCTCGACCACGGTGATCTGATGGGCCGGGTTCAGCTTCTTCATCAGGATCGCGAAATACAGGCCCGCGGGGCCCCCACCGATACACACGATGCGCATGCTGCTGCTCCTATGGTTATGAGGTCGGACCCGTAATCACGCTGCCGGTGACCACGCGCCGGAACGACGAGGGGTTTTGGCTTGCTCGTTTAATGAAGAATATTTCACTTCTAAACTATTAAGTCAACACTCACTGGTCGCCGGGATTTGTCCTGGATCAAATGTCCTGCAGAAGTCGCTTTATCGGTGTGTGAATAGGCTCAGGCGGGAGGAGAAAGCGTGCTCTCGCCGTCGCTTGCATCGCTCGGCGGCTGGGCCGGATGCAGCGCCAGCAATTGGCGCAGCATGCGCAGCAGCAGTTCGCCCTTGCGCCGGCCGAAGGGCTCCAGCACCGCTTCCTGGTGGCGGCTGGCGCGCTCGCGCAGGGCGTCGGTTAGACGGTGGCCCTTGGGCGTGATCTGCACCACCGTCTGGCGGCGGTCGGCGCGCACCCGGGCGCGAGAGACCAGGCCTTCCGCCTCCATCCGCTGCAGTACCTTGCTCAGCGTGGGTTGCTTGGTCAGCGTGAGCTGGCTCAGCAAGCCCACGCTCTCGCCCTCGCTGCCCTCCAGGCTGGCGAGCACCCGCCATTCGGTCACCGACAGGCCGGCATCGTTCACTTCGCGGTGGAACTCGTGGGAAATGCGGCTGCTGGCCTGGGCCAGCAGGAAGGCGAGGTAGCTGTCGACGAAGCGCTCTTCGTCGGGCGCAGCCTCCCGCGCCGGGGCTGGGCGGTCTACCGGAATCGGCTTGCCGGTTTCTTGCTGCATGCTCTATTCCTCAATTAGCGCCTGGGGTGCCGGGGGAGACTACCGGCGCGCTTGCGATCCGCGCAGCTTTGCTTATAAATTGTTTAAGTCTATACGTTATCTATTGTGGAGCGTGCAATGCAACAAGCAATTACCCTGCCGCTTGCCGTTCCGGGGCTGTGTCGGTGAACGGCCTGCACACAGTCGAGCCGCTGGCCGCCTTTCCGCTGTTCAGTTCCAGCGATGTGGACGAGGCGCGCGAGAAGGTTGCCCGGGTGTTCTGCCCCCACGACCTGCGCCAGGTCTCCGGCCGCCAGTCTTTTGCCTCGCGTCACAACCTGGTGCGCCTGGGCGAGACCGCGCTCAACTTCCTCACTTACGGCACGGATGTGGACATCCTGCCGGGCCAGCTGAAGGAGTTCTACCTGGTGCAGATCCCGCTCAGCGGTGCCGCCCAGGTGCGCTGCGGCGGCGAGGCGCTCACCTCCTCGCCGGACCTGGCCTCCATCCTCAACCCCGACGGCGAGGTCGAGATGCGCTGGCGCCACGACGCCCGCCAGCTGATGCTGTGGATTCCGCGCAAGGCGCTGGAACGCCGGCTGGCCGACCAGCTCGGCTTCGAGCCGGAGCGCCCGCTCGCCTTCCAGGTCGCCCTCCCCCGCCGCGAAGGCCTTACCCAGAGCTGGTGCCGCATGGTGCAGGACCTGGCGGTGAACATCGACCAGTGTGGAGCCGACTGGCTGCGCTTCCGCCCCACCGTCAGCGCGTTGGAGGATTGCCTGCTGCGCGGCCTGCTGCAGCTGCACCAGCACAATTACAGCGAACGCCTGGCCGCGCCGGCGGAGGCCGGGCCGCCGCGCCATGTGCAGCGGGCGGTGGATTACATCCACGCCCATGCATCCGACGCCATCAGCGTCGGCGACATCGCCCGCTCCGCCTGTGTCAGCGTGCGCGCGCTGGAGGAAGGCTTCCGCCGCCACTGCGGCAGTTCGCCGCTCAACTACCTGCGCGACGTGCGCCTGGAGCGGGTGCGCGCCGCGCTGCAGGTGGCCGGCCCCGAAGGCAACTCGGTAACCGATATCGCCCACCGCTACGGCTTCTACCACCTCGGCCGCTTCTCCGCCTACTACAAGGGCCGCTTCGGCGAAACGCCTTCGCAGACCGCCGGCCGCAACCGCCGCAGCTGAGGCGCCCGCCCTGCTCCCGGCGGCCTGAAGCCGCTGCGGCGATGCGCCAAAGGCATGGGCACCGCAGTGGTGCGGGCAGCACTGCCATCGGCTGATCCACATTGCGCGGCACAGCAATTCCATACGCATCAAAAACCCGCCAAACCCCAGCAAATACGCACTATCCGGGTGCGTTTGCGACGCGCATTCCGGATACCGCGGTCGCGCTTTCCGGATAGCCGCGTCATCCGCCGGCAATGAAAACTGTTCTCCAGCGACGCCGCAGACAGGCGTCCCCAACTGGAGAGCGGACATGAAAGGAATATCCGGCAAGACCGCCATCGTCACCGGCGGCGCCACGATGATCGGGGAGGCGGTTGCCCGCGCCCTGATCGCCGAGGGCGCCAGGGTGGTGCTGGCGGACATCGACACCGCCAAGGGCGACGCCGCCGCGGCCCGCCTGGGCGCCAGCGCCCGCTTCATCGCCACCGACGTCACCGATGACAAGCAGATCGCCGCCTGCGTCGCCGCCACCAAGGATGCCTTCGGCGGCATCGACTTCCTGGTGAACTGCGCGTGTACCTACGCCGACAACGGCGCCTCCTCCAGCCGCGCCGAGTGGCTGCAGGCCTGCAATGTGAACCTGGTGGGCGCGGCGATGATGCTGCAGGCCTGCCAGCCGGAGATGGCCGCCCGCGGCGGTGGCGCGGTGGTCAACTTCCACTCCATCTCCGCCCATGCGGCGCAAAGCGGCCGCTGGCTCTACCCCATCACCAAGGCCGCGCTGGTGCAGTTCACCCGCACGGCGGCGCTGGACCTGAAGGGCGACCGCATCCGGGTGAACGGCGTGTCGCCGGGCTGGACCTGGTCCTCGGTCATCGAGGCCCTCAGCGGCAACGACAAGGCCAAGGCCGACGCTGTGGCGGCGGACTACCACATCCTCGGCCGCCTCGGCCTGCCCGAGGAAGTGGCGCAGGTCGTCCTCTTCCTGCTGTCGGACAACGCCAGCTTCGTCACCGGCGCCGACTACGCCTGCGACGGCGGCTACACCGCCCTCGGCCCGGAAGGCCCCGGCGCCGCCATCACCCGCCTGATGAACTGATCACCCGGAGCCCCACCATGAGCGTCACTCCCATGTCCGAAACCAAAGTCACTCCCCGCAGCGTCGCCATCGTCGGCGCCGGCCAGGCCGGCCTGCTGCTGGGCTGCGCCCTGCTCGACCAGGGTTACCAGGTCACCATCGTCACCAACCGTAGCGCCGAGGAAGTGTGGAACGGCAAGGTGATGTCGTCCCAGTTCATCTTCGATCCGGCGCTCGCCATCGAACGCCGCTTCGGCATGAACCAGTGGGAAGACGAATGCCCCTGGACCGACGGCATCAGCTTCTCGGTGCCGGCGCCGGACGGCAGCGGCACCCAGGCCATCCACTGGCATGCCTTGCTGGACAAGCCGGGCCAGTCGGTGGACCAGCGCGTCAAGATGCCCGGCTGGATGAAGGAATTCGAGCGCCGCGGCGGCGACCTGCGCATCGCCAACGTCGGCGTGCCGGAACTGGAGGCGCTGGCCGCCAGCCACGAACTGGTGCTGCTGGCAGGCGGCAAGGGCGAGATCGTGAACCTGCTGGGCCGCGACGAAGAGCGCTCGCCGGTGAAGCAGCCGATGCGCGCCCTGGCGCTCACCTACGTCACCGGCATGAAGCGCCACGACTACCCGGAGTGTGTGAACTTCAACCTCATCCCCGGCGTCGGCGAATACTTCGTCTTCCCTGCCCTCACCACCAAGGGCAACGGCGAGACCCAGGCCTGCGACATCATGGTGCTGGAGGGCGTGCCCGGCGGTCCGATGGACTGCTGGGCCGGCCTCAGCCCGGAGCAGCACTTCGAAGCCAGCATGAACGTCCTCAAGACCTTCGTGCCCTGGGAATACGAGCGCAGCCGCGACTGCCAGCTCACCGACCCGAACGGCATCCTCTCCGGCAAGATCACGCCTATGGTGCGCAAGCCGGTGCTCACCCTGCCCTCCGGCCGCAAGGTCATGGGCATGGGCGACGCGGTGCTGGTGAACGACCCCATCACCGGCCAGGGCTCGAACAACGCCACCAAGGGCGCCGGTGCCTACTACGACGCCATCGTCGCCCGCGGCGCCCTGCCCTTCGACGAAGCCTGGATGCAGGGCACCTTCGACGCCTTCTACAACGGCTATGCCAAGGAAGCGGTGCGCTGGACCAACAGCCTGCTGTTCCCGCCGCCCGACTTCCGGGTGAACCTGCTCGGCGCCGCCCAGCAGTTCCCCGGCATCGCCGCCCGCATCGCGGATGGCTTCAACGATCCGCGCGACTTCGCGCACTACTGGTACGAGGCGGCGGATGCGGACCGGCTGATCGCCAGCGAGGCGCAGAAGGCGGCGTAAAGCAGTAGCGGTTCAGAGAGGTCGAACCCGCTGCAGGCCCCTCTTCGCTCCCTCTCCCCTCGCGGCAGAGGGAGCGAAGAGGGCGAGCGCCCGTTCAGGGTGCCAGTGTGACCTGGCGCCGTCCCCCTCTCCCCCGGCCCATCTCCCGCGAGGGGCGGGGAGAAAGGCGTCGCTCGCCCCTTACTCACTGCAGAGAGAAAAGGCCTTGGGGGATGCATGCGCTGCCCACGGCGGAGAGGCGGTGCCCCGCGCAAACTCCGCCTGGCCGCCCACCACCCCAACCACACCAGAGCCGGCCCCGATCCGGCCATCCCAGAGGACAAGCACCATGTTCGATCCCCGCGCCTTCCGCGACGCCCTTGGCCACTTCGCCACCGGCGTCACCATCGTCACCACCCGCGACGCCGAGGGCGAGCCGGTGGGTGTCACCGTGAACAGCTTCGCCTCGGTATCCCTGGAGCCGCCGCTGGTGCTGTGGAGCCTGGCGAAAAAATCCTGGAGCCTGCCGGCCTTCCAGCAGGCCGGGCACTTTGCGGTCCATGTGCTGGCGAGCGACCAGCAGGCCCTGTCCGACCGCTTCGCCCGTGCCTCCACCGACAAGTTCGGCGGGCTGGACGTGGTCGAGGGCGAAGGCGGCGCGCCGCTGCTGGCGGGTTGCGCGGCGGTGTTCGAATGCAGCGTGGAGCATCGCTACGAGGGCGGCGACCACCTGATCCTGGTCGGCCGGGTGCTGAACTTCTCCAGCGCCGAGCAGGCGCCGCTGCTGTTCCACCGCGGCCGCTACGCGGTGCCGGACACCGAAGGGCTGGCCTTCTTCGGCCGCCGCCTTGCCGGCGCGGCCTGAACCGGGGGGAAACTCAGGCGCGGCGGCGGAACAGCCTCTGCGCCAGGCTGACGCCGGCCAGCACCAGCGCACCGGCCAGCACGCCGAACAGGCCGTTCAGCAAAGCCGGCGTCAGCGCTTGCAGCAGACCGCCGACTCCACCCACGCCACCGGCCACCTCGGCCGCATGCTCGATGGCGTGATGCACTGGCGGCAGGCCATGCACCAGGATGCCGCCGCCGACCAGGAACATGGCGATGGTGCCCAGCACCGACAGACTCTTCATCAGGTAAGGCGCGGCGGCGAGGATGCCGCGGCCGAGCGCGCGCGGGAAGCTGCCGCTCAGCTTGCTGAGGTAGAGGCCGGCATCGTCCAGCTTGACGATGCCGGCGACCAGGCCATAAACGCCCACCGTCATCACCAGCGCGATGGTGGTGAGTACCGCGAACTGGGTGCCCAGCGGCGCCTCGGACACCGTGCCCAGGGTGATGGCGATGATCTCCGCCGACAGGATGAAGTCGGTGCGCACCGCCCCCTTGATCTTGTCCTTCTCCAGCGCCACCAGGTCCACCGCCGGATCGCTCAGCGCAGCCACCCGCTCCTGGCGCTGGGCCTCGCCGGCGTGCGCCTCTTCGCCGTGGCCGCCGAAAAACTTGTGCGCCAGCTTCTCGAAGCCTTCGAAGCAGAGGAAGGCGCCGCCCACCATCAGCAGCGGCGTCACCGCCCACGGCGCGAAGGCGCTGATCGCCAGCGCCGCCGGCACCAGGATGGCCTTGTTGCGCAGCGAGCCCAGCGCCACCGCCCACACCACCGGCAGCTCGCGCTCCGCCTTCACGCCAGTGACCTGCTGGGCGTTGAGGGCGAGGTCATCGCCCAGCACCCCGGCGGTCTTCTTGGCGGCCACCTTGCTCATCAACGAGATGTCGTCGAGCAGGGTGGCGATGTCGTCTATCAGGGCAAGCAGGCTGGAACCGGCCATTTGGGAGTATCCGCGCGGGGTGAAGTCGGGGGCGCCAGCTTATGACAAGCCGGGCGGCCGCGCTGGGCTTTTTCTGCCCTGCAGCATCGCCCCTTTTGGCACCCGCCCGGGTCGCCACTTCCCGCCGCACGGGGGCTGACTGGGCCGCGCCCACGGCATTCATCCTCCGCAAGCCTGCAGAGAAAACGGGAGAGCTTTCGAGCTGGCGCCGGGCAAGCCGGCCCCGGGGCCTTGCGCTCGGATCCAGCCGGGCCCGCTGGAGGGCGAGACCCGAGCCTCCCGACGAACCCTGCCCCCCCCCACAGCCCGGCTGACGACCGGCCCCGGTCAGGCCTTCACTGGCCGGCGATCCACTTGCGGATGGCGCCATCGGTGGCCCAGTCGATCATCATCTGCTCGCGCAGGCACAGGGAACGCACGTTGTCCGCCAGCTTGCGGCTCAGCGAGGCGACGTCGTCCTCGCCCTGACCGAACACATGGCCGCGGAACAGCAGGCCGCGCAGCACGAAGGTGACGTCCGCGCGGCTGATGTGGTGGCCAGCGTCGCGGCAACGGTCGCGCACCCGCTTGCCGGTGTCGTTCAGCTCGAAGGACTCCTCGGCGAGATCGGCGGCGATGGCCTCGAACAGCGCGCGGTAATCGGCCGGATGCAGCAGCGGCACACCGGTCACCTCGTGGATCTGGCGGGCGATGCCGAACAGCTCTTCCTCGCCCTGCCAGGCGGTGGTGCCCGGCCGGTTCTCGCCGCCCTCGGTGGCATGGCGGGCGGGGTCGTAGGCGTAGCCGCCGGAGCCGCGCCAGTTGAAGGTCACCGGCGACAGGTCCAGCGACTCGACGAACTTGCGGAACACGCCCTTGCCGTTCCAGTCCGCCGCCAGGCCGTCGTAGCGGCTGGTGAGCAGCGAGGCCAGGCGGGCGCAGGGCACCGGCTGGGCGGACTGGGCCACGGTGGCCTTGATCAGCTCCGCCATCTCCTCCGGCTCGGCATCCACCTTGCCGCGCTGTACCACCGGCGCCTCATGGCGGGCAGGATCGTAGATCACCCCGCCGCCTTCCCAACTCACCTTGAGCGGCGAGAGGTTCATCACCTCCACCATGCCGCGGAAGTTGCCCAGGCCGCTCCAGCTGGCGGCATCCACGCCGTCCAGGCGGGACAGCACCAGCGCCGCCAGCTTGGCTGCCGGCACCGGGTAGGCGGACTCCTCCACCGTCTGCCGGATCAAGCGGGCGGCGGCGGCGAGCGTCTCGGCGCCATTGCTCTCCGGGTGCGCTTCGGCCGGCATGCTGATGCCCGCGCCGAGGTCTTCCTCGCTTGCGCCCAGCGCCTCGCGCACGAAAGCGTCCTGGTCGATCAGCAGGTCGGCCGAGGCGCGGTAGGCGGCGGAGGGGAAACCGATGGCGAGCACGGTGGTGCGGCGGTCCCAGCGGCGCAGCTTGCGCAGCACCGGGGTGAAGTCGGCGTCGGCGGAGAAGACGATGAACTCGTCGTAGTGCGCCTCGTGCTGCAGCAGGTCGATGATGTCCAGCACCATGTGGATGTCGGTGCTGGTCTTGCCCTCGCCGGTCAGCGCCGGGCAGTCGATGATCTCGAAGCCCGCCAGGTTGAAGGACGGGCGGAAGCGCTGGTAGGCCTGCGGATTGAGGTAGCAGCGGCGCACCAGCACCCGGCGGCGGGCGTCGGCCGGCATGTGGTCGGGCACCGCCAAAGTGTTCACCACCCAGTCCATCCAGGCCATGGGCTGGCGGGCGAAACGGTCGGCAATGGCCGGATCCAGCTTGCGCAGGCCGGAATAGACGTTGTCGAAATCGACGAACAGAGCACTTTTCATTCGGACAGCTTCCTGCAGGGTGGCCGCCGCCTCGCGGGCGCGGCCATGTTGGCTGGCGCGGGTACCTTCCCGGCGCTGGCGAAGGCGCCGAGGATACCGCTTCCGGGTTTGCCGTGCTTTTGCAGACAGGGGAACGCCGCTGCGGCTTTGCTTACAAACCGGGGCTTGAGCCGGGCAGCAGCCAGCGTCAAGAATCGCCGCCGCCCTCGCCCTCCC
>NZ_WUEI01000008.1 GCF_012911025.1 Azoarcus sp. TTM-91 | reverse complement strand
AATTCATCCAGGTGTTCGATGCCGCCGACCGCAGCCATGCCACCGTCGCGCTACGGGCCACGTTGCTGCGCCGTGGCGAGAAAGTGCCGCTTGCCACCACGAATCTGCGGGTTTCGAACTCCGCCCCGAGTGCAGATGCCGAGGGCGGAGTCCAGGCCCATCGTATCGCGCTGGCGCGGCTGAGCACGGACATCAAGCGCTGGGCCGGGGCCTTGACCCCGGCATGCATCAGGGATTGAATACTTGCGCGCCGCGAAAGCTGGAGGGAGTTTTGCGGCGCCCTGCGACAAACATAACAGCGGAGTCATCATGACCGAGAACAAGCCATCGCCCTATCAAACGGGCCTGGAGAAGAACGCTGCAAACTATGTACCGCTCACGCCGCTCACCTTCATCGAGCGCAGCGCCTATGTCTATCCGGACCGGGTCGCCATCGTGCACGGCAAGCGACGTCAGAGCTGGAGCGAGACCTACACCCGCAGCCGCCGGCTCGCTTCGGCGCTGAAGCAGCTGGGCATCGGCAAGGACGACACCGTCGCCGTTGTGCTCAACAACACGCCGGAAATGTACGAATGCCATTTCGGTGTGCCGGGCGCCAGCGCCGTGCTGAACACCATCAATACCCGCCTGGATCCCGAGGCGATCGCCTTCATCCTGAACCACGGCGAAGCGAAGGTGCTGATCACCGACCGGGAATACTCGCGGGTGGTCGCCAAGGCGGTGGAACTGGCAAACCGGCCGGAACTTGTCGTCATCGACGTGGATGACAGCGAATACACCGGGCCTGGCGAGAAAATCGGCAGCCAGGACTATGAGGCCCTGCTGGCGTCCGGCAACCCGGAATTCCTGCTTGAGCAGCCTGCCGACGAGTGGGATGCGATCGCGCTGAATTACACCTCAGGCACTACCGGCAACCCCAAAGGGGTGGTCTACCACCACCGTGGCGCCTACCTGAATGCAATGTCCAACATCGTCTCCTGGGGCATGCCGCCGCACTCCACCTATTTGTGGACACTGCCTATGTTCCACTGCAATGGCTGGTGCTTCCCGTGGTCGATGGCGGCCAACGCCGGGGTGAATGTTTGCCTCCGGCGGGTCGATCCGCGGCTCATCTTCGATGCGATGCGGGAGGAGGGCGTTACCCATTATTGCGGCGCGCCCATCGTCCACTCCATGCTGGCCAATGCCCCAGAAGAATGGCGGAAGGGCATCAACCACAAAGTCTCCGGCCTGGTTGCCGCGGCACCGCCGCCGGCCTCGGTCATCGAAGGCATGGCGCGTATCGGCGTCGACCTCACCCATGTCTATGGTTTGACCGAAACCTACGGCCCTGCCTCGGTCTGCGCCAAGCACGACGAGTGGGCGAACCTGCCCCTCGCAGATCAGGTGACCAAGAACGGCCGCCAGGGCGTGCGCTATCACGCCCAGGAAGGCATCACCGTGCTTGATCCGGAGACCATGGAGGCGGTGCCCTGGGACGGCGAAACCATGGGGGAGATCATGTTCCGTGGCAACCTGGTGATGAAGGGCTACCTGAAAAACGAGAAGTCTACCGCCGAGGCCTTCCGCGGCGGCTGGTACCACACCGGTGATTTGGCGGTGATGCAGCCCGACGGCTATGTGAAGATCAAGGACAGGTCGAAGGACATCATCATCTCGGGCGGCGAAAACATCTCGTCCATCGAGGTCGAGGACGCGCTGTACAAGCACCCAGCGGTCATGTCCGCCGCGGTGGTGGCAGCCCCCGACGAGAAATGGGGTGAAGTGCCCTGCGCGTTCGTCGAGCTCCGGGATGGTGTGACCGTCACCGCTGAGGAATTGGTGACTCACTGCCGTGCGCACCTGGCCGGCTTCAAGGTGCCCAAGCGCATCATCTTCGCCGCCATTCCCAAGACCTCGACCGGCAAGATCCAGAAGTTCGCACTGCGGGAGCAGGTCAAGTCCGCCGCCTCCTTCGAGTGAGGCTGGGCGCCGGGGGCCGTCGGCCCCTGGCGCCATCCACAACGAGAACCCCACAGGAGACGCCATGAGTGCCGTTCCCCAGGCTGCCGAGCAGCCGCTTTTTTTGCGCGAGGACCTCGGCGGCGTTGCCCACCTTCAGCTCAACCGGCCGGCGCAGTTCAACGCGCTGTCCCAAGCGATGCTCAATGCACTGATTGCCGAGCTGGACAGGATCGCTGCCGACGAGCGGATACGCGTCGTCGTCATTGGCGGCGAGGGCAAGGCCTTCTGTGCCGGCCACGACCTGAAGGAAATGCGCGGCAACTACACGCTGGGTTTCCAACAGGCGCTGTTCCGGCTTTGCAGCAAATTCATGATGAAGCTGGTGGAACTGCCTCAACCGGTGATCGCACGGGTGCATGGTATCGCCACCGCCGCCGGCTGCCAGCTGGTGTCCATGTGCGACCTGGCGGTCGCCTCGGATGTAGCCCGCTTCGCGGTCTCCGGCATCAACGTCGGTCTGTTCTGCGCCACGCCCAGCGTGGGCTTGTCACGCAATATCGGTCGCAAGCAGGCTTTCGAAATGCTGGTGACCGGCGACTTCATCGACGCCGCGGAAGCGCAGCGCCGCGGCTTGGTCAATCGTGTGGTCGCAGCGGAAGCGCTGGACGACGAGATCCGCCGGCTGGCTGATTCCATCATCGCCAAGTCACCGGTTGCCGTCCGCATGGGC
Organism: Azoarcus sp. TTM-91; assembly: GCF_012911025.1. GTDB lineage: Bacteria > Pseudomonadota > Gammaproteobacteria > Burkholderiales > Rhodocyclaceae > Azoarcus. Next base: position 83,690 of record NZ_WUEI01000008.1, on the reverse strand, counting down.
AAGCAGATGTTCTACCGCCAGCTGGAGAACGGCCTGGACGCGGCCTATCAGTTGGCGTCGGAAACCATGGCCTGCAACATGATGGCCGAGGACGCTGCAGAGGGCATAGATGCCTTCATCGCCAAGCGGCCGGCAGTCTGGAAAGGCAGATAAGCCCTCGGAGCGGGCTATGCTGATCGACACCCATGTCCACCTGGATGCCCCCGAATTCGCTCAAGACCGGGAGGCCGTGCTGGAGCGGGCTAGACAAAGTGGCGTCGGATGCTTCGTGCTGCCAGCCGTTTCTGCGGCCAATTTTCAGGACGTAGCCGCACTGGCAGCGGCCCATCCGGAGGTGCATCGGGCCTATGGCATTCATCCGCTGTACGTGGGTGACAGCAGGGAGGAGGACCTGGATCTGCTGGATGAGCGCCTCTCGGAACATGGCGTGGTGGCGGTCGGCGAGATCGGTCTGGACCATTTTGCCGGCCACATCGACCTTGGGCTGCAGGAGCATTATTTCGTCGCCCAGTTGCGCTTGGCGAAGCGCCACGGCCTGCCGGTCATCCTTCATGTCCGCCGGGCTCAGGATGCCATCCTCAAGCAACTGAGGCGCATTGAGGTTCCCGGCGGCATAGCACACGCTTTCAACGGCAGTCTTCAACAGGCTGAAGCCTTCATTGCCCTTGGTTTCAAGCTGGGATTCGGCGGGGCCATGACCTATGACGGTTCCAGACGCATCCGCCAATTGGCAGCCGGGCTGCCGCTGGACGCGCTGGTGCTGGAGACGGATGCACCGGACATGCCCCCGTCCTGGGGGAGAGGGGAGCGCAACGAGCCCGACAACCTCCCTCGCTATGCGGGAGTGTTGGCTGGACTGCGGGGAGTTCCGCTGGATGAAATCGTCGCGGCGACCGGCCGCAATGCCTGGGCGGCACTGCCGCGGTTAAGGTCCGCCTAGAGCAGCGCCGTCGGTGCGTGGCGAGCGCGAACAGGCGATCAACTCGGCGATGTCCTGCTTGAGGCGCGCCACATCGTTGTCGAAGTTGTCGTAGATCATCAGCGATACGCCGAACACATAAGCATAGAGCAGCATGCACCGACTGGAGGCCTCCTGCGGAGACACGCCACAGGCAACGAAAAGCTCCCGGGCGCAACGCAGCCGGGTCTCGTCCACCTCGGCGACGATGGCGGCCGCATCAGGATCGCGGCGTGCCCAGTCCCGTACCGCGAGCTCTATCATCATCCCCCGCCTGCTGCGGTTGGCGCTATAGACCTCGATGACATGATAGATCTGTGCCAGCTCCTCGCCCGGAGCCGCCTTGGTCTGCTTCACGATGTCCCGGATACGGCCGTCCCGCCATTGGGTCAGGATGGCCAAGAGCAGGTCGCGGCGATCCTGGAAGTGCCAGTAGAAGCTGCCTTTCGTCACCTTGAGGCGCTTGGCGAGGACTTCCACCCTCAGCCCGGCTATACCTTCTTCCGCCAGAACATCAGTGGCAGCAGCGATCCAGCTGTCGCGGTCCAGTTGCGTGCGGGGTTTGGCGGGCGTGCTGTCCATATGGAGATGTCTTGACGATGAGGGTTCCATACGCTACCGTACGCCACCCATACTGTTGCGTATGGTCGAATTGTGGGTGACTCGGCACGCAAGTGTCAATCCGCGCCCGAGCCGGCAAAGTGCGCATTCCTTTTCGGGGTGCGATAATCGCACAAGTCGGCCCTGCGGCCGGCAGAGAGATCGAACAACCGAAGGAGCGCGGCATTGAAGATTCTTGTTCCCGTCAAGCGCGTGGTCGATTACAACGTGAAAGTCCGCGTCAAGGCGGACGGCAGCGGTGTTGACGTCGCGAACGTGAAAATGAGCATGAACCCGTTCGACGAGATCGCAGTGGAAGAAGCCGTGCGATTGAAAGAGGCGGGGATTGCGACCGAGGTCGTGGCTGTAAGCGCCGGCGTTGGCGCCTGCCAGGAAACCCTGCGCGCCGCGCTCGCCATCGGCGCGGACCGCGCCATCCTGATCGAAACGGATGCCGAGCTGCAGCCGCTCGCGGTCGCCAAGCTGCTGAAGGCCGTCGTCGCCAAGGAGCAGCCCCAGCTTGTCATCTGCGGCAAGCAGGCCATCGATGACGATGCCAACCAGACAGGCCAGATGCTGGCTGCGCTGATGGGCTGGCCACAGGCGACTTTTGCCTCGAAGGTGGCTATTGCCGATGGTCGTGCCACGGTCACCCGCGAGATCGACGGCGGCCTGGAAACGATCTCAATTTCCCTGCCTGCGGTGGTTTCCACCGACCTGCGCCTGAACGAGCCGCGCTACGCCACGCTGCCCAACATCATGAAGGCGAAGAAGAAGCCGCTGGATGTGACCCATCCTGCCGACCTCGGCGTCGACGTCGCTCCGCGGCTTACCACGGTGAAGGTCGAAGAGCCGCCCAAGCGTGGCGCCGGCGTCCGCGTCGCCGATATCGCCCAGCTGGTCGACAAGCTGAAGAACGAAGCCAAGGTCCTCTGAGACCGGGATAGAGAGAGGAATACCGAACATGACGATCCTGGTCATTGCCGAACACGACAACCAGTCGATCAAGGCCGCAACGCTGAATACGCTGGGCGCTGCCGCCAAGATCGGTGGTGATGTCCATCTGCTGGTCGCGGGGGCAGGCTGCGGTGCAGCGGCGGAAGCGGGCTCCAAGCTTGCGGGCGTTGCCAAAGTGCTGCTGGTGGATGCGCCGCACTACGATGCACAACTGGCAGAAAACGTTGCTGAACTGGTCAAGGGGCTGGCAAGTTCATACAGCCACGTCCTGGCGCCGGCCACCAGCGCTGGCAAGAACACGCTACCGCGAGTCGCCGCGCTGCTCGACGTCGCCCAGATCAGCGACATCGTCGGTGTGGAGTCGGCCGACACCTTCGTGCGGCCGATCTACGCCGGCAACGCGCTGGCCACGGTGAAGAGCAGTGATCCGGTGAAGGTGATCACCGTGCGTACCACTGCTTTCGAGCCGGTCGCCGAAGCGGGTGGCAGTGCCGCTGTCGAGAGCATTGCCGCCGCTGCCGATCTTGGCATCTCCAGCCTGGTTGGCCGGGAACTCACCAAGAGCGCCCGTCCTGAACTGGGCGCAGCCAAGATCATCGTCTCCGGTGGCCGCGGCCTGGGCAACGGCGAGAATTACCACGCGATCATGGAGCCCTTGGCCGACAAGCTGGGCGCGGCGCTCGGCGCCAGCCGGGCTGCTGTGGATGCCGGCTATGCGCCCAACGATTATCAGGTCGGCCAGACCGGCAAGATCGTGGCACCGCAGCTGTATGTCGCGGTGGGCATCTCCGGAGCGATCCAGCATCTGGCCGGCATGAAGGACTCCAAGGTGATCGTCGCCATCAACAAGGATCCGGAAGCACCGATCTTCCAGGTGGCGGACTATGGCCTGGTTGCAGACCTGTTCGAAGCGGTGCCGCAGCTGACCGCCGCGGTGGGCTGAGGCGGACTCTCCGTCCGGCGCACGGACATGAACCTGTCGGCGTCGCTCTTCCCGACTGCCTGGCATGTGTTCATGGCCGTGCTCAGCATCATCATCCTGGGCGCGGCCGCTCGCGTTGCGCCCTGGAAGAAGCTCCAGACTTCTTCCCAACTGAACCTGACGCTCGGCATCGCGGTGGTGCTGATGTTGATGTGGAGCCTCAAGGCAGGCGTGAAGCCCGGCCTCAATCTCCATATGTTGGGTGCCATGGTGGCCACTCTGGCCTTGGGCCCCGAACTTGCGCTCTTCGCCCTCGGCCTTGCGCTCACTGGCATCACGCTGAACGGCGCAGTGGAATGGGCTGCATGGCCGGCGAATTTCATCTTCATGGTGGCTGCTCCCATAGGCATCGCCACCTTGCTGCATCATCTGATCGTGCGCTTTCTGCCAGCGCATTTCTTCGTCTTCATATTCGTCACCAGCTTTGTCGGTTCGGCGCTCACCGTGCTGCTTCAGGGCTTTATTGCTTCCGGGGCGATGTCGCTTGCAGGGGCTTACAGCTTTGATTTCCTGCTGGCGGAGTATCTCCCCTTCTTCCTGTTGCTTGGTTTTGCCGAAGCCTGGCTGGGAGGCGCCGCGATGACCCTGCTGGTGGTCTATCGGCCGGACTGGGTCGCGGCATTCGACGACAAGCGTTATCTGCTGAACAAGTGAGAGGGCGCCGGCAGGTCCGGCCTATTACATAACGAGGAGTGGGATCGAATGAGCACCTACATCGCACCGATACGCGACATGCAGTTCGTGATGAAGGAGTTGGCCGGGCTGGACCAAGTGGCTGCCCTGCCTGGGAACGAGGAAGTCAGCAGCGATCTCGTCGATGCCATCCTTGAGGAAGCCGGACGTTTTGCGACTGAGGTGCTTTCCCCCCTGAACCACTCCGGTGATCAGGAAGGCGCTCGATGGAGTGATGGCGCGGTCAAGACCGCCGCCGGCTGGAAGGAGGCTTATCGACAATTCTCTGCAGCGGGGTGGACGGCGATTGCCGCCGCCCCCGAGTATGGAGGCCAGGGACTGCCGAAACTGCTGTCCACCGCGGTGATGGAGATGTGGAAATCCGCCAACATGGCTTTTTCGCTTTGCCCGATGCTGACCGGCGGTGCCATCGAAGCGTTGATGCTCCGTGGTAATGACGAACAGAAATCGCTTTACCTCGCCAAGATGATCAGCGGCGAATGGACCGGCACGATGAACCTGACCGAGCCGCAAGCCGGCTCAGATCTCGCTGCCGTCCGGACCCGGGCGGAGCCGCAGGGCGATGGCAGCTACAAGCTCTTTGGTCAGAAGATATTCATCACCTACGGCGACCACGACCTCACGGACAACATCATCCATCTGGTCCTCGCCCGCCTGCCGGACGCACCCGAGGGGGTGAAGGGGATCTCCCTGTTCGCCGTCCCGAAGTTCCTGGTGGGGGCAGACGGGGCCCTGGGGGCGCGCAATGATGTTCATTGCGTCTCGATCGAACACAAGCTGGGCATCCATGCTAGCCCGACCTGCGTGCTTGCTTTTGGAGACAAGGGTGGAGCAATCGGTACGCTGGTAGGCGAAGCGAATCGTGGCCTGGAGTACATGTTCATCATGATGAATGAGGCACGCTTCGCCGTCGGCATGGAAGGCATCGCACTGTCCGAGCGCGCCTATCAGCATGCGCTGGGCTATGCCCGCGAACGTGTGCAAGGCACCGAAGCAGGCGTGCGAGGAGGGGGCAAGGTCGCCATCATCCGGCATCCGGACGTGCGCCGCATGTTGATGTCCATGAAGAGCCAGACGGAGGCGATGAGGGCGTTGGCCTACGTGGTGGCTGCGGCCACCGACCTGGCTCACCATCACCCCGATCCGGAAGTTCGGGCCGAAAGGCAGGCCTTCGTCGATCTGATGATTCCTGTGGTCAAGGGCTGGAGCACGGAGAATGCGATCGACGTGGCCTCCACTGGCGTTCAGGTTCACGGCGGAATGGGTTACATCGAGGAGACCGGTGCAGCCCAACACTTGCGGGATGCTCGCATCACCTCGATCTACGAGGGGACGACGGCGATCCAGGCCAACGATCTGCTGGGGCGAAAGGTCGCCAAGGATGGCGGCCAGGCCATCAAGGCGGTGATCGCCTCCGTGCGGCAGACGGCCACCGAGGCTGGTGCTCTGGAGGGGCCTGCCTTCAAGGCTATACAGAGCGCACTTGCAGATGCGGCGGGGGCGCTGGAGCAGGCGGTGGATTTCGTGCTGGACACCTATGGCTCCGATATCAAGGCTGCCTCGGCAGGCTCTGTGCCCTTCCTCAAGCTGCTGGGAATCGTTGCTGGTGGCTGGCAGATGGCGCGGGCCGCCATCATCGCCCAGCGGGGGCTGGCGTCCGGGGCAGGGCAGGGCGGTTTCTACCAGGGGAAGATAATCACTGCGCGCTTCTTCGCAGATCACCATCTCGCGCTTGCAGCCGGGCTCTCCCATGCTGTGGTGCAGGGCGCTGCTGGAACCCTGGACTTGCCGGAAGAACTCTTCTAACCGCAAAGAACAAAAAAATGGCGCCGGAAGGCGCCATTTTTGTTTTCAGCCTGGTTTGCTTACTGAACCTTGGCCTTCTCGCGCAGCTCGAGGATGTGGGCTTCCACCTTCTGCTGCTGGAGGCGCTGCTGGAGCTGCGGCTTGACCTCGTCGAAGGAGGGTGCCTTCAGGTCGCGCACGTCTTCCAGCAGGATGACGTGATAACCGAAGTCACTCTTTACCGGCGTGGTCGTGAATTTGCCCTTTTCCAGCTTCACCATTGCATCCGAGAAAGGCTGAACGAACATGCCAGGGTTGCTCCAGCCGAGTTCGCCACCCTTGTCCTTGGAGCCCGGATCGCGGGACTCCTTGGTCAGTTCCTCGAATTTGGAGCCGCCCTGAAGCTTGGTGATGATGGCCTTGGCCTGATCTTCAGTTTCGACCAGGATGTGCCGCGGCTTGTATTCCTTCTCGCCCATGCGGCTCTTGATCGTGTCGTATTCCTTGCGGATCTCGGCATCGGTGACCGGGTGGGTCTTGACGTAATCCTGCAGGTAAGCGCGAATCAGGATGGCCTGCTTGGCGAGATCCATCTGGGCTTGCACGTCACTCTTCTTTTCCAGCCCCTTCTTGGTGGCTTCCTGGCTCAGGACCTCGCGGCGCACCAGCTCTTCACGCACGGCTTCGTTCAGCTGCGGGCTGTCCTGGGCGCCCTGGGCACGCTGTTCGTTCAGCATGGCTTCCGCCCGGCTGGCCGGAATCGCCGTGCCATTGACGGTGGCGTAGGGCGCAGCGGCCATGGCTCCGTGTGCCAGGAAAGCAGCGATCAGGCCAATGGCCAGGCGGCTCGGAAATCGTTTCATCGGTGTTCCTTGTTGGTGGGTTGCATTGAGGCCTCTTCGGCCGTTTGGGCGCGGATGGCGAGGGCGTGGATTTCTCCCCTCATCATCTCGCCCAGTGCCTGGTAGATCATCCGATGCCGGCTCACCGTGCTTTTGCCGGTGAAAGCATCGGAAACAATGTGTAGATCATAATGTCCGCCGCCGGCCCGGGCGCCTGCATGGCCTGCGTGCAGTGCGCTGTCGTCTCCGACCTCCACCATCAGCGGTGAAAGGGTCTGAAGGCGCTGCCGGATGTGCTCGACGACGTTCACGGCAGAACCTTGCGGAAGGGGCGAACGGTGGTCCGGGCGAAAACGCCGCGCAAGGTATAGGGGTCCTTGGCCAGCCACTCCTCCGCCTCCTTGAGGGAGGCGAATTCCGCCACCACCAAGCTGCCTGCGAAGCCGGCGGGGCCAGGCTCAAGTGCATCGATGGCAGGCATCGGACCGGCGAGCAATAGACGCCCCTCTTCCTTCAGGCTCTGCAGGCGAGCCAGATGTGCCGGCCGGACCGCCAGGCGGGTTTCGAGGCTGCCAGGCGCGTCTTCCCCCATCAGTACATAAAGCATTAGTGTGCGTCTTCCTCTAGGTGGCGGGACAGGTAGAAACCCTGAAGGACGGCGAAAGCAATCATGAGGCCCGTCATCCCGAACAGTTTGAAATTGACCCACGACTCTTCAGAGAAGCTGTAGGCGACATAGAGGTTCAGCCCGCCCATCATGACGAAGAACAGAGCCCAGGCGAGGTTCAGTTTGTCCCAGACCTCGTCCGGCAGCTGGATCTGAGCTTCCAGCATCCTGCGGATCAAGTTGCGCTTCAACCCCAGGCTGGCGATGAGCAGGACTGCGCCGAACAGCCAGTAAAGGGCGGTTGGCTTCCATTTGATGAAGGTGGGGTTATGGAAGAAGAGGGTGGCGCCCCCGAACACAACAATGATGGCGAAGCTTACCCACAGCATGCCGTCCACCTTGTGGCGCTTGAACCAGACCAGGGCAATCTGTATCGCTGCGGCCACCATGGCGACGGCGGTGGCAATGAGGATGGGCGCCTGCGTCGCCACAATGCCGTCCCCAAGCAAGGACGAGGCGAGGGACAGCGACGCATCAGGATTAACCCCGGCGATCTTGTAGGCGCCGAAAAAAAGGATGACGGGCAGCAGGTCGAAGAGGAATTTCATGCGCCGGGATTATAGCGAGAGTGGCTGCGGCCTGCGCTGAGCGTTCAGGGCGTTTCAGGGCGGTTCCGCATATGGTTCGCCAAGCCCGCGATAGCAGCATGCAGCTTCTCGCGCAAGTGCGGATCGCTCACGAAGTCGTCTAGCGCCTGACGCATGCAGCGCATCCATTGATCGCGCTCGGCGACTCCGATGGAGAAGGGCAGATGGCGAGCCCGCAAGAAGGGTTGACCATGGCGCTCCACGTACAGGTTCGGGCCACCTAGCCAGCCGCTGAGGTACATGAACAGTTTCTCGCGGGAGCCGCCGAGATCTTCCGGATGCATCTTGCGCAGTTCCCAGGTCTCGGGTTCGCTGTCCATGAGGTCGTAGAAGCGGTCGACCAAGGCTCGCAAGACAGGCGCGCCGCCGATCTGTTCATAAGGAGTGAGAACGGGCAGGGGCGTGGTTTCAGGCGGCATGATGGATCAAGTTGAAGTCGGTACGGCCGCAGCGAAGGTTGGCGGGCAAGGCCTCATCCATGTACTTCGGCGCGGGCAGGTTGAGTGTGTCCATCAAGGCGATGAACTCTTCCCGGTTGCGCCCTTGAAAACGCGCATTGGAGGTTTTTTCCTGGGCGATGGAGCTGACTCTCATTCCTTTGTAGTCATGCCCAGGGAAGACCAGGGTTTCGTCCGGGAGCGTGAAAAGGTGGCCGGTGATGCTGTCGAACAGGGTTCCCGCATCCCCGCCCTGGAAGTCGGTACGACCACAGCCACCGATCAGCAGCGCATCGCCGGTGAAGATCCGGTCGCGCCATTGATAGGTCAGGCACCCCGGCGTATGCCCAGGGGTGGCGATGACCCGGATCACCTCGCAGCCGAAGACGAGCGTATCGCCGTGGGAGACAGGATGATCGGCACACTGCGTGCCGGCTGCAGCTGCGGCGACGATGCGTGCGCCAGTGAGCTCACTCAGGCCGCCAGCACCGGTCACATGATCGGCGTGAACGTGAGTTTCCAGCAGCCAGCGCAATTGCAGGTTCAAGTCCTGAAGCAGGGCGAGGTAGCGGCCGACGTGCTCTCTCACCGAATCCACCATCACCGCATCCCCGGAGAGTGCATCCGCGAGCAGGTAGGTGAGGGTACAGGTCTCTTCGTCAAACAGTTGGCGGAACACGATGCTCATTCGTCATCTCCTCCAGTCGGCTGAATGCATTCTAGCGACCCGGGGCAGAGGGCTCCAGCGGCAGGTAAAGAATGGCCCGGAGACCGCCGCCGTCACGTGGCAGGAGGTCCAGCCGGCCGTCGTGGGAACGCATGACCCGCTCGACGATGGCCAGCCCCAGTCCGGCGCCCTTGGTGTTGGAGCGGGCCGTCTCTAGCCGGGTGAAAGGCCGCCTCAACCGTTCGACATCTGCCTCGGGAATGCCGGGGCCGCGATCGGCGACCTCGATGGCGACGCCTTCTCCTTGCCGGAAGACACTGACATCCAGCGGTTTGTTCTCGCCGGCATAGCGCAGCGCGTTATCCACCAGGTTGGCAAGCGCGCGGCGCAGGGGAAGGGTGCGGCCGGGAGTTAGGATGGGCTCAGGCATATGCAGCTTCACATGCACTCCCCTCAGGCGGTAGGGCTCGATGACGTCCGCCACCAGACCGCAGAGATCGATCTGCTGCAAGGGCTCTTGTGGATCGCCCCGACCGAAGTCTAGGAATTGCCCAATGATGCGGTCCATTTCCTCTATGTCCGCGACCATTGCGGTCACCTCATCCGTCGGGGCTCCCGACATCTCTACTCCCAGGCGCAAGCGGGCGAGCGGTGTCCTGAGATCGTGGGAAACGCCTGCCAGGATCAGGGCACGATCCGCATCCGTCCGGGCCAAATCGCCTGCCATCTGGTTGAAGGCTCGGGCGACGACAGCGATCTCCTGTGGGCCGCTTTCCACTTGTTTGGGCGGCGTCTGCCCGCTACCTACCATGCGGGCGGCGCGCGCGAGCTGCCGGAGAGGGGTCCCGATGCGGGATACGATGAGGAAGGCGCCCAGCAAGGCCACCAACAGGGCAGCGCCGCCCCAGGCGAGCCACTCCAGCGCATGCGGCTTTTCCAGGCGATCCGGCGGCAGCATCACCCAGTACTCGTCCTTATCCTCCGGGTCCAGGCGGAAGCTCACCCAGAACCCTTCCAGGGCCTTCCATTTGAGGGCAAAACGGGTATGTGCGCCCAGATGGCGACGAACCTCCGCCATCATCAAGCGCATCGGCCTCTCGTTGCCGAGCGGGACAACTTCATCCGATGGCTCGGCGGGGTAGATCCGTATGCCCTCAAGCGCTGCCAACTCGATGAGCAATTCGGTTCGCCGAGCCGCATCGGCGTTGATCAGCGCAGTCCGCGTCAGATTGACCACGCTGACGACCATCTGCGCCAGATCGCGCGCCCTGGGCTCTTCTTCGAAGTAACGGAAGATCTGCGACCAGGCGAACAAGGCCAGCGACAGCAGGATCGCGACCAACAGGAATGTCTGCCACAACAGGGTGCGTGGCAGCCAGCCAGCGAGAAAGCGCCCTAGCGCGCGTACCCGGCGCAAAGTCAGAGGGCGCGGCACTTACGACTCACTCTTCCTCTGTGGCCTTGGTGTCATCCGGAACGAAGACATAGCCGAAGCCCCATACCGTCTGGATGTAGCGCGGCTTGGCAGGGTCGTCCTCAACCAGCTTTCGCAAGCGGGAGACCTGCACGTCGATTGCGCGGTCGAACACGCCATACTCCCGGCCCCGGGCGAGTTCCATCAGCTTGTCACGGGAGAGAGGCTGGCGTGGATGCTGAAGAAGGACTTTGAGCAGAGAAAATTCGCCGGTGGTGAGCTGGATTTCCTCGCCGTCGCGGACCAGCGTACGAGTTCCCAGGTTGACCTGCACGCGGCCAAAGGCAACCACCTCGTCTTCCGCAGTGGGGGCTCCTGGCAGCGGCGGCGGCTGGCGGCGCATCACCGCCTGGATCCGGGCAACCAGTTCACGCGGGTTGAAGGGCTTGGGGAGGTAGTCGTCCGCGCCCATCTCGAGGCCGACGATGCGGTCTACATCGTCTCCCTTCGCGGTCAGCATGATGATGGGCATGCGGTTCTCCGCTCCCCGCAGACGCCTGCAGATCGCCAGCCCGTCTTCGCCCGGCAGCATCAGGTCAAGCACCATCAGATCGAAGTGTTCCCGGTGCAGTGCTCTGTCCATTGTGGGGGCATCCACCACCGCCTTGACGGCAAACCCCTGCTCTTGCAGGTAACGGGACAACAGATCGCGCAAACGCGCGTCGTCGTCCACCAGCAGTACGCGATAACGTGTTTTTCCATTCATGGCGCGCATCCTATCCCGTGTCACAGAAACCTTGCCAGTCGCCCCCTGCGGGCGTGCTTCCCTCGCTGGTAACGCTTCGTAAGGCGTCAACCAAAAAGCAACATCCTCTTACAAAAGGCGTAGGAGAGCGTGACATAGTTCTTCCCCCAGCACAGGGCTTACCGGTATTTTGCTCGACATCGTCAAGACGTGCAGGTCGTCGCCCTCCGCCACCATGAAGATGCAACAGCACATCCCAGGCCCCCCGCGATTCTGGAGCGGTCGTGCCGCCAGAACCCGGAACGGGGCCGTGGTGGCGCTTTGCCTGCTGGCTGCCGGTTTTTCCAGCGAGTCCCTGGCGCAGGCGCCCGCGGGACCGCTACCGCCCCTCCTTGCCGGAGAAAGTGGCGCCAGCGTTGAATATCCGGCCCCCACCCTGCGTCATACCGATCTACGTCGGGCCATTGCGGCCGACTCCGAACGCTCTCCAGAACCCTCCAGCAAGCGCAAGCTGAGCGCGGAGGAGCGCGACGCCCTTCACCGCGACCTGCGTGCGGCGATGCGCGGCGCCTACCCCGAAAGCGAGACGCGCCACCGCGATCCGCGCTGAGCGTTACTACGCTCGGAGGCTGCCGGTAGAATACCGGCCCATGAATGTTCTCTCCCTCGAAACCTCTTGCGAGCAGGCCAGCATCGCCTTGCTCTGTGGTCAGGACGTCCGCAGCGTTGCGCTTGAAGGCCACAGCAATCACTCTGAACGCATCCTCCAGTCCATTGCGTCCCTCCTGGCAGACGCAGGTATCGCTGCACGCGACCTGAGTGCGGTTGCATTTGGGTGCGGTCCGGGGGCCTTCACTGGCTTGAGGCTGGCCTGCGGCGTGGCTCAAGGAATAGCGATAGGGGCTGGGATCGGGGTCATCCCCGTTGACAGCCTTGCAGCGCTGGCTTTGCAGGCCGGGGAGGGAAGGGTTCTTGCAGCAACCGACGCCCGTATGGAAGAGGTGTATTTCGCTGGCTTCCAGGTGAGGGGGAGCGAGGCCAGTTCTCTCTTCGAAGTGCGTTGTATGCCAGCTGCGTCGATGGAGCTTGGCGAAGGCGATTGGCTCGGTATCGGCTCCGCCTTCCGGGCGTATCCCGATGCATTCGCTGCGCGGCTGGGCGAAAAATTCATACGGATAGATGCGAGCAAGGTTCCTCGGGCCGAGGAAGTTGCCCGCCTGGCCGCGCCCCGGGTAGCTGCAGGGGAAAGCGTATTACCCGAAGAAGCCGCGCTGCTCTATGTCCGCGACAAGGTGGCCTACACCACGGCGGAACGCCTCGCTAGGGGGGGGAAGGCGTGAGTGCCCAAGTGCCTTCCTTCAATTTCCGTAGCATGCGGGAGGATGATCTCGAGTGGATTGTGCGGGAAGAGCGTGATCTCCATCCCTTCCCGTGGACGCACGGCAACTTCTCTGACTCCCTTGCTGCCGGCCAGGCTGGATGGGTGATGGAGGAGTGGGCGGTGCCTGCGGCGTACGCGGTGGTGCTGCATGTGCTGGACGAAGCACATCTGCTCAATATCAGCGTGCTGCGTGCCAGACAACGCCAGGGATTCGGGGCAAGGTTGCTCGATTGGATCGAGCGGGATGCCCGGCTTCGAGGGGCTACTCAGTTCTTCCTGGAAGTGAGACCCTCGAATACGGCGGCGCTCTGCCTTTACCAGAATAGCGGCTACCTCCAGATCGGGCGTCGCAAGAACTATTACCCTGCGGCTTGCGGGCGCGAGGATGCGTTGGTGATGAGGAAAGCACTATGAATCCAACTCTGCCCGCGCAGTCCCCTCGACGTGCCGCAGTCCTGCGCGAAATGGGGCTCGGTCCCTTGTGGCTCCTGCGTAGTCTTGATGCCGCGCGAGCCGAAGCGGCGCTCCAGGCCAGAGCGGCATTGGGTTTTGCATCGACGGTCAATGCAGAAGTTTTCTCAAGCGTTACTCGCGCTCAACCGGCAGAGTCTCAGGCAAGTCCTTTGGGGCCCCAGTCCCCGCCGCGCTTGCAGCAGCCTGCTGCGTTGCCTGTCGTGGTCACCGAGAAGGTGGCTCCGCACAGAGATTCAGGCCGCGAGCAGCGCATTGCAACGCTTGATTGGGACGGACTGGAAGAGGAGATTCGCTCCTGCCAGGCTTGTGTGCTTTGCGAACGGCGCAAGCAGGCTGTACCTGGCGTGGGCGACCGCAAGGCTCAATGGATGCTGGTAGGAGAGGGGCCTGGCGCCGAAGAGGATCTGCGCGGCGAGCCCTTCGTCGGCCAGGCTGGCAAGCTGCTGGACAACATGCTCGCCGCGGTCGGCTTGAGGCGCGGGGAGGGCGTTTATATCGCCAACGCCGTCAAATGCCGCCCGCCGCATAACCGCACGCCGGAGTCCGCAGAAATCGATACTTGCCTGCCTTTCCTGGCGCGACAGATCGAACTGGTGCAACCGAGGCTGCTGGTGGCGCTGGGCCGCCCGGCCGCGCAGGCACTGCTGAATATGGAAGTAAGGATAGGCGCTGCCCGGGGCCAGCTGTTCCGCTACCGGAACACGCCCGTACTGGTCACCTATCACCCGGCTTACCTGCTGCGCAATCCGCAGGACAAGTCCAAGGCATGGGAAGACCTGTGTTTTGCCCGCCGTACCATGGCAGACCTTCCGCAGGCTTAGTGGCAGCGGTCTTCCAGCAAGGCCACGGAATCGAACTCCCGCTGGTTGGCTTCATGCCTGCGCTTGACCAGCAGCATGGAGCCGGCGACGAAGAATCCGAAGAGCACGATCACAGTATTGATCGACAGCCCCCACATCAGCAGGACCGCGTAGGTGCCGGTCATGACCAGGATGGACAGGTTCTCGTTGAAGTTCTGCACGGCGATGGAGTGACCTGCCCCCATCAGGATATGCCCGCGATGCTGTAGTAGTGCGTTCATGGGCACGACGAAGAAGCCGGCAAGTGCCCCCACGATCACCATCAGCAGCATTGCCACGCTGGGGCCGGTGACGAAGATCATCAGCATGACTACCAGCCCCATGGCGACACCGAGCGGAATGACGTTTACCGCTCGACGCAGGGTGATCATCCTGGCAGCCATCATTGAGCCCGCAGCTATCCCTATCGCCACCACGCCTTGCAGCATGGACGCCTTGGAGAGGTCGAAATCCAGGTTGTGCTCAGCCCACTTGATCACAATGAACTGCAGTGTCGCCCCGGCTCCCCAGAACAGCGTGGTGACCGCCAACGAGATCTGGCCCAGGCGGTCCCGCCAGAGCAGTTTCAGGCAGTGGTTGAAGTCGTGAATCAGATAGAGCGGATTGCTTTTCAGAGGCTTGTGGTCGACGCCGGTATCCGGGATGTAGACGTTGAAACAGGCGGCCACCACATAAAGCAGCCCGATGGCGAGCACACTGGCTTCGAAGGGATTCGTCACGCCGGGCAGATCGAGTTGTGCCAGCCAGCCAGCCACATCACCTCGGATAAGGATGCCGCCCATGACGGTGCCGAGGATGATCGCGCCCACCGTCAGGCCCTCTATCCAACCATTCGCAACCACCAGCAGGCGGTGAGGCAGGTACTCGGTGAGAATCCCGTACTTCGCCGGGGAATAGGCCGCGGCCCCCAGGCCGATCACCGCGTAGGCGAACAGTGGATGGGCGCCGAAGAAGAGCATCAGACAGCCGCCGATCTTGATGGTGTTGCTGATCAGCATCACCCGCCACTTGGGCATCGAATCGGCAAATGCGCCCACGAAGGCCGCCAAGGCAACGTAGGAGACGGTGAAGAACAGCTTAAGCAGCGGCTCGTATTCGGCCGGTGCGTGCATGTCGCGGAGAAGGGCGATCGCGACGATGAGCAAGGCGTTGTCGGCCAGCGCGGAAAAAAACTGCGCTGCCATGATGATGTAGAAGCCGAGCGGCATCGTCTGAAAACGCATGGGCGATTGCGGAAGCGCGGTTTATAACACGAAGCCAGAAAGCGTGTTGTGCCGCGGCACAAGGGGAAGTTCAGCCATTGACTCGATCACCGCGGATTTGTGATGTAATTGGCACAATAAAACCAGCTTATCGAGAACATGGCCGACCGCAGACTACAAGTCTTCCATGCCGTGGCGAAGCACGGCTCCTTTACCCGGGCTGCCGAGCATCTCTTCATGACCCAGCCCGCCGTTACCTTTCAGATCAAGCAACTGGAGGAGCAGTACAACACCAGGCTGCTTGATCGCGGCCACGGCAAGATCAGCCTCACCCCCGCGGGCGAGCTGGTATTCGCTTACGCTGAACGCATTCTGGGCTTGAGCGAAGAGTTGGAGTCGCGGGTCGCCGAGCTGACGGATGAACTCTCGGGTGTACTCAATATTGGCACCAGCACCACGATTGCCGCCTATTGGCTTCCACCACTGCTCAACAGCTTCAAACGCCGCTACCCTAGGGTGGTTCCACGCGTGGCGGTGGGCAACTCCCAACTGACCGAAGATCGGGTTGCTGCCCGCGAGCTGGATATCGGGCTCATCGAGATCGTCACCGACCAACCCGCCATCGAACGGCGCAGCGCGGCTCGCGATGAGTTGCTGGTCATCTGTCAGCCGGGCCATCCACTGTCGGGCGCTTCCGCGCTCAAGGCGCAGGATCTTCTGGAGCATCCTTTCATCACGCGGGACCCCGGCAACGCGATACGAGAGCTGGCAGAGGAGTTTTTCGAAGCAGCTGGAATTTCGACGACCGAACTCAACATCACTGCCGAGTTGGGCAGCCTGGCTACGGTCAAGCACTTGGCTGCGGAAGGCATGGGCTACGCGATCGCGTCCGGCGCAGCCATTCGCCGCGACATCCGTGAAGGGAGACTGGCCGGCATTCCGCTCGACCCCCGGCTTTATACGCCGCTGGAAGTCATCACCCCACGGGATAAATTCCGCTCCCGCCTGATCACGACCTTCGCCGACCATGCCTGCGAAGAGTTCGCCCGCATGGCCCAGGGCGGAACGGGAATCGAGTGATGGCAAAGACCAAGACGGCCTTTATCTGTACTGAATGCGGAGCCCAGGTATTACGCTGGCAGGGCCAGTGCCCCCAGTGCCAGGCGTGGAATACTCTGGTGGAAGGCGTGGTGGAGCAGGGGGGAGGCGGCAACGGCCGTTTCGCCGCTCTGGCCGGCAACGTCGGCAAGCTTCAGCCCCTCTCCGCGCTGGAGCCCAGGGAAGAGCCTCGCACACCCACCGGCATCGATGAGTTCGACAGGGTGCTTGGCGGAGGGCTGGTTGCCGGCGGTGTCGTGCTGATCGGGGGTGATCCCGGGATAGGCAAATCGACGCTGCTGCTGCAGGCACTGTGTCAGCTGGCCGGGCAGCATCCAGTGGTGTACGTGAGCGGCGAGGAATCGGGCGAGCAGGTTGCGTTGCGAGCGCTGCGCCTGCAGGTTCGCACGGAAGGTTTGCAGTTGCTGCCTGAAATCAATCTGGAGCGCATCCTGGCGACCCTGAACACCGCGAAACCTCGGGTGGCCGTGATCGACTCCATCCAGACCATCTACTCCGAGGCCTTGCAGTCGGCGCCAGGTTCCGTCGCCCAAGTGCGGGAGTGCGCGGCCCAACTTACGCGCTTCGCCAAACAAAGTGGCACCGCCCTGATCCTCGTCGGCCATGTGACGAAGGATGGGACGCTGGCAGGCCCGCGGGTGCTTGAGCACATCGTCGATACCGTCCTCTATTTCGAAGGCGATACCCATTCCAGTTTCCGCCTGGTGCGCGCGTTCAAGAATCGCTTTGGGGCGGTGAATGAACTCGGGGTCTTCGCCATGACCGAGCGGGGGTTGAGAGGCGTCTCCAATCCGTCCGCCATTTTCCTTTCCCAGCACAGCCAGCAGGTGCCAGGCAGCTGCGTCTTGGTTACCCAGGAGGGAACGCGCCCCTTGCTGGTGGAAATCCAGGCGCTTGTGGATAGTGCACATACGCCTAATCCACGCCGGTTATCCGTCGGCCTGGAGCAAAACCGGCTGGCCATGTTGCTCGCGGTGCTGCACAGGCACGCGGGAGTCGTCTGCTTCGACCAGGACGTGTTTGTCAATGCGGTGGGCGGCGTGAAGATATCCGAGCCCGCGGCGGATCTTGCGATCCTTTTTGCCATCGTGTCATCGCTCAAGAACAAGCCCCTGGACAAGGGCCTGGCCATTTTTGGTGAGGTCGGGCTGGCGGGTGAAATCCGGCCGGCGCCGCGGGGCCAGGAGCGCCTGCGCGAAGCAGCGAAACTGGGCTTCACCTCAGCAATCGTTCCGAAGGCGAACGCGCCCAAACAGGCGGTGGAAGGGATGCGGGTGTTCGCGGTGGATCGGTTGGAAGAAGCGCTTTCGACGGAGATTTTTGGTTAAGACGCATGGCGGTCCGCCTGGAAGTTGCCGGGAGCTACCTTGCTTAAAAGTTTACATAATACAAATTATCGCGGTTTTTGGTTTGACCGAAATAGCTTGTGTATCGGCTATGACTCTTTCCATAGCTTTTGCTGAAGTGGCCCGATGTATAATTCGCGCCGGCCTCAACGCTGGCGCGTTGATGCGAGGGTGGCGGAATTGGTAGACGCACTGGATTTAGGTTCCAGCGCCGTAAGGCGTGAGAGTTCGAGTCTCTTCCCTCGCACCAGAATCGCTGTGATACGTCCTGCAGGACAAGAAGAAGAAACGAATACCACAGGGAGGGTTGGCCCCATCATGCGACGGCGGCAACTCGGGATGGGCGCACTGCTGGCTGCCATCGGGACAGGTGTCTCCAGTTCCGGTTGGGGCCAGACGGACTCAGATCTCTTTTTTGACGATCTGCCCATCGTCCTTACCGCTTCACGGATGGCCCAGTCCCCGCTGGATGCTCCTGCGCCGGTGACGGTCATCGACCGCGAGGCCATAGACGCCTCTGGTTTTACCGAAATCCACGACATTCTTCGTCTCGCGCCGGGGTTCCTCGTCGCCGACTGGCCGGATGGTTCGCCGACCATCGCCAATCATGGTGTGGGCGACGCCTACGGACGCAGGATCAAGGTGCTGGTGGATGGAAGGACCATCAACAATCCGTTGTGGGGCAACGTAAATTGGCAAGATATTCCGCTACGTGTCGATGACATCGAGCGCATCGAAGTCGTACGTGGCCCCAACGGCGCGGCCTATGGGGCAAACGCGTTCCAGGGCGTAGTGAACATCATCACCCGTGCGACGGCGAGCGAAAGCGGCGCTGCGTTCATCGCACGTTTCGGCGAGCCGAACATCCGCGACGTGGGGGTCCGGCTGAACAGCCAAGGCGGCACGCCCCTCGACTGGCGCATCACTGCTTCCAGGCGTACCGCGGACAACTTCCGCAGCCATGACGATCAATCGTCCGAGTCCATCGTCCGCAAGGTCCTGAACTCCCAGTTTTCGGCCCACCTTTCGCCGCAGGACTCCATCCGCTTGCAGTTCGGCGCGACTGCCGGTGTCGATCGGCGTGGTTATCCCGCTGCGAGCGCGAACAACTATCCGATCCGCACCGAGAAGCTGGAGGAAAACTATCTGCATCTTGCCTGGGTACGGAGTTTCGATGCGGAGTCGGAGTTTTCTCTCCAGTATTACCACCAGGGACGTAGCGTTCGTGGGGATTGGCTGGCAGGTGAGGGAAATGATCCGCGGGTTCCGGCAAATGGTGACATAGACACCACCAGAGACGATCTCGAGCTTCAGCTAACCAAGCGGTTTAATCCGCACTGGCATGTCTTGGTCGGGGCGGGAGTTCGCCGTGACACTGCGGAGTCCGAGCGCTACTTCTCCACAGGCAGGACGATCGTCGCCCGTCAATGGCAGACCTTTGGCAGCGTGACATGGCAGCCACTACAGGCGCTTTCGATCAACGCGGGTGGAACCTTCGAGCGGCATGATTACAGTGGCTCCCTGTTCTCGCCTCGCTTGGCCCTCAATTTCGCGCTGACCGAAACCTCAGCTCTCCGGCTCTCGACTGGGACAGCCTATCGAGCGCCGTCATTCATGGAGTCGGATTCGTTTGAAACCCTGCAGAACAATGGCGAAATTTTGAGGGTCTTCTATCGGGCCGGCCTCAAAGTCGAACCGGAGAAGGTGCGTTACAGTGAAATCGGCTATCTGGCCCGCTTCCCGGCCTTGGGACTTAATGTCGATACGCGCTACTTTCATGAGCGCTACTCGCGTTATCTCGATGACCAAACATGCAGCTACAGCAGTCTCCGGAGGCTCTGTCCAGTCCCTCCGCCCGAGAACTTCGCGACCCCTCCTCGTTCAGACAGGAACTTCATGTTCTTGAATAGCGGTGCATTCATCATGCATGGCCTCGAACTGGGCATAGACTGGAAAGTCCCTGGCATTGGCCGCGCCCTCCTCTCCCAGGCTTTCGTGAAGATCCGCGAGGATGGCTATGTACCTGACGCCAGCCTGGTGGACAGCGCACCCTCCTCCCTCACTTCTCTGCTCCTGATCAAGGAACTGCCACAACGCTGGCGTTTCAGCCTCGGTTACTATCACAATAGTGAAATGTCGTGGCTCAACGACGGTGGCAAGGTGCCAGCCCGGGACCGCTTCGACATAAAGCTCGCAAAAGGCTTTGGTGCGACCGGGTCGGAGAATGAGTTCTCCATTACTGCGCAAAGCCTTGGGGGCGCCTATCCTGAATTCCACGAGGAGAATTTCCGTCATGAACCGCGCATTTTCGCGTCGTTACGGTTGGGCTGGTAAAGCGGACCTTAGCTGCTGAAGTGTGGTTGCGACGGTAAGAGGCTCGTTTCTCTTGCGTGGTGGCAGTCTTGGCCCCCTCTTTCCCACCGCCCTCCTCAAAGGTCACGCACCTGGCTGGGCGGCATGCTTTCATTTGCGGGATCAAGGATAGGTGTTGAGGCGGTTTTCCTCACTTTCGCTCAGGCAGCGCGTACTGTTGGTGGCTTTATTGCCGGCAGCGTTGATCACCTGTGCGGTCACAGTCCTGTTCCTCATCAGTGGTACTCGCGCGCTGGACGAAGGTCTGCGCGAGCGCGGTATCGGCATCGCGAGCTTTCTCGCGCCAGCGGCTGAATATGGCGTCATCACTGGCAATCGGGCCAGCCTGGGCAGCCTGCTTCAGGCTGCGCTGGGTCAGCGGGATGTAGTCGCCGCCGCGGTGTACGGCAGCGAAGGCCGTGTGCTGGCTGTCAGCGGCCGTTTGACGCCGCTGGACAACGCCCAGATCGTAGTGGTGCGCAGGACACAGGATTACTTCCCCGAAGGAGGGCGCCTTGCGGTCGTCGTGCCGGTACAGCCGGCACCCCTGGACCTGGATGACCTGCTGCTGCCCGGCGGTGCCCCGGCCGCGAGTTCCGCCCCGGTGGGCTGGGTGCATGTGGAGATGGACACCCATCCACTGACCCAACGTAAGACGGAAGTCGTACTCAGCACCATCTTTCTGGTCGCCTTCGGCCTTGCGCTCACGGCCACACTTGCGCTGAGGTTGGCCCGCTCGGTGGGCGAGCCGGTGGCACGCTTGGTGGAGGCTGTTACCCAGATCGCCGGTGGCCGGCTGGACGTTACCGTGCAGGACAGTGCCTCCAGTGACGAGTTGCGCGCCCTCGAGACGGGTTTCAATGCCATGGCCCGGTCCATCGAGGACGCCCACAAGACCTTGCAGGCCAAGGTGGATGCGGCCACCGCGCAGCTTGCCCATCAGGCCCTGCACGATCCCTTGACCGATCTGCCTAACCGCCGTGCTTTCGAGCAAGCGCTGGAAGAGGCTGTCGCCAGTTCCCGGCGGGCGGGTGACAACTGCGTGCTGTGCTTCATCGACCTGGACCGCTTCAAGATCGTCAATGACAGCTGTGGCCATGCGGCGGGCGACGAGTTGCTCCGCCACATCGCTCGCATCGTTCGCCTGCGGGTGCGCAACGAGGACATGGTCTGCCGTGTTGGCGGCGATGAGTTCGCGCTGTTGCTGCGCCGCTGCCAGGGCGGAGACGCCCAGCGCATCGCGGAAAGCCTGAGGGAGGCGGTGGCCAGCTACCGGTTCCAGTGGGACGGCAAGCACTTCTCGGTGGGGGCCAGCATCGGCTTGATCCGCATCGACGGCAGCCTGGACAGTGCTTCCGACGTACTCGCCGCCGCGGACATGGCCTGCTATGCAGCCAAGAAGAATGGCCGCAACCGCATCGTCGAGCATGACCCCGCCTCGGGCAGCAACACCGAGCATGAAGCTCGGAGCGATTTCACGCCGGTGCCCGTCGGCAGCCTGGTCCGGGATCGGTTGATGCTGCATGCCCAGGCGGTGCTGCCACTGTGCGGCAGCGAGGAGCCCTTGCTCGAGGTGCTGCTGCGGCTGGCGGACGACGAAGGGCGCCCTCACCCACCGCAGGCTTCGCTGCACCAGTTTGCACTGAGCGGCACTGCGGTGGATCTTGACGACTGGGTGGCCTCGCATGCTTGCGCATCGATTGCCCGGCATCAGCGGGAGATCGGCCGCGGCGTCACGCTCAGCTTCGGGCTCAATCTCAGCGAGGCGTCCATCCTGGATGCGGCTACTTACCTCGCCCAACTCGGCAATCATCTGCGTCGGCACGCGTTACTGCCCCGGCAGGTCCTGCTGGAGTTCCCGATTTCCATTGCCGAACAGCAGCCTGAGGCCAGCATCAAGCTGGTGGAGGCTGCGCGCCGGGCCGGCCACCGGGTTGCACTGGAGCGGGTGGATGGCAACAAGGTGGGGTATTTGAGCGAGCTGCGCCCGGATTACATCAAGATCAGCTTCAAGGGGCTGGTGGAGGCCTACGGTCTCGAGGCCGGCTACCGTCTAAGCCAGGCGCTTTGCGGCATGGCAGCTGTCCTCGGGATCAACGCCATTGCCTCCGAGGTGGAGGAGGCATTCTGGCTGGACAGCCTGGCGGACCTTGGCTTCAGCCATGCTCAAGGGCGGGCGATAGCGCTGCCGCAGGCCATCGAAGAATGGCGCCTGCCGGTGCCGCCGCTGCCGATCTGAGCGCTCCCCGCGTCACAGGCGGGGCCGGTTGGCGTAGCCGGTCATTTCCAGATAGCCCTGACCCAGCGTGGTGCCGTCCTGCCGCGTAACCGCTACCGCGCCCTCCCAGTACACCGCGCCAGTGGAGCGCCGGCCATCCAGTTCCTGGTCGTCCATCAAGGGCCGAAGATCAAGCGTGCGGTGCCCGCCGGGCAGTTGCAGGCTGATGCTCCACTCCACCGGATATTCGGCACCGGTTCGCGGCGAGAGCCAGCGCCTTCCGGGCAGGAAGCTCACCGCTTGTGGCGGCAGGCGATGCGTTTCACCACCCGCCTCGCGCACGGTTGCTGCGGTCCACAAGGGTCTGCCCGCGTGGTCGCGCATCTGGAAGGCCATTACCGCCCCGCCGTCCAGCAGATTCAGGCCCACCCAATCCCAGCCGGCTGCATCGGCCGGCATGACTTCGCTGGACCACTCATGGTCCAGCCAGGCGTGGCCTTTCACCGCGCGGCGTTTGCCGGCGAGGGTGAGCTCCCCGGCAACCTCCAACTGCGGGCGGCTGTAGTAATAGCTGGCGTGCTGCGGTGCGGGGGCCTTGCGGCTGTAGCCAGCCTCGCCATTGAGCAGCGGCGGGCCTTCCGGATGCAATTCGAGGTCAAGGCTGAAGGCGGGGTCATGAGCGGTGGCGCGATAGCGACCGTCTTCGAAGGAGAAGCGCCAGTCGCCTATCCAGGCATGGGTACGGCCCTCCTCCGCTCCCGCCAGCGGCGGCTGCGCCCGCGCACTGCGCTCAGCATGCAGCAGGCGTCCCAGCCCTGCGTCCGCCAGGGCCGCGTGGGCGATGATCAGCTGGCTGGGAGCGAACCGGCTCGCGCTGCCCTCGCCGATGCGGCTGCGCACCCGGAAGAAAGTGACTTGGAAGCCGCGCGTCTGGCCAGACTCGTCCTCCAGCCAGCCGGTGGCATACCACCACTCGGTGCGGAAGGCGGGGTGCGCGCCCAGATCCGCCGGGAAGCTGAAGCTGCGACCAGGATGGACTTCGGGATAAGGGGCACCCTCCCCTTCAAGGCCTGCCGCCTTCGTGGCTCCGACATGCATCAGCACGGCCACTCCAAGCAGCATGCCAACCAGCCGCCTCATCACCAGTCCTCCCTGACCGCGCGCACCGCGGCTTGGCTCATCGCCCGGCGCCCGGCTAGCACCGCGACCGCTGCGGCGAGCACCACCAAGCCACTGCCAAAGGCGGCCACTGGCAAATAGGGCAAATGGAAATCCATGCTCCAGTGAAAACTCTGCCGATTGATCACCTCGATCAAGACCCAGGCTACCGCCAGCCCGGCCAGTATGCCGGTGAGGACGCCCACCCCGGCTGTCCAGGCCCCTTCCATCGCCAGCAGCCGGGCAATGTCCGCCCGCGCCATGCCCAGATGGCGCAGCATGCCGAATTCGCCGCGGCGGGAGGTGCTCAGGGCGGCAAAGGTGGTAGCGACGCCGAACAGGCCGATCAGCACCGCCACCGCTTCCATCAGGTAAGTGATGAAGAAGGTTCGGTCGAAGATCGCCAGGGTGATGCGCCGGATTTCAGCCGGTACGGCAATCTCCAGCGTGTCTGCATCGAAGTGTTGCCGTATGTCTGCCGCGACCCTGCCGGGGGCGGCCGTGGCAGCCAGCCGCAGGGCGAGGTCGTTTATCCGCTCGTCGCCGGTGAGTTGGATGTAGTGCTGGCGGTCGATCACCACCGAGCCGTTCTGTCGCGCGTAATCCCGCCAGATGCCGGCGACCACGAAGCGTTGCGGCTCCCCGGCCAGCGGCAACTCCAGGGGCTGCCCGACGGTGAGCCGGTGCAGGTCCGCCACCGCCTCCGAGATCCACGCCGGCTGTCCGTTGCCCTCGTAGGTCAGGCTGCCGGCGACCAGGGGCAAACCCCAGCCGCCATGGACGGCGCGAGCGATCAGGGTGACAGCGGGCCGTTGGGCGTCCAGCCGCACACTGTCGGCACGGACTGCGTCCGCCGAGGCCACGCCCGGCACGGCTGCGATGCGGGCGACGTCCGCCGGGGTGAGGAAGCCGCTGCCGCTGCCCAGGGAAGCGCGCACATAAAGGTCGGCCGGCAGCACCGCATCCAGCCAGTGATCTACCGACGAGCGGAAGGAGCTGACCATGATCGCCATCGCCACCGCCAATGCCACGCTGGCGACCACGCCGGCGCTGGCGACCATCGCCTGGCCGGGCGCCGCAGCCAGCCTTGCGGTGGCCAGCCTGAGGACTGGCGAGCGCCGCGGCTGCAGCAGCGTGGTCAGTCGATGTGTTGCGACCGGCACCAGCAGCACCGCGGTGACGAGCAGGCAGGCAATCGCCAGATAACCGCCTGCGGGCACGCTCTGCCAGGGCGGCAACTGGCACAGAAGGAAAGCCGCCAACAAGAAGCCCGCCGCGGCCGTCGGACGCGCGCGCGCGACCAGGGCCTCGCTCGCCCCCTCGCCCGCATGCAGCCCGCGTGCTACCGGAATGCGCAGGCTAGCAGCCGCCGGTACCCAGGTGCCGGCCACGCCGGCGAGCACGCCGAGCAGCAGGTAGGCCGCGCTGGCCAATGGCGAGAAGGCCAGCGCTGGCCTCAGGCCGGAGAAATAGCCGGCGCCGAGGTCTGCGCCGACGAAACGGAAGGCGAGTGCAGCCAGCCCGTAGGCCAGCGCTACTCCGGCGGTTCCGCCGATCAGGCCCAGCACCGCCCCTTCTGCAAGCAGGCCGCGCATCAGGCTGCGCCGTGTCATTCCCAGCGCCATCAGGAAGGCGAATTCCCGGCGGCGTCGGACGACAGACAGCAACTGGCTGGAGAAGACGAGAAAACCACCGGTGAGCAAGGCGATCGCCGCCAGCATGGTGAGGTTGACCCGATAGGCTCGCGACAGTACGCCGGCCTCACCCGCCGCCGCGTCGGCAGGGCGCAGGACCACGCCGGCAGGCAGCAGCGGCTGCAGCGCCCGCATTGCCTGCGCCCTGTTCGAGCCGTCCGCCAGGCGCAGGTCGATGCGCGTCAGCCGGCCCAGCATGCCGAAGCGTTCCTGGGCGGCGGCGATGTCCATCACCCCCAGCATCTGGCCGGCAGCGCCCGGCACGTCGCCGGCGATGCGGAGACGCTGCAGCGCGGTGCCGGACTGCAGCATCAGCTCGGCGCTTCCGGGAAACTCCCGTCGTGCGGCGGCGCTGAGAAAAACCGCTTCCGGGCGCAGTGTGGCGAAGGTGTCATTGCCTTCGGCGGAGGGCATCAGCTCCGGCTGAATGCCGGCGAGGCGGAAGACGTCGATGCCAAGGATCCTGAGCGTGCCCTCGCGGCCAGGCATGCGCGCATCCACTTCGACCACCGGGCTGGCCGTTGCGACCTCGGCGCGCTGCGCCAGCTGGAAATACAACTGCTCGTCGAAGCCGGTGCGCGGGCCTATCACTTGCAGGTCCGCTCCGCCGGCAAGCTGGCGGATACCGCGGCCGAACTCGCCCAGCGCGGCGTCGTGGATCAGTTGCACCGCCAGCCCCAGTGCCACCCCCAACGCGATCGCCAGCAAGGACAGCGCGCTCGCCAGCCGGCGGCGCTTCAGGCTGGCGAGGAAGATGCGGGGCAGGACCGGGCTCATCCCTCGTCCGCCGGCAGCAGGCCGCTCTCGCTCAGGCGCAGGATGCGATCGCAGCGTGCTGCGGCGCGGTGCGAGTGCGTCACCAGGATGCCGGCCGCGCCGCTGTCGCGGATGCGGGCCAGCAGCAAGTCCAGGACGTCGTCGGCGCGAGCGGGGTCCAGGTTGCCGGTGGGCTCGTCGGCCAGCACAAGTTGCGGGTTGTGCACCAGCGCACGGGCGATGGCGACGCGCTGCTGTTCTCCGCCGGAGAGGCCCGCCGGCCAGTCATCCGCGCGATCCCGCAGCCCCACCCGCTCCAGCATCGCCAGCGCCTCCCGCTCGGCCTGGGCGGCGGGCCGCTGCAGCAGCCAGAGTGGCAGCGCCACGTTCTGCGCCAGCGTGAGGTGCGGCA
Source organism: Azoarcus sp. TTM-91 (assembly GCF_012911025.1). Classification (GTDB taxonomy): domain Bacteria; phylum Pseudomonadota; class Gammaproteobacteria; order Burkholderiales; family Rhodocyclaceae; genus Azoarcus. The sequence continues at coordinate 57,384 of NZ_WUEI01000008.1, read as the reverse complement.
GGATGTGGAAGGCCTGGAACACGAAGCCGAAGCGTTCGCGGCGGACGCGGGCATAAGCGTCGTCGTCCAGGCCGGTGAGCGTGGTGCCGCCAAGTCGGAGCTCGCCGCCGTCCACCGGCTCCAGGCCGGCGAGGCAGTTCAGCAAGGTGGATTTGCCGGAGCCCGACTCACCCACCACCGCCACGCATTCGCCGGCGGCGATGCGCAGTTCCAGGCCGCTGAATAGGCTGCGTTCGGTATCGCCCGGCCGGCGTTTCGAAAGGCGAGAGATTTCCAGCATGCAGGGCAGTTTTGTCGGAAACCTTCGCTTATACTCCGGCCGCCCTGCCGCGCCAACCGCATGCCCGTCGATCACTACGAGAATTTCCCCGTCGCTTCCCTGCTCCTGCCGGCGCGCCTGCGCGAACCGGTGGAGGCCATCTACGCCTTCGCCCGCGGCGCGGACGATGTGGCCGACGAGGGCGAGGCGACAACCGAAATCCGCCTCGCCGGCCTGCGGGCTTACCGCGATGGCCTGGATCGCATCGCCCGCCAGGAACCGCCCGCCGCAGGGGCGCTGGCGCCGATGTTCACGCGCCTGGGCAAGGCGGTCGCCGACCACCGGCTGCCGCTGCAGCCGCTGTACGATCTGCTGGATGCCTTCAGCCAGGATGTGGTCAAGATCCGCTACGCCGACTTCGCCGAACTGCTGGACTACTGCCGCCGCTCCGCCAACCCGGTCGGCCGCCTGCTGCTGCATCTCTACGAGGCGACGGACGAAGCCTCCCTGCGCGATTCGGACCGCATCTGCAGCGCGCTCCAGCTCATCAACTTCTGGCAGGATGTGGCGATCGACTGGCGCAAGCCGCGCATCTACCTGCCGGCTGACGACATGGCGCGTTTCGGCGTCACCGAGGCCGACATCGCCGACGCCCGCTGCGATGCGCGCTGGCGTGCCCTGCTCGCCTTCCAGGTCGGGCGGGCCCGGGAAATGATGCTGCAGGGCGCCCCCCTGGCCCATCGCCTGCCCGGCCGCATCGGCTGGGAACTGCGCCTCATCGTGCACGGCGGGCTTCGCATCCTGGAAGGCATCGAAGCTGTCGGCTATGACGTATTCCGCCGCCGCCCTGAGCTCGGCCGCGCAGACTGGCTGCGCATAGGCTGGCGCGCGCTGCTCTCCCGGCGGCGCTCGCCCGGCAGCACCCATGCACAAGGACAAGGATGACCTCTGCCTCCCCTTCCACCTGTTCCGCCGCGCCCCCCGCCCGCGCCGGCCAACCCGAATGAATCCGCACGACTATTGCCAGGACAAGGCCGCCAAGAGCGGCTCCAGCTTCTACTACAGCTTCATGTTCCTGCCGCCAGAACGGCGCCAGGCCATCACCGCGCTCTACGCCTTCTGCCGCGAGGTGGACGATGTGGTGGATGAGTGCAAGGACGTCTCCCTTGCCCAAACCAAGCTGCAGTGGTGGCGGCAAGAAGTGGAGCGGGTGCACGGCGGCGAACCGACGCATCCGGTGGGCCACGCGCTCAAGGACGTCAGCAGCCGCTTTTCCATGCCGCGCGAGCAGTTGCTGGAGATCATCGACGGCATGGCGATGGACCTCAGCCAGACCCGCTACCTCGACTTCAAGGGCCTGCAGCTCTACTGCTACCGGGTCGCCAGCGTGGTCGGCCTGCTCGCGGCCGAGATCTTCGGCTACAAGGACAGGCAGACCCTGAAGTACGCTCACGACCTGGGCATGGCCTTCCAGCTCACCAACATCATCCGCGACGTCGGCGAGGATGCCCGCCGTGGCCGCATCTACCTGCCGATCGAAGACCTGCAACGCTTCGGCGTGCCGGCCAAGGACATCCTCGAGGCCCGCTACAGCGACGCCTTCCGCGAGCTGATGCAGTTCCAAGCCCAGCGCGCCGAACAGTTCTACGATCAAGCCTTCGCCCAGCTGCCGGCCGGCGACCGCAAGTCACAGCGCCCCGGCCTGATCATGGCCGCCATCTACCGCGCGTTACTGAAGGAGATCGCCGCCGACGGCTTCAAGGTGCTGGATCGCCGCACCTCGCTGACCCCGCTGCGCAAGGTCTGGCTGGCTGGCTGGACCTGGATGAAGGGCTGAAGCGATGAGTGCCCCGACCGCCGCAGTCATCGGCGCTGGCTACGCCGGCCTGGCCTGCGCCGTCGAACTGGCGCGGCGCGGCGTGCACGTCACCGTGTTCGAGCGCTCCCACACCCTGGGCGGCCGCGCCCGGGTGGTGCACAAGGACGAATGGCTGGTGGACAACGGCCAGCACATCCTGATCGGCGCCTATCGCGAACTCACCCGCCTGCTGCGCCTCACCGGCGGTACGCCCAAGCAGCTGACGCACCTGCCGCTCACGCTGCACGTGCCCGGCCGGCTGGATCTGCGTGCCGCGGCCGGGCTGCCGGCGCCGCTGCATCTTGCCATCGGCATCCTGCGCGCCCGCGGGTTGGGCTGGGGCGAGCGCTTCGCCATGCTGCGGCTGATGCAGGGGCTGAAGAAATCGGGCTTCAAGGTCGCGCCCGGCACCACGGTGGAAGGGCTGTTGCGGCAGTATCGGCAGTCGCCGCTATTGTGCGAACTGATCTGGGCTCCGCTGTGCATTGCCGCGCTGAACACCCCGGTGGAGGACGCCTCCGCCCAGGTCTTCGTCAACGTGCTGCGCGACTCGCTCGCCGCGGATGCTGCAGCCAGCGAACTGCTGATCCCGCGGGTGGATCTCTCCGAGCTCTTTCCGGTACCGGCGGCACGCTACCTCGCCACCCGGCGGGGCCGGCTGCGCACCGGCAACGCCATCGAGGCGATCCGGCCCACCCCGGAAGGTTTCCTGCTGGAGGGCGACCCCGGCGGCAAGCCCTGGCGCCAGGTGGTGCTGGCCACCGCGCCCTACCATGCGGGCGCCCTGCTCGCCTCCACCGGCGCCTGCGACCGCCTGGCGAAGCAGATCGATGAGTTGCCGCACGAGCCCATCGTCACCATCTACCTGGCCCTCGGACCGGGCCAGCACCTGCCGGAGAGCATGATCGGCCTGTCGCAGGGGCCGGCGCAGTGGGCCTTCGACCGTGGCCGCCTGGGCGGCCGGGACGGGCTGATCGCCTGCGTCATCAGCGCCCATGGCGCGCACGAGGCGCTGCCGCGGGATGAGCTCATCCTGGCGGTGCATGCCCAGCTGGAACGGGAACTCGGCCGCCGGCTGCCCGCGCCGATCTGGTCGCAGGCCATTGTCGAGAAGCGGGCGACCATCGCCTGCCGACCGGGCGTGTTCCGCCCTGGCATACGGACGCCGCTTGCCGGTCTGTGGCTGGCCGGGGATTACATCGATTCGGAATACCCGGCGACGCTGGAGTCCGCCGTGAGATCCGGCGTGGCCTGCGCGGAAGGGGTCTGGGGCCAGCTGGAGCGCGGCGGCTGAACGGCCACCGCGCCTGGGCTTCAGTGGCTCGCCGCCACCGCCTCGCTCAACTGGCCGGCGCTCATGCGTAATACGCGGTCGCAGCGGCTGGCCAGGGTTTCGTCGTGGGTCACCAGCAGCAGCGTGGTGCCGGCCTCGCGGTTGAGAGAGAACATCAGCTCGACGATGGCGCGGCCGGTTTCGGCGTCCAGGTTGCCGGTGGGTTCGTCCGCCAGCAGCAGCCGCGGCCTGGCGGCAAAGGCACGGGCCAGGGCCACTCGCTGCTGCTCGCCGCCGGAGAGGTGCTTGGGGTAATGGCGCAGGCGCGGGCCGAGGCCAACCCGCTCCAGCCATTGCGTCGCCTGGGTGGCGGCGTTGTCCGCACCGGCCAGCTCCAGCGGCAGCATCACGTTCTCCAGCGCGGTCAGCGCCGGCAGCAACTGGAAGGACTGGAAGACGAAGCCGACCGCCTCCCCGCGCAGGGCCGCGCGGGCGTCCTCGTCCAGGGCGAAAAGATCGCTGCCCTGGATGCGCACCGTGCCGCTGGCGGGAACATCCAGTCCGGCGAGCAATCCCAGCAAGGTCGATTTTCCCGAGCCGGAGGCGCCGACGATGGCCACCGACTCTCCCGCGCGCACGCTGAAGCTGACGTCGCGCAGGATGTGCAACTCACCTTGACCGTCGGCCATGGGAACGTGTTTGCCCAGGCCCTCGACTTCGATGACCGGAATGGAGAACTCAATGCCGCTGCGATCCATCTTGACCTTCTTGTTCGTTGTCTTTGCTGGCTCCGCGCAAGCGGCAACCATCCTGGTGTGGGGCGACAGCCTCTCCGCCGGCTACGGACTGAAGAGCGGCGAGGCCTGGCCCACCCTGTTGCAGACGCGCCTGGCGCAGGAAGGTTTCCGCCACGAGGTCGTCAATGGCAGCGTTTCCGGCGAGACCTCCGCCGGTGGCCGCTCCCGCCTGCCGGCCGCCCTGCAAAGGCACAAGCCGGACATCGTCATCCTTGAACTGGGTGCCAACGATGGCCTGCGCGGACTGAAGCCCGCGCTGATGGCGGATAACCTGCGCGCGATGGTGCAGGCTTCCAAGGCCGCCGGCGCCCGGGTGCTGATGGTGGGCATGCAGATGCCGCCCAACTACGGTCCCGCCTACACCCGCAACTTCAGCCAGGCTTTCGTTGATGTCGCGGGCAGCGAGAAGATCGCCCATGTGCCCTTCCTGCTGGAAGGCTTCGCCGACAAGGCCGAATGGTTCCAGGCCGATGGTGCGCACCCGACTGCAGCTGCCCAGTCCGCCATCCTGGAAACCGTGTGGCAAGGGTTGAAGCCCTTGCTTGGCTCCCGCGCCGCAAAGTAAGGGCTAAGGGCAAAAAAAAACACCGAGGCGCCTTTCGGCGCCTCTTCAAGAAAGTCTCGGTCGGTTCAGCCGACCACCACCCTCGCCTCACCCGCCGCCATGCGGCCTATGACGGCGCTGCTGTCGCCCTGCACTTCCTCGATAGCTGCCTGCACTTCCGCCACCGCGGATTCCGCGCAGGCGATCAGTAGGCCGCCGGACGTCTGCGGATCGGTGACCAGCTTGCGTTTCCACTCCTCCGCATCCTGCGGCAGTGCCACCGAAGCGCCGTAGCTCGCCCAATTGCGGGTGGAGGCGCCGGTGGCGACGCCGTCGCGCACCAGGCGCAGCGCTTCGTCGATGACCGGCAGGCGGTCGAACTCCAGCCGTGCTTCCAGGTTCGCGCCGCGACACATCTCCAGCAGGTGGCCGGCGAGGCCGAAGCCGGTGACGTCAGTAACCGCGTGCACACCATCGATGTCGGCCATGCGCGCGCCGACGCGGTTCAGCGTCGTCGTCCACTTCACCATCTCGGCGTAGCCCTCGGGCGACAGGATGCCTTTCTTCAGCCCGGCGGAGAGAATGCCCACACCCAGCGGCTTGCTCAGCAGCAGCACGTCGTCTTCACGCGCGCCCGCGTTGGTACGTACCCGCGCCGGATCGACCACGCCGATGCCGACCAGGCCGTAGATGGGCTCCAGCACATCGATGGAATGGCCGCCGGCGACCGGAATGCCGGCCTCCCGGCAGACGGAGGCGCCGCCTTCCAGGATGCGGCCGATCACCTCCGGCGGCAGCTTGTCCAGCGGCATGCCGACGATGGCCAGCGCCATGATGGGTGTGCCGCCCATGGCGTAGACGTCGGACAGCGCATTGGTCGCAGCGATGCGGCCGAAGTCATAGGGATCGTCGACGATGGGGGTGAAGAAATCGGTGGTGGCGACTACTGCCTGGCGGTCGTTCAGGCGATAGACCGCGGCGTCATCCGCAGTGTCGGTGCCAACCAGCAGGTCTGCCGGTAGCACGCCGGCCGGCATGCGGGCGAGCAGATCGCTCAGCACACCGGGCGCGATTTTGCAGCCGCAGCCGCCGCCGTGGGAAAATTGGGTGAGTTTGATTTGATCCATGAGAACGAGGCGGGGAAGCCGGAACCGGCGCCCGAAAGTATGCGTAAAGGCGTTGCGACCGTAGCACAGCTGTCTTCCTTTGACGAGATCATCGACGCCCGGACATCGGCCGAGTTCGCCGAAGACCACATCCCCGGCGCGATCAACCTGCCGGTGCTGGACAACCAGCAGCGCATCATCGTCGGCACCCTGTACAAACAGGTCTCCGCCTTCGAAGCCCGCCGGGTGGGGGGCGCAATGGTGGCGGAGAACATCGCCCGCCACCTCGCCGGCCACCTTGCCGACAAGCCGAAGAACTGGCGCCCGTTGCTGTACTGCTGGCGCGGTGGCATGCGCAGTGGCTCCTTCGTCACCTGGATGCGCATGGTTGGCTGGGATGCCTGCCAGCTGGAAGGCGGTTACAAGACCTACCGCAACCACGTCATCGAGGGGGTGGGCGGGCTGGCATCGGTATTGCGCTTCGTCGTCCTCTGCGGCCCTACCGGCAGCGCCAAGACGCGGGTGCTGGAAGCGCTGGCCGGCCGCGGCGCGCAAGTGCTGGACCTGGAAGCGCTGGCGCAGCACAAGGGCTCGGTGCTGGGGGCCATTCCAGGCACAGAACAGCCTGGCCAGAAGGCCTTCGAGACCTTGCTGCATCATGCCATGCGAGGATTCGATGCGGGCCGCCCAGTGTTCGTGGAGGCCGAAAGCCGCAAGATCGGCCGTATCCAGCTGCCGGAAGCGCTGGTGCGGGCAATGCGTGCGGCGCCCTGTGCCGTGCTGGAAGCGAGCCGCGATGCCCGTCTGGCCTTTCTCGTGAGGGACTACGCCTATCTGGGTGACGATGTGGGCGCCCTGCAGGCCCGCCTTGAACGGCTGAAGGAACTGCAGAGCAAGGAGACCATCTCGCGCTGGCTGGCGCTGGCCGAGGCCCGCGCCTTGCCGCAGCTTTTCGGCGAACTGATGGATCTGCACTACGACCCGCTCTACCGGCGCTCGCAGGCCAGCCATTTCAGCGCTTTCACCAGCGCGCCGCGCTTCATCACCGATGATCTCTCGGCTGCCGGCATTGCCCGCCTGGCCGAGGACATCCTCGTCGCCCGGCTCGGCGAGGGCCCTGCCGGCTGATTGAGACCGCTGGCCAGGCGCCTGGCCCGGCCAGTGGGGTGCATCAGACCAGCGTGAGCGTCACATCGATATTGCCGCGGGTGGCATTCGAGTACGGGCACACGACGTGCGCTTTCTTCACCAGGTCCTCAGCAACGCCAGCGTCCACGCCCGGCAGCGAGATTCGAAGTTCCACCTCGATGCCAAAACCAGTGGGGATGGCGCCTATGCCGACCTGACCTTCTATCCTGGCCTCCGCCGGCAGCGCCACCTTCTCCCGCGCGGCGACGAATTTCAGGGCCCCTAGAAAGCAGGCCGAATAGCCGGCGGCGAAAAGCTGCTCCGGGTTGGTTCCCTCTCCGCCAGCGCCGCCCAGCTCACGCGGCGTGGTCAATCTGATGTCCAGCACGCCGTCGGAGGACTGGGCGCGACCGTCACGGCCGCCAGTGGCGGTTGCAGCGGCGCGGTAGAGGACTTTTTCGATGGACATGACGAACTCCTGTCTAGGGGGATGAACCGGCACCATGCGTATGAGCCGGGGTTGTTAAACGCTATTAAATAGCGCGCTAGTTAAATGCGCAAAAAAATCGAAATCTAGCTGCTGCGCATCAGCTTGCGTCTGAGGCTTTCCAGCTCATTCTTCAGGCCGAGCAGTTGGTCCGGCTCGCAATCGGTGGCGCACAACACCCCTGCCGGCACTGCGGTCGCCCTCTCCTTCAACGCCCGCCCTGCCGGAGTCAGGGTGATGATGACCTGGCGCTCATCGCTGGCGGCCCGCTGCCGGCTCAACAGGGCGGCCGCTTCGAGACGCTTGAGCAAGGGCGTCAAGGTCGCAGAATCCAGGAAGAGGCGTTCGCCGATCTCGGAAACCGTCACCCCATCACGTTCCCACAACACCATCATCACCAGGTACTGGGGATAGGTCAGGTCCAGATCCTTCAGCAACTTGCGATACACCTTGTTCATCGCCAGCGCGGTGGAATAGAGCGCGAAGCAAAGCTGGTGATCGAGAAGCAGCGAGGGTGTGGTCTTTTCCGCTGTTGTCATGGTGGGCAATTTATATCGTGCGCGATTAAATAGCAAATTTTTCGTGTCATCGACCGAGTTTGACCGCCTCCCTGCCCTCGCCCCGGATCGCGCAGACGCGCTGTATCACCGCTGGCTTGGGCGTCTCCACTTCCCCTTGTTCGAAGGCGACGATGTTCCAGCCCTGCCCCAGGCGCGCCAGCAACTCGTTCGGCGCAAGCAGGAAATCCGGGTTGCTGGGCTTGCCGAAGCGCTCATTGCCCTGCATGAAGGTCTCGTAGATCAGCACCCCGCCCTGGGACAGCATCGCCAGCATGAGATCGAAGCGCGGCCGGAACAGGTAGTTGCATACCACTACCGCATCGAAGCGGCGGCCACCGTATGGCCAGGGCGCCTGCTCCAGATCGGCCTGGCAGGTGTGCAGGTGAGGAACGCCTTGCAGCAACTCCAGCGCCACGCCGTCTTTGTCGACCGCTTCCACCCGGAAACCGCGCTGCGCCAGCCAGCGGGCATGCCGCCCGCCGCCGCAGGCGTAATCAAGAACCTCGCCGCCGGCGGCGATCAAGGGGGCGAAGCGGGTCACCCAGGGCGAAGGGGTGGCCAGGCTGGTATGCATAAAGCAATCCTCGGAAAGGAAGGGCGCAACTCGGGAGCTGGCGGCGCCAGCCCTGTTGGAAAGAGAAGGCCGCCGGCGGGTGATTCCGGCGCCAGGCCGGGAAGCGCCTGGATTCTAGCAAGCCCGTCCGCCGCCTCGGCTGCGGGAGCCGCCCGTTGCACTGGCCGGGGATCGTCCCGACCGGGCTGGAACTATGTTATAGAGATGGCGGCCCGGTTCGCGCGGGCACTGGATACTGAATCGATAACGCGCCGGCACGGCGAGCCAGGTGGATGCAGCGCTTGCCCGGGCCGGCCTCTCAAGGCCTTCCTCCCCGTAGCGATGATGTGGTCTTATCTCCTGTTTCTCCTGACCTTGCTGACGGGTATCGCGCTCGGTTTATTGGTGGATCGCCGTCGTACCGCAGCCAGGGTGGGCGAGGAAGGCGATCCCCACGCGCTCGCGGAACTGGTGGACCTGGCCTCGGACTGGTCATGGAGCACCGATGTCTCGCATCGCTACACCCGGGTCGGCGAGGGCCTGCGCAACCGTACCGGCCTGGTGCCGGCCGACCTGATCGGCTTGCGTCCCTGGGAACTGCCCTGGGTGGACGCCACTTCCGCCACCTGGATCACTTACCGGGAGCGCATCGAAAAACGCGAGCCGGTCACCCGCACGCTGGCGCTGCGCGGCGCGGATGGCCGCATCCACCACCTTGAGCTGCTTGGCCGCCCGCTGATGCGCAAGGGCACTTTCCTCGGCTATCACGGCATAGGCCGCGATGTGACCGAGCGGATCGTGACCGCCCGCGCGTTGCAGGAGAGCCAGCAGCGCTATTCGGAGGTGGTGGAGTCGGTGAATGAGGTCATCTTCCGCACCGATCCCGACGGCCGCCTCACCTTCCTCAACCGCTTCTGGCAGACCATCAGCGGCTATCGCGTCGAACAGAGCTTGGGCAAGCCGCTGGTGGATTTCCTGCACCCGGACGACCGCGAGGAAGCCCAGACCAAGCTGGCCAAGGTCGGCAATGGCGAACTGCCTGAATGCAACTGCGAGCTGCGCCTGCGCACCCGCGAAGGCGAGATTCGCTGGATAGAGGCCGCCGGCCGGCCGGTCACCGACATGGACGGCATGCCGCAGGGCCTGGCCGGCACGCTGGACGACATCTCCTCCCGCAAGGTCGCCGAGCTGACGCTGAAGAATGTGAACCAGGAGCTGGAGGCCAGGGTGCGGCTGCGCACCGCCGAACTGGAAGCGTCCAACCGCGAGCTTGAAGCCTTCTCCTACTCGGTGTCGCACGACTTGCGTGCGCCGCTGCGCGCCATCGACGGCTTCGCCCGCATCCTGGAGGAGGAGTTGGACGGCGCGCTGGACCAGGCTTCCCGCGGCCACATCGAGCGCATCCGCAAGGCCACCCAGCGCATGGCGCATCTCATCGATGCGCTGATCGAACTGGCCCGCCTCACCCGCCAGTCCCTGCACAAGGAAACCTTCGACCTCTCCGAACTGGCGCTGCAGGTGATCGACGAGTTGCGCGCCGAGGAGCCGGAGCGCATCGTCGAAGTGGAAATCACCCGCGGGCTGATGGTCACCGCCGACCGCACGCTGGCCCGCGTCCTCATCGAGAACCTCATGCGCAACGCCTGGAAGTTCTCGGCCCGCCAGCCGGTGGCGCGCATCTCCTTCCGTGCCGAGCGGGAGCGCGATCGCCGCGTGTTCTGCGTGGAAGACAATGGCGCCGGTTTCGACATGGCCTTCGCCGCCAACCTGTTCCGGCCCTTCCATCGCCTGCACAATAGTGGGGAGTTCAGCGGCACCGGCATCGGCCTGGCCACCGTACAGCGCATCATCCAGCGCCACGGCGGCCTGATCTGGGCGGAGTCGAAACCCGGACAGGGCGCGCGCTTCTATTTCACGCTGGGAAGTTGAGCAGGGAACGGCCGCAGGCCGGGCAAGTCCGTTGGAATGCACCGTGAGCGTGCGTTGTCAGGACGCAACATGGTGCACTGCAGTACAATTCGCGCCACGGCGAGGCGCGCCCGGCAGCTTTCCTGTACGGCGCCGCCCGCCTCGAACCGCTTCCTTCGAGGTCGTCGTCCGATGAAAGAAAAACACTATCTCACCTCCCTCTTCGAGCCGCGCTCAGTCGGCATCATCGGCGCCAGCGAGCGGGAAAACTCGCTCGGCAACGTGCTCATCCGCAACATGCTGGAAGCGGGCTACAAGGGCCGCCTCTTCGCCATCAACCCGAGCCACGAGACAGTCCTCGGCGTGCCCTGTTACAAATCGGTGGAGGATGTGCCCCACCGGCTGGACCTGGTGGTCATCGCGGTACGGGCGGAAAAAGCGGCGGCGCTGATGGATGCCTGCGGCCGCGCCGGCGTGCGCGCGGCCATCGTGCTCTCCTCCGGCTTCTCCGAGGCGGGGCCGCGCGGCGCCCTGCTGGAGCGCAAGCTGCTCGAGGCTGCCCGCCGCCACCGCATCCGCATGCTGGGGCCCAACTGCATCGGCCTGATGCGGCCCGAACTGGGTCTCAACGCCACCTTCGCCCATGCGCGGGCGAACAAGGGCTCGATCGGCCTCATCTCCCAGTCCGGCGCGCTGTGCGCGGCCATCCTGGACTGGGCCAAGCCGAACAACGTCGGCTTCTCGGCGGTGGTGTCGCTGGGCTCCTCCTCCGACATCGACTTCGGCGAAGTGCTGGAGTACATGATCTCCGACCCGCGCACCGAGAGCATCTTCCTCTACGTGGAGGGCATCCGGGATGCGCGCCGTTTCATGAGCGCGCTGCGCGGCGCGGCGCGGGTGAAGCCGGTGCTGCTGATGAAAGTGGGCCGCCATCCGGACGTCTCTCGCGCCATCCTGTCCCACTCCGGCGCCCAGGTCGGCGACGACGCGGTGTTCGATGCTGCGCTGCGCCGCGCCGGCGTGATCCGGCTGTACAACATGGGTCAGCTGTTCTCCGCCGCCAACGCGCTGTTCTCCCATTTCCGCCCGCGCGGCAACCGCCTGGCCGTCATCACCAATGGCGGCGGGCCGGGTGTGATGGCCGCCGATCGGGCCGGCGACCTCGGCATTCCGCTGTCGGAGTTCTCCGAGGGCACGATGGAGAAGCTCAACGCCTGCCTGCCGCCCAACTGGTCGCGCGGCAACCCGGTGGACGTACTGGGCGATGCCAACGTAGACCACTACCGCAAGGCGCTGCAGGCGGTGCTGGAAGGGCCCAACGTGGATGGCGTGCTGGTGATGCTGACGCCGCAGGCGATGACCGACCCCGACGGCGTGGCCGACGCGGTGATCGAGCTGGAACGTACCGCCGACAAGCCGGTGGTGACCTGCTGGATGGGCGACGAGCTGGTGATCAAGGCCCGCCACCGCTTCATCGAGGCCGGCATTCCCACCTTCCGCACACCGGAGCCGGCGGTGGAGTTGTTCAGCCACATCTCCGCCTACTACCGCAACCAGAAGCTGCTGATGCAGACGCCGGCGCCGCTGTCGCACCTGTCACCGCCGTCCATCGAAAGCGCGCGGCTGGTGATAGAGACCGCACTGGCAGAGCGCCGCAATGTACTGAACGAGATGGAATCCAAGGCGCTGCTAGCCGCCTTCCGCATTCCCATCGCGCAGACCGTGATCGCCCGCTCCGCCACCGAGGCCATGGTGCTGGCCGAGGAAATCGGCCTGCCGGTGGTGATGAAGATCGACTCTCCTTCCATCATCCACAAATCGGATTCCGGCGGCGTGCGCCTCAACCTGGGCAGCCTGGCGGCGGTGCGTACTGCTTACCAGGAAATCCTCGACGAGGTGAAGCGCAACCGGCCGGACGCCACCATCAACGGCGTCGCCATCGAGCCGATGATCCTCAAGCGCAACGGCCGCGAGTTGGTGGTCGGCGTGCGCCGCGACCCGGTGTTCGGCCCGGTGATCACCTTCGGCGAAGGCGGCAACCGGGTGGAAGCCAACCGCGATCTGGCGGTCGCGCTGCCGCCGCTGAACAACTACCTGGTGCACGATCTCATCCGCTCCACCCGCGTCTATCCCCTGCTCGGCCAGTTCCGCAACCTGCCGCCGATCAACATGGAGGCGCTGGAGCTGGTGCTGCTGCGGGTGTCGGAGATGGTCTGCGAGCTGCCGTGGATCGCGACGCTGGACATCAACCCACTGATCGTGGACGAAGCCGGCACCGTGGCGGTGGATGCCCGTATCGTGGTGGAGAACGTCGCCCCCACTGCGGATCGCTACGACCACATGGCGATCCACCCCTACCCTTCCCACCTGATCAGCCGCTGGACGGTGCCGGACGGCACCGAGATCACCATCCGCCCGATCAAGCCGGAAGACGCGGAGCTGGAGATCGACTTCGTCCGCGGCCTCTCCGCAGAGACCAAGTACTACCGCTTCATGAACACCATGCGCGAGCTGCCGCCGGCCATGGTGGCCCGCCTCACCCAGATCGACTACGACCGCGAGATGGCCTTCCTCGCCACCGTCCAGCAGGACGGCGTGGAGAAGGAAATCGGTGTCTGCCGCTATGCGGTGAATCCGGATGGCGAGTCTTGCGAGTTCGCGGTGGTAGTCGCCGACGACTGGCAGCACCGCGGCCTCGCGCGGCGCCTCATGGGCACCCTCATCGAAACTGCCCGCAACAAGGGCCTCACCTACATGAACGGCGTTTTCCTCGCCAACAACGAGCGCATGCTGCGCTTCGTGCAGGGCCTGGGTTTCGTACTCTCCAACGACCCGGACGACAGCACCATCAAGCTCGGCGTCCTCTCCCTGCAGGATTGATGCATGGGTCCTTCCATCGACACCATCGATTTTCACGGCATCCCCGCCCTGCGCCTGGCCACCCGCGCCGGCGCCCGCGCGGTGGTGAGCCTGTTTGGCGGACAAGTGCTGTCCTGGGCCCCGGCCCAGGGCGAAGAACGGCTCTACCTCAGCGACAAGGCAGTCTTCGACGGCCAGACGCCGATACGCGGCGGCGTGCCGGTCTGCTTCCCCCAGTTCGCCGGCCAGGGCGCTCTGCCCAAGCACGGCTTCGCCCGCAGCCGGGAATGGAGCGTGGCCGAGCAGCGCACCGGCGACGACTTCGCCCTGGTTACCCTCTGCCTGGGCGACGACGAAGGCACCCGTGCGCTCTGGCCGCAGGGCTTTTCGCTCGAACTGAGCGTGATCATCGAGGAAAGCCGGCTGGACATGGAGCTGGATGTGCAGAACACCGGCGACACTCCCTTCGACTTCACCGCCGCGCTGCATACCTATCTGCGGGTGCGCGAAGTCGAGGAATCCCGCCTGGAAGGCCTGTACGGCCTGACCTACAGCGACACCGCCGACGGCGGCAAGCTCAAGCGCGAAAGCGGCGAGGCGGTGCTGGTGGAGGATGAAACCGACCGCATCTACCGCGACAGCGTCCGGCCACTGCTGCTGCGCGAGTACGACCGCAGCCTCGGGCTGAACAGCGAGGGCTTCCCCGACGTGGTGGTGTGGAACCCGTGGGAGGAGCGCTGCGCCGCGCTGGCCGACATGCCGGCGGATGGCTTCCGCCGCATGTTGTGCGTGGAGGCCGCGGCCGCCAATCATCCCATCCACCTTGCGCCCGGCCAGCGCTGGTGGGGCCGGCAGACGCTGATCGCGCTCTGATCCGGGCGACGGACCGGGCAGCCGGCCTCCCCCAGCCCGCCCCTGGCGCCTGCAGCGCCAAGCTTGATACCGGCACAGGCGCCCCCATCTCCTTCAGGTTGTCACGAGGAGAACAAGCATGAACAACTACGCAGACGACGTCCGCGGCGACGACTTCGAGGCCAAGGTCATCCAGGCCTCCTATCACACCCCGGTGCTGGTGGATTTCTGGGCCGCCTGGTGCGGCCCCTGCCGCGTGCTCAAACCCATCCTGGAGAAGCTTGCCGAGGAATACGGCGGCCGCTTCCGGCTCGCCAAGGTGGACTCCGATGCCGAACAGGCACTGGCCCAGCGCTATGGCGTGCGCGGCATCCCGGATGTGCGCCTGTTCGTCGATGGCAAGATCGTCGATGGCTTCAGCGGCGCGCTGCCGGAGAGCCGCATCCGCGCCTTCCTCGAACCGCACCTGCCTTCGCTGGCCGAACCGCTGCGGCTGGAAGCGCGCCGCCTCGCCGCGGCCGGCGACATTCCGGCGGCGCTCGCAGTGCTGGACGAGGCCCTGGCCCGGGATCCGGCCTTCGAAGCCGCGCGGCTGGACCAGATCGAGCTGCGCATCGACAACGGCGACCTCGAACCCGCCGCCTCGCTGATCAAGGCGCTGGAATACCGCGCCCGCGACGAGGACAGGCTGAAGACCCTGCAAGCCCGCCTCGCTCTGCGCAACAACCAGCCGCAGACGGCCTCCGCCGCCGAGCTGGAGGCGCGCCTGGCGGCGGCACCGGAGGATCTCGACGCCCGTTTCGCCCTAGCGACCCTGCTCGCCGGCCAGGCCGACTACGAGCCGGCACTGCGGCATCTGCTGGAAATCGTCCGTCGCGACCGCGGCTATCGGGATGACATCGGCCGCAAGACCATGCTGCAACTGTTCGACCTGATGGGTGCCGACCCGCTGGTACGCGAGTTCCGCGCCGAGCTGGCGGCGCTGCTCAACCGCTGAGCCGGTGCCGCAGGCGCCGCCGGGCTTGCCCGCGCGGCCGCCTTGCTGGCACCATCGCCGCCTTCCTCGGGCGCCACCCCGGCGGCGCCTCCAGCCTTCCCTGAACGACCCGGCCTCCATCCGGGCATCCATTCCCAAGAGCATGCTGCCTCCGATCGAACACCGTATTGCCGAGGAAATCGGCGTTTCCCCACGCCAGGTCATGGCCGCCGTCCAACTGCTGGACGAGGGGGCCACCGTTCCCTTCGTCGCCCGCTACCGCAAGGAAGCCACCGGCGGGCTGGACGACACCCAGTTGCGCACGCTGGAAGAGCGCCTGGGCTATCTGCGCGAGCTGGAAGACCGCCGCGCCAGCGTCATCGCCTCCATCGAGGAGCAAGGCAAGATGACACCCGCGCTGCGCGCCGACATCGACCACGCCGACACCAAGCAGCGCCTGGAGGACCTCTACCTGCCCTACAAGCAGAAGCGCCGCACCAAGGCGCAGATCGCCCGCGAAGCCGGCATCGCGCCGCTGACCGAAGCCCTGCTCGCCGACCCCATGCTGGAACCGGAGCAGGAGGCCGCCAGGTTCCTCAACGCCGAGGCTGGTTTCGCCGATGCCAAGAGCGTGCTGGACGGCGCCCGCCAGATACTGATGGAGCAGTTCGCGGAAGATGCTGCGCTGCTGGGCGAGCTGCGCAGCTTTCTGCAGGACAGCGGCAAGGTGCGTTCCAGCGTCATCGAAGGCAAGGAGAACGAAGGCGCCAAGTTCCGCGACTGGTTCGACTTCGCCGAGCCGGTCGCCGCCATGCCCTCCCACCGCGCGCTGGCGCTGCTGCGGGGCCGCAATGAGGGCGTGCTGAAACTTTCGCTGGATGTGGACCGGCCGGACGAAACCGCTCCCCACCCTTGCGAAGGCCGTATCGCCAGCCGTTTCGGCATCCGCAACCAGGGCCGCCCCGCCGACCGCTGGCTGGCCGACACCGTGCGTTGGGCCTGGAGCGTGAAGATCTCGTTGCACCTGGAGCTGGAACTGATGGGCCAGCTGCGCGAGCGCGCCGAGGAAGAGGCCATCCACGTCTTCGCCCGCAACCTCAAGGACCTGCTGCTGGCCGCGCCGGCCGGCGCCCGCCCGACCATGGGCCTGGACCCCGGCATCCGCACTGGCGTCAAAGTCGCGGTGGTGGATACCACCGGCAAGCTGGTGGACACCGCCACCGTCTATCCCTTCGAACCGCGCCGCGACTGGGAGGCCTCCATCGCCACGCTGGCGGTGCTGGCCAAGCGCCACAACGTGGAGCTGATCGCCATCGGCAATGGCACCGCATCGCGCGAGACCGACAAGCTGGCCGCCGACCTGCTGAAGCGGCATCCGGACCTGCGGGCGACCAAGATCACCGTGTCCGAGGCCGGCGCATCGGTCTATTCCGCCTCCGAGCTGGCCGCCCGCGAGTTCCGGGATGTGGACGTGTCGCTGCGCGGCGCCGTCTCCATCGCCCGCCGCCTGCAGGACCCGCTGGCGGAGCTGGTCAAGATCGATCCCAAGTCCATCGGCGTCGGCCAGTACCAGCACGACGTGAACCAGGGCAAGCTGGCCAAGAGCCTGGACGCGGTGGTGGAGGACTGCGTCAACGCGGTCGGCGTGGATGTGAACACCGCTTCTGCGCCCCTGCTGGCACGCATCTCCGGCCTCAACGCCACGCTGGCGGCCAATATCGTCGAGCACCGCAACGCCAACGGCCCCTTCCCCAACCGGGAAGCGCTGAAGGAGGTCGCCCGCCTCGGCCCCAAGACCTTCGAACAGGCCGCCGGCTTCCTGCGCGTGCCTACCGGCGACAACCCGCTGGACGCCTCCGCGGTGCACCCGGAAGCCTACCCGGTGGTCGAGCGCATCCTCGGCCGGGTGCAGAAGACGGTGCGCGAGCTGATGGGCAACGGCAGCTTCCTCAAGTCGCTGAAGCCGGCCGAGTTCACCGACGAGCGCTTCGGCCTGCCCACGGTGCAGGACATCCTCGCCGAGCTGGAAAAGCCCGGCCGCGACCCGCGCCCCGAGTTCCGCACCGCCACCTTCCGCGACGGCGTCGAGGAAGTGAAGGACCTGGCCCCCGGCATGCTGCTGGAAGGCGTGGTCACCAACGTCACTAATTTCGGCGCCTTTGTGGACATCGGGGTGCATCAGGACGGGCTGGTGCACATCTCCGCGCTGTCCGAACGCTTCGTCAAGGATCCGCACTCGGTGGTCAAGGCCGGCGACGTGGTCAAGGTCAAGGTGCTGGAGGTGGATCTGCAGCGCAAGCGCATCGCGCTGACCATGCGCCTGTCCGACGAAGCCGCGCCGCGCCGCGCCGACGACAACGGCCGCCGCGACAACAACGGCGGCAACCGCAACAGCCGTCCGCCGCAGCGCCGCGAGGAACAGCGGCCAGCGGCCAGCGGGGCGCTGGCGGCCGCCTTCGCCCGCGCCAAGGGTCGCTGAGCGCGGAGCATTTGTCGTTTCTACCGGCTTCCGGGCGGCCGCGGTGACGCAAGGCCGGGAGCGCAAAATGCAAGGAAAGGGGGGCAGACGCCGGGGGCGGATGCTCCCCTTCCCTTTTCGTTGCACACAGGAGGAACCGATATGCAGACCCAGCCGCAACAAAGCCTGCAGGGCAAGCACATCGCGGTGTTGATGACCGACGGTGTCGAGCAGGTCGAATACACCGAGCCCCGCCGTTTCCTGGAGGCGCATGGCGCCCAGGTCACCCTGCTCGCGCCCAAACCCAGGGGCGCCGATGTGCAGGGTTTCAACCACCTGCAGCCGGCCGAGCGCTTCGCGGTGGAGATGGATGTGCGCGGAGCCGCGTCCACCGGCTTCGATGCGCTCGTCCTGCCCGGCGGCGTCGCCAACCCCGACCAGTTGCGCCTCAGCCGCGAGGCGCTGGACTTCATCCGCGCCTTCGCGCATGAGAACAAGCCGATCGCAGCCATCTGCCACGGACCCTGGCCGCTGATCGACGCCGGCGTTGCCCAGGGCAAGCAGCTGACGAGCTGGCCCAGCCTGCACCAGGACCTCACCAACGCCGGCGCCGAATGGCGCGACGAGGAAGTGGTGGTGGACGGCAAGCTGGTCACCAGCCGCAAGCCGGACGATATCCCCGCCTTCAACCAGGCGCTGCTGCAAGAGCTGGTCTGAGACCGGCAAGGGCTTGGGGCAGCCGCTGGCGCTGCCTCACCGCCGACGGAGATCTGGCCGCGGCGCGGGCAAGTTGCGGCGCCTCGGCCCCCGGTACGTAAGGAGGCCTCGCATGAGCACCCGCAAGCAAGCGGGCCGGCGCCCCCGGCGCTGGTCGCAGGAAGTCACCGAAACCAGCCACGCCATGGACCTGGAGCGCGGGGTGTTCAGCGGCGACGATCCGCGCAGGATCGCCCGCTCGCTGAAGCACTCCGCTGAGGCCAGCCACAGTCGCAAGAGCGATCCCTTCCGCTCTGCCATGTCCATGCTGAATTTCTACCTGAACCGCGCCGGCCGGCGCTTGCCCCGCGAACGCCGCCGCACGCTGAACGCGGCCAAGGATGAATTGCGCGCACTCTACGGCAAGCCGCGTCAGCGGCCTCCGCCCTTGCACCGTACGCACTGAGCGTCTACCCGGCGAGCGGCGGGCCATCCCGCGGACGTAGTAAACTGGCGCGCTTCCGCCGCACCTAATCCGGACAGAGATCCAATGCAAGCATCTTCCCCAACCGCCGCCGCGCCCGCCGGCGTGCCGGTCTGCTACGGCATTCCCAACTGCGACACCATGAAGAAGGCCTTCGCCTGGTTCGCGGCGCACGGCCAGGAATACCGTTTCCACGACTACCGCAAGCACGGCCTGGATGCCGGTTTGCTCCGCCCCTGGGTTGCCAGCCTGGGCTGGAAGGCACTGGTGAATACCCGTGGCACCACCTGGCGCAAGATTCCGGTGGAACGCCAGAGCATCGGCTCGGATGAAGAAGCCATCGCCCTGATGGTGGAAAACCCCAGCCTGATCCGCCGCCCTGTGCTCGCCCTGCCCAATGGTGAATTGCTGGTTGGCTTCGACCCCGCCGCCTATGCCACCGCGCTTTCCGCCGGAGAAAATGCATGAGCAAGCCCAAGCTTCCCTCCAGCTACGTGCAACGCTTCATGCTCGAAGCGCTGGACATCCGCGGCGCCGTCGTCCGCCTGGATGATGTCTGGCAAGCCCTGCAGCAAGGTCGCGGCTACCCGCCCGAGCTGGCCCGCCTGCTGGGCGAGATGAGCGCGGTTTCCAGCGTCATCTCCGGCAACCTCAAGCAGCCTGGCCGCCTCACCTTCCAGATCCAGGGCCGCGGGCCGGTCAGCCTGCTGGTGGTGGACTGTAGCGAGGAGCTCAACCTGCGCGGCTACGCCAAGGCGGAAGGCGCACTGCGCGGCAGCACGCTGGGCGAACTGGTGGGCGACGGCCGGTTGCAGCTCAGCCTGGACATCGCCGGGCTGGAGCAGCCCTACCAGAGCCTGGTGCCGCTGGAGGGCGACAGCATCGCCGAGGTCTTCACCCACTACCTCGCCCAATCCGAGCAACAGCCTGCCGGGCTGTGGCTGGCCAGCAACCCGATCGCCTCCGCCGCGCTCTTCCTGCAAAAACTGCCGGGCGCCGACCTGCGGGATGTGGATGGCTGGGATCGCGTCCATCACCTTGCCCAGACGGTGAAGGCGGAGGAACTGCTCGGCCTGCCGCCGGAGACCCTGCTCGGCCGCCTCTTTGCCGAGGAGGACGTACGCCTGTTCGAGCCACGGCCGGTGATCCACCACTGGCCGCCGGACCGGGAGAAGGTGTCCTCCATGCTGCAGGGCCTGGGCGAAGACGAAGTGCGTGCGGTATTGCAGGAGCATGGCGAGGTCGTGGTGCATGACGATCTCTCCAACCACACCTACCGCTTCGACCGCGCGGACGTGGATGCGCTGTTCCATCCGCCCACGCTGCATTGAGGCCCGGCGGCGGGCGGCCTTGCCGGAAGCGCCGCCCCTCAGTAGACTTCGCTGATTTTGACAGCCCTCCGCCCAATGTCCGCTGCCGCCTCCGCCCGCTCCATCGAATTCCGCAACTCGGCCCTGGGTGCCACCGTTGCGGTCCTGCGTGAGACGGAACCGGCTCGCCTGGCCGACGCCCTGCACAAATTGATGGGCGGCATGCCGGATTTCTTCAACGGTGAAGCTGCGGTGCTGGATTTCTCCGGCCTGTCGCAGGCACCTGCGCGCATCGACTGGGCCGGCCTGCTGTCCCTGTTCCGCCGTTATCAGCTACAGCCGGTGGGCGTGCGCAACCTGCCTGAAGCCCTGGTCCAGGCCGCCCGCCAGGCCGGCCTGGCGATCCTGGATGGCGCCGAGTTGCGCGACCGCCCTGCCGCCGAAGCCGCGCCTGCCGCCGCGCCGGCGCCGGTCGCGGCACCGCAACCGGTGGTGAGCGCGCCGCAGCCGAACACCCTGTTCGTCGACCGGCCGCTGCGTTCCGGCCAGCAGGTCTATGCCCGCGGCGGCGATCTGGTGCTGCTCGCCGGCATAAGCAATGGCGCAGAGGTGATCGCCGACGGCAGCATCCACTGCTTCGGCCCGCTGCGCGGCCGTGCGCTGGCTGGAGCCCAGGGCAACGCCGGCGCCCGCATCATCGCCACCAATTTCGGCCCCGAGCTGGTTTCCATCGCCGGGGTGTATCGCACTTTCGAACGTGGCGTCCCCGAAGCGGTGGGCGGCCGCGCGGCCGTCGTCCGCCTCGGCGGCGCCGGCAAAGAACAGACATTGACCATCGAAGCGCTGCAGCTCGACTGAGCAGCGCCAGCCATATCCAACAAGGGGAAACCGTGAGAGTAATCGTCGTAACATCCGGCAAGGGCGGCGTGGGCAAGACCACCACCAGCGCGGCCTTCTCCTCCGGCCTCGCCCTGCGCGGCTTCAAGACCGCGGTCATCGACTTCGACGTCGGCCTGCGCAACCTCGACCTCATCATGGGCTGCGAACGCCGCGTGGTGTACGACCTGGTGAACGTCATCAACGGCGAAGCCAAGCTCAACCAGGCGCTGATCAAGGACAAGCACTGCGAGAACCTCTTCATCCTCCCCGCCTCGCAGACGCGCGACAAGGACGCACTGACCGAGGAAGGCGTGGAGGTGGTGCTCAAGGAACTGGAGCACATGGGCTTCGACTACGTGGTCTGCGATTCGCCGGCCGGCATCGAGCGCGGCGCG
This sequence comes from Azoarcus sp. TTM-91, assembly GCF_012911025.1. Classification (GTDB taxonomy): domain Bacteria; phylum Pseudomonadota; class Gammaproteobacteria; order Burkholderiales; family Rhodocyclaceae; genus Azoarcus. The sequence continues at coordinate 36,002 of NZ_WUEI01000008.1, read as the reverse complement.
GTGATGGCGTTGACCTTCGCCGACGAAGCCGTCGTCACCACCAACCCCGAAGTGTCCTCGGTGCGCGACTCCGACCGCATCCTGGGCATCCTGCAGTCGAAGTCCAAGCGCGCCCGCGAAGGCGGCGAGCCGGTCAAGGAACACCTGCTGGTGACGCGCTACTCCGCCAAGCGGGTGGAAGATGGCGAAATGCTGTCCTACAAGGACGTGCAGGAACTGCTGCGGGTGCCGCTGATCGGCGTGATCCCGGAATCCGAGTCGGTGCTGCATGCGTCCAACCAGGGCACGCCGGCCATCCACCTGAAAGGCACCGATGTCGCCGAGGCCTATGCGGACGTGGTTTCCCGCTTCCTCGGCGAAGACCGCGAGCTGCGCTTCGTCAATTACGAGAAGCCCGGCCTCATCAAGCGCCTGTTCGGAGGCAAGTGACATGTCCCTGCTTGCCCGCCTCTTCGGCGAAAAGAAGCGCACAGCCGATATCGCCAAGAACCGGCTGTCGCTGCTGATCGCCCACGAGCGCAGCGGCGGGGCCGCTGCGGCCGACTTCCTTCCTGCGCTGCAGAAGGAACTCATCGAGGTCATCTCCAAGTACGTCGCGGTCAACCCGGACGACATCAAGGTTCAGCTGGAAAAGCAGGACAACTACGAAGTCCTGGAGGTCAACATCGTCCTGCCCGAGCAGGGACGCTGACCACGATGCCCGGATGGTGAAATTGGTAGACACATCGGACTTAAAATCCGAAGCCGCAAGGCGTGCGGGTTCGACCCCCGCTCCGGGTACCACCGCCCTGCTCCCGCCGGGCGCGGCTCGATGATCGTCCTCGACCTGTGCTGCGGGCGCGATCATCGCTTCGAAGGCTGGTTCGCCTCCAGCGACGCCTTTGAAACGCAACAGCAAGCCGGGCAGATCTCCTGCCCGGTGTGCGACTCCACCCAGATCCGCCGCCTGCCCAGCGCACCCTATGTGCAGACTCGCAGCGCAGGGCCGGCGGAACTCCCGCCGCGGGGCAAGCCGGCCGATGTGCCGACGCTGCCCGCAGACACCGGCACGATGCTCGCCCAGGCCATTGCCGCGCTGCGGCGCATGGGCAACGATGCAGAGGATGTCGGCGCCCGCTTCCCCGAGGAAGCCCGCAAGATCCACTACGGCGAGAGCGAGGCGCGTTCCATCCGCGGCGCCGCTTCGGTCCGGGAACTGGGCGAGTTGCTGGACGAAGGCATCATGGCGCTGCCCCTGCCGCCGGCGGAAGAAGACCTGCACTGAGCAGCCTGCGAGCCGGGCGGGCTGCTCCGCTCGGCGCGGCCGGATGCATGAGGCCATCGCCCTGCCTGGATGCGCTCCGCCCCCGCTCCCCCGCGCCTTCTTCCCGGGATGTGGCTCAGCCTCCCTTCCGGAGAGGCTTGCCGGGAGACTACGCGTCCTCGCCTTCCGCGCCCGCGTGGATCAGCGGAATCCACATTTCCTCCCCGCTCAATCCCCCATGCACGCCGCGCATCCTGAGCTCGTCCTCTCCCGGCAAGCGGTCGGACAGCGTGTGCCCCGCCTCCATCAACAGCGCGTAGTTGCCAAGCCGCTCGGCGAGGCGGGCATGCCGCGGTCCCGGCCCGAACAGGCCCGCGGCCAGCAGCCGGCGGGAACGCACCGCCACCGCCCGGCCGGCCAGATCCCGGGCGGCGAAATCCTCGAACTCCTGCTCGGCCCCGGCGCGCACCTGGCAGAAGGCCAGCCGCCGCTCGCCTAAGAGGGGCGCGGCCAGCATGGCCTGCACCGGCGAGCGCGCGTCCAGGCGGTAGTGGCGCTCCTCCGGCGCTTCGATGAAACCGTGATCGGCGGTCACCAGCAACGTCATCCCGTGCCGACGCAGCCCGGCCGCCAGCGCGGCGAACAGTTCATCCAGCCGGCCGAACAGGCCCTGCACTTCCTTCGCATATGGCCCCAGCTTGTGGCTGAGAGCGTCGAAGCCGGGGTAATAGGCATGGATCAGCCCGCGCCCGTCCAGCCGCGCGGCTTCGTCCAGGACGGCCGGCAGCAGGTCTTTCAGCTGCGGATAGCCGATCACCCTGGCCCCTCTCGTGTGGCGGAATGTATAGCCGGAGGGCGCGAGCTCGGCCGGCGTCAGCACCGATACCGGTCGCCGCGCCCGCTGTGCCAGAGTGCGGTAAGGAAACAGGCGCGCACCGAGGAAGGGCCCACGCAGCCGCCCTCCGCCACGGCGCTGCAATGGCAGTGGCGCGATCACGCCGCCGAAGCGCCTGTCCTGGATGAACCAGCCAGTCAGCCCGTGCTCCGCCGGTGCCAGCCCGGTGTAGAGCGTGGTGACCGCGCTGGCGGTGGTCGAGGGGCAGACCGAGGTCAGCCGCGCCAGCTGCTGCGCATGCATCCGGCTGCCCTGCCCCAGGCGCTGCAGGAAGGTGTCGCCCAGGCCATCGATCACCAGCAGCACCACGCCGCGCGGCTGGCGCGGTGGCAAACCGGGCAAGGTCAATTCCTCATGCCCCTGCAGCCAGCTCCCGAGGGCGCGTGTCAGCCCCAGCAGGCCGTGGCTGCCGTAATCGGGCCACACCGCGTTGCGCGGCAAGGGGAACAGGCGTGCATCCAGCATCGGGGAGTCCTTGGTGTGAGGCGGCACGGGCGGGCTAATAGGCGCAATGCGAAGCGCTCCTGGCGCGGTTCGCTCCGGCGGAGAGCCATTCTTGGCGAACGTGGATGGTGTCGCAAGTGAGCGGAAGGTGGACCGAGGCGTAGGCTTCCAATTCCGCTGGCGGTTTCCCCCGGGGTAGCGGAAACCGGAGCCGGGACCAGGCAAGGTACAGCCCGCAACGAAAAATCGGGCAATGCGCCAACCGGCACATTGCCCGATCCGCACCCCGTCGCCCGTGGCCGGACCTCTCCGGACGCTGCGGCAACAGGGCGCCCCCCTTCAATCTGCTTCTGACTCGATAGGCTTCCCTCCTTCTCCGGCCGCATCGAGCCCGCCTCGTCATGCATCCCTCAAGGCGTCGCCTGTAAGGCGGTCACCACGGTAACCACCAGTGGGCGGGAGGCCCCTCAACCTCGCCGCCCGGCGCAGCCCTTGCCGCGTCAGACAGGAGATGCCACTACAGGGCAGGCTTTGCGCGAGCCTTCGCTTCAGGCGGCGTTCGCCGCCTCTTCCTCAACGGCGGGGGCTGCGCCCTCGCCACCTCCGGTGGATGCCGCTTCCGCATCCGCCTTGTAGTTGCGCAGATAGACGAAGAACTGGCCCATCATCTGCGTCCACAGCTGGGCCTGGACCGTCAGGTGGCCGCTGGTGACGCCGCCGGCGACGAGCACGTCCATCTCCAGCGCGATGAACTCGCCATGCTGGGAGACGCGGGCGAAGCGGCGGCTGCGGTGCCACTCCTGCAGCAGGCCGTCCGGCAGGCTGCCGCCCTGGATGCGCAGCGGGCAGCTGAAGGTGAAGTCGGCGTACTGGCCGGCGGCGAGCTGGTTGCCCCACAGCACCTGGAAGCCCACGCCGTGGCTGGCGCTGTGCAGGCGGATGACGCCGTTCTGCTCCACCGGGGTGACGGCGCAGCCGGCGAGCTTGATGGCCTCGCCCAGCTGCTCCGGGCCAACCGCCGCCAGCACCGGCGCCGTGATCTCGTTGCTCTTAGCGTTTTCCTGATTGCCGCTCATTGCTACTCCTGGATGTAAAAGGTGTTCGTGCCGACTCAGTCGGCCTTGTTCAGCGCCGCGGTAACGGCGGCGCTATCGATCTTCACGGTGGTGGCCGGCACCAGGCCGTCCATGTGGCTGGCGATCTGCTGCTGCAGACGCTGCTGGCGCAGTGCCGCGCGCAGGCGGGGCGCAACTTCCTCCAGCGTGGCGACGCGTGCCGGCGTGCTGGCCAGCAGCTTGACGAGGTGGAAGCCGGCGGCCGACTGCACCGGGCCGCGCACCTCGCCCGCCTTCATGCCGGCGACCACCGGGCGCATCTCCGGCAGCATCTGCGCCAGCGGCAGGCTGCCGACTTCACCCCCACGGGCGGCGGAGCTTTCGTCCTGCGAGTGCTGGCGCGCCAACGCGGCGAAATCCCCGGCTGCGGCCTGCCTGGCGAGCGCTTCGGCACTGGCGCGGGTGCGCGTCACCGCCGCCGCATCGCCCGCCGGCGCGGCAAGGAAGATCTGCGCCAGCTGGTAGAAAGCCGGTACCTGCAGATTGGCCTTCTCCTGCTCGTAGGCCGCGCGCAACTCGGCATCCGAGGGATAGCTCTCCGGCACCTTGGCGACGGATTCCAGGTAGCTGTTGGCGATGATGCGCTCCGACACCTCGCGCACCGCCGCGTCCAGCTGGGCCTTTACCTCCGGCCGCGCGGCCCAGTCCTTGCGGCGGGCTTCCTGCAGCAGGGCTTCGCCGGCCAGGCGCTGGCGCAGCCAGCGTTCGACGCCCGCCGGATCGCTACGCAGGGCCTGCCGTTCGTTGGCGTCGAGCTTGCGCAGCGTGGTTTCCAGCTCCTGCTGCTTGATGCTCAGGTCGCCAGCGCTGGCCACCGTCTGGCCGCCGTTGTCGGCCGCCCACACACCGCCGGCGGCTAGCGCCAACAGCATGGCGGCGAAGGCGCGCAGGCGACGCAGGGAATGATGACCATTCGAAAGGCGCGCGCTCATTTCGCCTCCTCCAACTTCACGCTGCTGGAATCGAAGCGGTTGCTGTAGAGCGTGTCGCCGTACTGCTGGGCTGCTTCTTCCAGCTTGACGCGGGCGGCGCCAGCGAATGGCTGGCGGGCAGACATCACCGTCGCCACGTCCATGGTTTCATAGGCGCGCAGGATTTCCTTGCCGGTTTCGTACAACTGCAGGTTCTTCGCCTCGCACTGGGCAAGCGCTTCGCCACGCAGCTTGTCCGCCGCAATCAGGCGCTGGCGTTCGGCCTCCGAGTTGCGGGCGAGCTTGAGCAGTTCGTCGTAGGCGTTGCGGTATTGCGCCACCTGGGCGCTGCTCTTCTCCAGCACGCCTTCGGCCTGGTCGCGCACGCGCAGCGACTCCTCGCGAGTCTTCTGCCGCGCTGCGCGCTCGCCGGCCAGTTCGGCCTTGAGCTTGCTCAGTTCGGCTTTCATCGCATCGATTTCGCCGCTGGCTGGTGTTGTCGGGCCGGCCGCCTTCAGCGCGGCCAGCTCGTTCTGCGCCTGCTGCAGCTGGGTGGTGGTCACCCGCAATTGGGTGCGCAGGCGTTCTTCCATGCTGCCGCCCTGCTGGGCGTGGGCGCCTGCGCACAGCAGCAGCGCGGCCAGCAGGCTCCAGCGCGGGGCGACCGGCTTGCGGCCGCCATCAAGGGAGTGGTTCACGTGGGCATCCTTACAAGCGGGCGTTGAATTCCAGCTGCAGCAGATCGATGGACAGCGGCGGGCCGTAGATTTCCTTGCTCGAGATCCAGCGGCCGGTGAACCAGGTGTTCTTGTCGATCGCGTAGGAGCCGCCCAGGAAGTAGCCGCGCGCATTGGTGCCGCCCAGGTGGAAGGTGGAGTCGTTGTAGCCATCCGGCAGCGCATCCGGCTCGATGTACTTGTAGCCGGCCAGCATGTTCCAGTCGCCGCGGGCGGACGGGCTGGGCTTGCCGTAGGTCACCTGCAGCATGTAGGCGTTGGCGCCACTCTCGAAGTCGGCCTGGCCGGTGCCGCCGGTGTTGCCGAAGTTGTTCACGATGCCGCCACGGGCGCGGCGCCACATGCCGTCCTCGTCGTAGGCGAGGTTGCGGATGTAGTTGGCATCCACCCGCAGGGGGATGTTGCCGACGGCCTTGGTATCCCAGCGGAAGTTGAGGTCCAGCAGGCGGAACTTGGAGGCCAGGCCGACGTATTGCGGCATCGGCGTGTTGGCGGGATCGGTCGGGTCCAGCGCGATGTCGCGCAGCAGCATCAGGGTGTTGCCCTTCTGCATGAAGGCGGGGCGCGACCAGTCGGTGCTGCAGTGGTCGGCGCCGGCGTACAGCGCGCAGGGGTCGGAGATCTTGCCGGTGATGTTGCTGAAGTTGTAGTAGGCGAGCGCGCCGCGCAGCTGGTTGTCGGCATTCACCTTCCAGGCCGCGCCCATCTGCGCGCCGAAGAGCCACTTGTTCTCGCTCTTCATCTTGTCCTGGCTGGTGCCGGGGAAGCTGTCGGAGGAGTACTCCAGCGGGATCACGCCCACGGTGCCGAACAGTTCCACATCCTTGTTGGCGGCCAGGGTCTTGTCGAACTTGGCGGCGATGCCGTCGAAGTTCAGGTCGCCGGAGAACAGGGTGTCGGTGGAGAAGAAGGGGTTGCCGAAGCGGCCGCCGACGATGGTCAGCCAGTCCACCGGACGGTGCGACAGCCAGGCCTGATCCAGCCAGATTTCCTTTTTGCCCAGACCGCCGCCCAGGGTCTGGGTGGTGGAGACCGGGCTGTCGTCGCTGCCGGTGGCGATGCGCACGCCGGCCTGGGTGCGCTCGGAGAGGTCGGCGAAGATGCCGAGACGGGCACGGATGCGGAACAGGCTCTCGCGGTCCTTGCGGGTGTTCATCAGCGGCGGCAGGGACAGCGAGGTGTTGGGATTGACGTCGTAGGGGCCGTCGTCGTTCAGCTTCGCCCAGTCGCTCTGGATGTTGCTGTTGCCGCCGGAGAACAGGCGGGATTCGTTGCGCACCCGCAGATCGCCTTCGACGCGGATACGCTTGGTCCATTCCGGCGTCTCGTTGGGCGCGGCCCAGCCTTCGGCCTTGGCCTGAGCCATGACTTCGCCCTTGATCTCGTCGCGGATCTGGTCGCGCACCGTCTGCGGCACATAGGGCACGCGTACGTCGCCGGCCTGGGCGCGGGTACCCGGCTGCGGCTGGGCGGCGGCGGTGCTGGCCTGGCGCTGCGCCTGCTGGGCCGCCATGGCCTCGGTCTGGGCCTGGGCGAGCAGCGCTTCGCCGACGTCGCGGGCGAGCGCGCCGCTATCGATCAGGCCGCGGATCAGCTTCACCATCGCGCTTTCGGTGGGCGCCGGCGCCTGGGCTTGCACCGCCGTGCTGCCCAGCAGCGCGATCAGGGAGGCCAGGGTGGCGGTGGCGAGTTTGATACCGGAGGCCTGCGCCGGCCGGTTGATGCCGCGGCCCGTGGGGGCGCGACGATCGGAAAGGGTCACTGGACTCATGGATGGGTTCACAGAGTTGGAGGGGGAAACTGCGGGTTGGGTAGTGGGCCGGCCGGTGCTCATGGACGGCGCCCCTTCATGGAGACCCGCATCGGATAGCGCATGGAGGCCGGCGGACGTTCGTCCAGCTGCTCCATCTGCCGGACCAGCTCGATGACGGCGCGGTCTATCGCGGCGTCGCCGGTGCCATCCACGAGTTCGACGCGCACCGCACGGCCTTCGCGGGTCAGCCAGAGGTCGAGGCGGATGTCGTCGAACACCAGCTGGCGGGTGCGCGGGTCGCGCGCCAGGGTCCGCTGCAGCACGCTGGAAACGTAGCCGGCGTAGGCCGAATTGCCCGGGCCACCACGACCGGCGCCGACCGAGCCGCCGCCACGTCCGGCGCCGATGCCGAAGGCGTCGCCGCCGGCCTGCGCTTCGCCGTCTATGGTCACCGGGTCGCCGACGTCCTCCGACGGGCTGGGCGGCGCATCGTCGGGCGGCTGATCCATCGGCTCGATGGGCGTGGGCAGCGGTTCGACCACCTGCGGCTCGACCTTTTCCGGTTCCGGCTGCTTTTCCGGCTCCGGCGGCGGGGGTGGAGGCGGCAGCATCAGCATGGGCGTGGCTGCCACCTCGCGCTTGGTGCTGGCGGTGTCGGCCAGCAGGTACCAGAGCAAGGCGGCCAGCGCGGCGGCGATCGCCACGCCGGTGACCAGCCCGCCCCAGCGGCGCCACAGCCGGCGGCCAGCGGAGACCGTCTGCGGCGTCGTGGAATAAGGAGGTTTCACCTGGTCCTCCTCAAGCCGGCTTGCCCGTCACCAGGCCGATCTGGTTCAACTCGATGCGGCGCAGCAGGTCCAGCACCTCGACCACCTTGGCGTACTGCACCGAGGCGTCGCCGCGGACGATGACCGGAAAGTCCGGCGTCAGCGCCTTCTCGGTGCGCAGGCGGGACTCCAGCTCCGGCAGCGTCACCGGGTAGGCGTCCAGGAACACCTGGCCGGCGTTGTCTATGGTGATCGCCTTGGTCTTGGGCTTTTCCAGTGGAACGGCGGAGCTTGCCTTCGGCAGATCCACCCGGATGCCGGGCACGCTGGCGTTGCTGGTGAGGATGAAGATCACCAGCACCACCAGCAACACATCGACGAAGGGGGTGATGTTGATGCCGCCGGCCCGTTTCTTGGGCCCGAACTTGGCTGCAATGGCCATGGTCGTTCGCCCCGTCAAGCCCGTTGCAGCGCCGGGCGGTGCTGGCGGCCCTCGCCCTGCTCTTCGGCGAGGCGGGTGGAGAACTCATCCACGAACACCGCCATGTCGGCGCCGATCGCTTCCGAGCGGGCGGCCAGCCAGTTGTAGCCGAACAGCGCGGGAATGGCGACGCCCAGGCCGGCCGCGGTACACAACAGCGCGGCGGCCATGCCGGGAGCGACCGAGTTGATGTCCACCGCGCCGGCCATGGCGGCGACGACGAACACCAGCATGATGCCGATCACGGTGCCGAACAGGCCGACGTAGGGCGCGCCTTCGATGGTGGTGGAGAGCCAGTTCATGCGGCGGGCCATGCGCTCGTTCTCGCGCACCATCACGCCGTCCATCGCCGCGCGGATCGCGCCTATGGTGGCGGCGGATACCGCGTTGATGTCGTAGCCGCGCTCCTGGCGGTAGCGCATTTCGGCCACCGCCACTTCATACAGGCGCCACAGCGGCGAATCGTTCTTCACCTCGGCCGGCACGCGCTCGGAGCGGGCCAGCTGGTCCAGCGGCGCGCCGGCGGTTTGGCGGAACGCCGCCATGAAGCTGTCGTTGGCGCGGGCCATGGCGCCGTAGCTGCGGCTCTTGCCGATCATGATGGCCCACGAGACGACCATCATGATGCCCAGCAGGAAGACCACGACCCAGGCGTCCAGCGGCATGGCGGCGAGGATGAAGCCGAAGTGGCTCTTGCCGGCCTGCTGCTCATCGGCGCCGAAGGCGGTCAGGCGGGAGTCCGCACCCTGGGAGATCGCATCCGCCAGGATGAGGGCGTCCGGACGCGCCGTCTTGGACAAGCGCAACTCGTCGATGGCGCCGTTGAAGGCGGCCAGCGGCGTGGCTGCGCCCGGCACGTCGCCACCAACGGCAGCCGCGCCGTTCAGCGCCGGGGTGGCGGCGGCCAGCGTGACCGCCGGGCGGCCGGCTACGAAGAGGGTGATGTTCTGGCCGTCGCTGCGCACCGCGATGTGCGACCACTGCGCCGCCTGCACCGGTTGCGCCGGGGTGCTGCGCTGGCCGTTTACCTGCACATAGGGAATGCCCTGGGCAAGGCCGATCAACAGTTCGCCGGCACCGTCGCGGCGCACATACAGCGCCTGCTCGGCATCCACCTGCTCCGGCCGGATCCAGGCAGAGAAGGTGAAGGGCGCGTTGGCCGCCAGCGCCAGCGAGGGCGAGGCCGGCAGCAGCAGCGGCGCGTTGCCCAGGCGGGCGCCGCGGCCGATCACCGTGCCGTCGGCCGCCGCCACCGTGCTCTGGCCGTGGTTGGCGTAGGCGGTGGTGTCGCGCGGCGGCACGTTGGCTTCGGCGAAGTGGTAGACCAGGGTGTAGTCCGGATCGAAGGTGAGCTGGCCGTTGCCGGAAGCCGGGGCCTTCGGGTTGCCGTAGTACATCCAGACCTGCTGGCTGGCGCCGCTGCTGAGGCTGGGCACGTCCACCCAGATCAGCGCGATGCCCAGCAGCGGGTCGAACTGTTCGATCTGGTGGTTGAGCACGGTCTTGTCGTCGCCGGCGACGAAGCGCAGGTCGGAGCCGGTTTCGCTCACGCCCTCGAAGCCGAAGTTGCCGGTGTGCAGGCGGACCAGCACCGGCGCGCGGCCGGCATCGCTGCCGATGGCGGCGCCTTGCGGCGTCGCGTCCAGGGTGATCGGCTTGCGGTAGGCCCATTCCGGCTGCCACCAGGCCTGGGCGAGGCCAGGCAGGGCGGCGCCGAGCAGCATGAGCGCGAGAAAGAGGATGCGGCGCATGAGTGATTCTCCAGAAACGCTTGGGATATGCATGGTTATGCGTTGGGGTAGCCGGCTCATCAGTAGCTGGCGGTGACGCTGAAGGTGAGGCGCGGGTCGTGGCGCTCGGTGCGCGGGCCGTCCTTCAGCGGATAGCCCAGGTCCACCCGGCCGGACAGGTAGCGGCCCACCCGCAGGCTGCTGCCGATGCCGAGCGAGGCAAGATCGAAACGGTCGTCCTGCTCGGGCAAGGGATCGCGCAGGCGCAGGCGGGCGCCATCGGCGAAGACGTAGATGCGCCAGTCCTCCACCGCGGCGACGCCTAGGCTCAGCGCCGGGCTGCGCAATTCCAGCGAGCCGACCATGCCGTAGTCGCCGGTGGCCTCGGCGTTGAGGTAGCCCCGTACCGAGTTCATGCCGCCGGCGGCGATCTGCTCGCCGGAAACCAGCGGCGAATCGGTGAGCTGGCCGGCGAAGCGGATGCCCAGCTGGGTGTTGCCCGCCAGCGTGTGGGTGGTGTTCAGGTCCGCCTTCAGCACCATGAAGCTGGGCGAGGCCTTGTAGCGCTTGTAGTAGAACTCCCGCCAGTCGCTGCCGTAGCCGAGGAAGCTGCGGGTGCCGTTCACCAGCGACAGGCCCAGCGCGTACTGGGCGCGCTCGGTCTGCAGGAAGCCGGAGTAAGCCAGGGTGATGGGCGCGTATTCCAGCGGCACTTCGTCGCCGCTGCCGCCGAGGCGGACTTCCTCGTCGTTGCGCTTGAAATCCACGCCGGCGCTCAGCGAATGCCACCAGTCGCCAGACATCGGCACCGTGTAGGTGGCTTTCAGGCCGATGGAGTGGCCCTTGCCCAGCACGCTGGTGCCGCCGACGGTGGCGACGTTGCTGTTCGATTTGTAGCCGGACAGCTCCAGGCTCCAGTCCGGGGCCAGCGGCGCCACATAGGCGCCGGACCACACCCTGGTCTGCTCCAGGTCTTCCGGCGTGCCGTAGAAGCTGAAGGACAGGTTGTGGCCGAGCTGCCACAGATTGTCGTGGCCCACCGAGGCGGTCAGCCGCAGGCGCTCGGTATCCGCGCTGCGGTCGTTGTTCAGGCCGACACTGGCGCGCCAGGGGCTGCTGTCCTCGACCTTGAGATCCACATCCATGGTGCCGGGCAGGCCGCCCTGCTTCACCAGCGGCATCACCTGGCGCTTGCCGCCACGGTTGAGCGCTGTGAGCTCGACCTGGGCCTGGGTGAAGTCGGGCACCTCGCCTTCCTTCAACGCCGGCACCTCGTCCCTCACCTTGGTCGGCGAGGAGTATGCCGCGCCGACCACGCGCACCCGGCCGACGCGGGTCTCGGTGACCTGCAGCAGCACGATGCCCTCGGTCACCTGCTGTTCCGGCAGATCGACGTACACCGACTGGTAACCCTTGGCCTGGTAGGCGGCGAGCAGGGCATCGCGGGCGGCCTCGATGTCCTTCATGCCGCGGTCCGGGCCGAGGAAGGGCGTGACCGCTGCCTCGATGGCGCGCGCATCCAGCACAGTGTTGCCGCGCACCAGGTATTCATTGACATCCACCCGGCGATCGTCGGCGACGGTTTCCGCCGGGACCTGCCCGCCGGACGGTGCCTGCGCCAAGGCCAGGCCGTGGCCGGAGAGTGCCAGCACTGCCAGGCAGAGCGCGGTGCGGGCCGTCGGTGGCCGTTTCTTCAGTTCATGCATCTGTCGAACCCGATTTCCCTGGTAATCCCTAGTAGAAAAGCCACGCCGGCAGCCCCGTTCCACGGCGGCCACCGCCGGGCATGAAAGCCCTCGGTTTCCTGGCAGGCGCGGGCGCTCCGACCTGCTCATGTGCTCCTAGACGGCCGCCGGAGGGCGCAACTGCCATCCGTCACAAAAGATTCACGAAACCGCTGCCGCGCCACGCGCACGCTGAACAAAAGGAATGCCGCAGGGCCGTCCCGGCCCGCGCCGGGGAAGCGGCCTGCTTCAACGGGCGCCCTCCCCCACGCTTTCCTCCCATCACAGCCGCCGCGGCCACCGCTAGCGCCGTCGCGCCACACCAGGAGCACCTCATGTCTCGACCGATGCCTTCCCCGCGCACACGACCTTCCAGCGGCAAAACCCGCCTGCCCGGCGTCTCCCTCGCCCTCCTCGCCTCCCTGCTGCTGGCGGCGGCGCCAATGGCTGCCGGCGCCGCCGACGCGGGGGAAACGCAGCCGGACAGCTGCATCGAGGTGGAGGTGAATGGCCAGCGCGCGCCCTCCTACGGCTGTCTGTCACAGAAGCTGCAGCCGGCGCCGGCCCGTGGCGGCGGCAGGGGGCAGCCGGGGCTGGCGTCGGAATCCGTGCTGGACCGCCCGGAGAACCAGCTCGGCCTCTTCAATCGGGCGGCCACCAGCCACCGCATGGGCAATACCTTCGGCACCTCGGTGTATCCGCAGCGCCCGCCGGAAGTGCAACCCAGCCTGCCGATCGCGCCACGCCCGGCCCAGTGAGCCGGAGCGCAGGCCGGCTGCGCCTTCCCGAGGTCGGCCGCGGACCTGCCCGGTAACAAGGGCAAAGCGGCTTCGATTCACGGAAAAGGTGCCGGGGCCTATCCCGGCGTCAGCTCATACCGGCCCCGGGCCGGCTTCGGATACGCCCGGCGGCCTCGCCTTCAGGCCGCCTCCGCCTCCCGCCACACCGCCCTGGCCTGGGCGACCGCCCGGTCCACGCTGCGCAGGGATACGCGGAACTGGCGAGCCACCTCCTCCCGCGGCCGGCCATCCACGCCGACCGCATGGACCAGCGCCCGCTGCCGTGGCGGCAGGCGCTCCAGGCGGCGCAGCGTGGCCGCCAGCTCGGAAGCGGCTTCCAGCTGCGCCTCCGGGCCAGGCGCCGGATCCGCAGCCAGTTCCAGTTCGTCGCCGCTTTCTTCCCGCTGCCTGCGGCGGTTCTCCGCCGTCAGCAGGTCCATCGCCGCGTTGCAGGCGACGGTGAAAACGTAGGCCTCGACATTGGCCACGCTTGGCCGAGGGCTCTGCCCGGCCAGGCGCAGCCAGGCTTCGTGCAGGCTTTCGGCGGCCAGCTCGCGGTTGCCCAGGCGACGCGCTAGGCGGCGGCAGAGGGCGTGGTAGTGCTCGGCGAGGAAGCGTTGCGGCTCCCCCCTTTCCGGCAGCGCTTCCGCCGGCCGGGCCGGTTGCGATGAAACCGGCGCCGGCGGCGGTGCAAAGCCCTGGTGGGTGGCCAGGGAACAGCCGGGCGTCCTGCCCGGCGGCGTTGCCGGGCGGGCCAGACGGGCGGGCGAATGAGCGGAGAACAAGGCAGGCAGGCTCATGGCAGACAGGCGTTGGTCGGCACCGCGCTTCCTTGCGGAGGCGCGGGCCGGGAGGGTGACGGCACCGTTCAGCGTTCGTTATCCAGCGTGCGGCGTTCGGCAGGAGTCAGCCGGGCGAGCTGCTCGGCGTTCAAGGGGCCATGGCCGATCAACTGGAATGCGCTGTTGGGGTCGTAGCTGGTCTGCGCGGCCGGCTGGCGCGGGGCGCCGGCCGGTGGCGTGCCCAGCTCGGGCGCCGCTTCGTTGCCGAAGCCGATCACCCGCACGGTGAATACCGAAGGCAGGGCCTGGCGCTGGGCCGCGCGCTCGCGCTGCATCACGTCCTGCGCCGCGGTGCTGGCCTGCGCTGCGGCGGCGCTGGCGTTGCTCAGCGCGCCGACGTTCACCGCGGCGACCACCGGAATGCCCGCCGCCTCGCCTTGCACCTGGATGTTTTCGGCATTCACCACATGCAGTGCTGCCAGATTGACGTTGCCGGAGACCCGGATGCCCGCTTCGCCGGCGTCGATGGTGCCCAGCGGCGCGATCAGGTCGATGTCGCCCGGCGGCACCTCCGGGATCGGGTTGAGCGTGGCGATGCCGGCGCCGGTGTTGGGCGTGCTCGGCGACAGGCTGACGTTGCCGATCTCGTCATACACCCGGCGCTGCGGCGTATAGACGATGGTGGTCTTGGCGCCGCGGCCGGCGTTGATGTCGCCCTCCGCCGACCAGGCCAGGATGTTGCCACCGAAGGTGGTGAACACCCGGCTCTGGCCCATCAGGATGTCGCTCAGCGAGAAGATGTTGATGTCGCCCTCGCCCTGCGTCAGCACGCCGGAGCCGGCGCCCGGCGGATAGCCGCCGTCCACCCCCACCAGCGTGCGGCCGCCCGGCACCATCAGGCTGATGTCGCCGCCGAAGTCGGTGTGGATGCCGGCATCGTTGATCTTGTAGAAGGGCACGTCGTAGCCCGGGCTGCCGGCGGCCCGCCATTCGGCTTCGGACAGGTAGGTCTTGCCCGGCTGTGGCCGCCACGTCGAGGGCGAATCCACGAACTGCGCGAAGTAGCGCGCGCTGCTGAACATGGTCAGATCGCCCTTGTAGGCGATGGTCTCGCCCTGGGCGTCCTTGGAAGGCAGCAGCGTCTCAATGGCTTCGCGGCCGCGCAGGTAGCTGCCCGAGCGCTTGCCGTCCACCTCGTTGTACTCGCGGCCGGAGGCACGCAGCTCGGCGTAATACACGTTGCGCAGGAAGGTGCTGCGCTGCTCGACCGGCAAGGCATCGAAGAAGGCGCGCGCATCCATGGTGGCGGCGTCGAAGTGCAGGCCGCGGCCGTTGGCGCCGCCGAAGCGGGTGGTCAGCCAGTTCACCAGATGCAGCTGGCTCTCGAGCTTGTACTCGCGCTCCAGGTTGCGGTTGGCCGCGCGGCCGCCGCTGGCCAGCGCCTCGGCGCGCGCGGTGTCCAGTCTCAGCTGCTCCGCCGCCAGGAAATCGGCTGCGCCCGCCTCGTCGCCGGTATAGCCGAACTCGCTCGCCAGCCACTGGGCCAGCGTGATGGAGCCGTTGTAGACACGCACGGCGGCGCCCGGCTGGTCCGCCAGCGGCAGCAAGGGATCGGCCAGGCGGCCCGGATCGAGGTAGCGGTCGGCGAAAGCCGTCCAGTTGGCGCCGTACTTGCCCATGCCGGTGGCCAGGGCGATGCCGGCGCCGCTGGCGCGGTCGCCCGGGATGACGTTCACCACCGGCCCCATGCTGCGCAGCTCGCCACCATCGGCCATGTACACATCGCGGCCGGCGGAGACATCCAGCAGGCCGGGGCCAGCGATGTAGAAGGAGCTGGAGCGGATGTCACGCCCGGCCTGTATCACCGACACGTCGTCGGCGCTGGTGTGCACCACCAGGTTACCGCGCGCGGTGGCGAAATCCTGGGAACTCGGCCACTGCGGCGCGGCCGGGTCGGCCCCGCTGGCGGTTGTGATCCAGCCTATCGAACCTTGCGGGCTGCCATAGGTGTTGCCGTAGTTGTCGTAGGTACCGAGCAAGGTACCGGCGTTGATGATGTCGCGTCCAGCGCGCAAGGCCACGGCGCCACCGCCGTCGTACCAGGTGCTCAGGCTGCCGGGTGCGCCGTTGGTGTTGCTGCCGCGATAGATGATGCTGCCGAAGCGCAGGCCCACCAGGTCGCCCTCCACCGCGTAATAGCGCGCGGACTCCTGGCCGGCGTACACATAGCCGGAGGCGGTGGGCGGTGTGAATGAGAACAGCGGGTAACGCTGGCCCGCGCCACCATTCAAATTCGCGTAGAGCAGCGCGCCGGGGGCCAGCGCTTCCCTGCTGACGTTGTATATGGCCTCCAGCCCGTACCAGACCCTGTCACCACGGCCGACGAAGCCGGGGTTGAACGGGTTGGGCAGCGCGGTCGGGTCGGCACCCGAGGCCGAGAAGCTGGTGCCGCTGGCGTAGATGGAACCGGCCGCCAGCAGCTCCAGCTGACCGGCGTGGCTTACCACGAACTGCTCGCCCACCGGCGAGGGCGCCAAGGTGACGCCGGGCTGGAACGGATCGTTGTTGGTACCCGCGGTCACCGATTTGACGAACTTGCCGTAATACACGCTGCCGCTGGCCGCGGCGGCACGCAGCACCGCCGGATAGACGTAGTGCAGGTCGGTGATGTGGCTGTCGATGGTGGTGTCGCGGTCTTGCATGGCCAGCGTGGGCGTGAGGTTGCCGCCGGCCGACAGCAGGTCGATCGCGGTGGAGGGGGTCCATAGCGAGAACCAACTCCAGCCGTTGGCCGCGTACGAGGCACCGTTGGCGCTGAAGGGCGTGCCGCCGTGGTACTGGGGCACGCGGCCGGGGTCGACCACGCTGGCCAGCACCAGGTCGCCGCGCGCTTCCATCCGCACGCCGGCATCGCCCACCACCAGCACCGGACCGCCCGCGGCCCGCGCCGAGGACGAGGTGAACACATCGAAGGGACGCGATTCCTTCGGATCGCCGCCGCCGAAGAGCTGCTCGACGCCGCCGACCGCCCCGGCTTCCATGCGCAGGGCGCCGCGCAGGTTGGTGAAGGTGCCGTTGAGGTCCAGCCGGTGCGCATCACGCGGCGGGTTGATGTTGGCTACCGGGTCGTAAATGCTGTTGGTGAAGGAGCGCAGCGCCGGATCGGCGTTTAGGCCGCCGCCGATGCGGATGTCGAGGTCGCCCCCGCCGGTGAGTACCAGCTCACCGCTAGCTGCCACCCGGCCGGTGCTGGCCACCGTCAGGTTCAGGCCCGAGCTGCGCGCCAGGTAAGCGCCGCCGTGGTCGGCGCGGGGAACCAGCATGCCGGCATCGCCGCCGGCCTCCAGCACCAGGTTGCCGCCGCCCAGCGTGCCGATGCCGGTGAAACCGATGAAGCGCGGCATCGTGGTGAAATCGACGTAGTAGCTCTCGCTGAACGAGGGCACGTAGGTGCCGAAGTTGATCCACCATGCCGTGGGCACGGCGGTGTCGCCTTCACCGGCCACGTTGCCGCTGCCCTGGCGCCACAGCCAGTTGCCGATGGCGGCGGTGCCGTTCAGCTGGGCGGTGCGGTTGCCCAGCGCTTCACTACGTGCCGTCGGCAGCGCGCGGCCCAGGGTGTCGCCGGTAATGTCGCCGCCGGCGCGCAGCAGCAGGTTGCCGCCGGCCTCGGGGTACCAGGCCTGGTAGAGGCTGTCGCTGCCGCCATCGACCAGGGATTCGAACGGGGAGCCGAACTCGCCCAGCACCGAGCCGGCGTAGAGGCTGCGCGGCTGGTTGTAGGGGTCGGGACTGCCGGCCGCGGCCAGCGAGGCCGATTGCGTGCCGGCGGTGTAGATGCCGAAGAGGGAGCTGGTGGCGATGCTGCTGGCCGAGATCACCCGCAGGTCGCCGGTACCGGTGCGCACCACGCTGGGCAGTTGTTCGCGCACCGGCTGGGGGCCGTACACATAGTCCGGCGGCGTGCCTTCGCTTTCCAGCAGCACCGTGGAGCCCAGGCCCCAGTCGTTGAGCTCCAGCGGCGACTCGCTGATGAGATACATGTCGAACAGCGATTGGACCTCCTCGGCCGTCATCACCGCGCCGGGCACGATGCCCGGCAGGCCCCACGATTCCCAGGTGGCTGCGTCGGCATCGGCCGCCCAGCGGTAGACTGCCGGCTCGCCGGTGCCGGGCACCTCGGAGCGCCCCGCGCCCTGGCCATAGTGCATGTCGGAGAAGCGCAGGCTGGCGCTGCTGTTGGGCCGCGTGGCCAGGCGGTCGGCACCGGAGAAGTCGGCTCCGGCCACCAGGGTGATGTCGAAGGACTGCGAGCCAGCAGCCAGCATGGGCGCCGCGGCCCACACGCGGCCCTGGTTGCCGTCGGCGTCGCCGGGGCGCAGGTCCACCGTATGGACGCCACCCGGCAGTCTGACATCAGTGTCGCTGGGGATCAGCGCGCCCTTGTCGAGCGTGAGCGCGCTGGCCAACGTCACCATGTTGCCGACCGGGGGCGTCGGCAAGGGCACGCCGGCCGGCCAGTCCATGGCGGCGAGCCTGGCCGCCGCCGGCAGGCGGAAGCCGGCATCGAAGCGGGTGCCGATGGGCAGGGTGGCGGCATCCGCCAGCACGGTGCCGGCGGCGTACAGCAGCGCGCCGGTGTCGCTATAGACGGCGGCGCTCAACACCGTGCCGCGTGCCAGCGACAGCGGCGCGGCCAGCTCGCCGCCCACCGGCACCAGCGTGCCGGCGGCCATCTGCATGGAAGCGATGGGCAAGTCGTAGTTGAGGCTGCGGCCGGAGTTGAAGATGGTGCCGGCGTCGAGCGTGACCATGCCTCCATGCGGTACGACCACGTCCCCGCCCCAGAGCTGGCGGCCCACGGTGAGCACCCAGCCGGAGCTGTCCAGCGAGGTCTGCAGCCGGCTGCCGTCGAAGCCATCGCTGATGCTGCCGAAGATGTCGAGATCGCCCTGGGCGCGGATCACCAGCGCGCCCGCCTCGCCCGAGCCGTGGACCGAGGTCTGCTGCGTGTGCGGATTGACGCTGGCGTAGCGGTGGCCGGAGAGGTCGATGTCGCCATCGACATGCAGGTTGCCGTCCGGGTTGATCAACAGGTCGGCCACCACTTCGACGCCGGGGCGCAGGTGGAAGACATCGGTGTAGCCGCGCAGGCCGGCGAGCTTGCCATTCATCAGCGTGCCGTTGGCGCGGGCGGCGTTGATGAAGGTACGGCTGTCGCCATCCAGGCGGTCCAGGTAGTCCTGGTCGATGATCTGGTAGCTCTTGCCGTCGGTGGTGGTCTCGGTGCCCGGCGTCGCCGAGTCGTCGGTGATGAAGGCGTTGACCTGGATGGCCTTGGCGCCGGTGATGGCGATGCTGCCGGCGGCGTCGATGTCCACATCGTTGCCGCCCAGGCGCGGCGCGTTGAGCGCCACGGTGCCGTAGTTCGCGCCGGCGCCGGCCACGCCCAGGTCCATGCGCGCGCCGCTGGCGATGGCCAGCGTGCCGCGGCCGGAATCGATCTCGATCACCGCCCGGTTGGGCGCCTCGATGACCTTGCCGTAGCTGTCGCGGCGCAGCACGCTGGCATGGGTGTCGAGCACCGCGGTGCCGGCGATGGTCACGCCCTCCTTCGCCGCCAGGCGGATGCTGCCGGCCTGCTCGCCGCTGGCGTCGATGCGGCCATTCACGATGAGGTGGCCGTCATCCAGTGCCAGGTTCACTTCATGCGCGCGCACCTCGTCGCCTAGGGTCAGGTCGCCCTGCCCCAGGCGGAAGCTGCGGCCACCGGTCACGCCGCCCTCGTTCAGGCGGGCGTTCAGGCCGGCGAAATCGGCGATGCTGTTGCCGTACACCTCGATGCGGCCAGCCGTGTAGGGCACGAGGGTGCCACCGGCGTCGTAGTGGCCGCTGGCGCCGCCCGCCAGTTGGCCGGCCAGCGCCGCCTCGCCCTGCGCAGCCTGAGCGGTGAGCTTGCCGGCGCGGTTGTACTGCGCGGAGAGGTCGATGCGCGCGGCCTCGTCCTGGCGCACGTCGCCGCCGCGGCTATCGAGGGTGACGTCGCCGCCCCAGCTGTACTTGCTGACTTCGTAGAAGTCGATCTTGCGGCCGGCGAGGTCGAGCTGCGAGCCATCGGCCAGCAGCACATCGTCCTGCGCCGACAGGCTGAGCTTGCCGCTGGGCAGCAGCACCGCGGTGTCGAGCACCAGGCTGCCGCCACGGCTGTCCAACCCCAGTTCGGCGCCCAGCGATCCGGCGAGCGCCGCGTTGTCCGGCGCGGGCGCGCCGGTGCCGCTGACATGGATATCGCCGCCGGCGGCGATCTTGTTGATCGAGCCGGCGCCGCCGGTGAGTAGCGGCGTGCTGATGAAGAGGTCGCCGCCGCTGTGGCTGTAAGCCTTGGCCACCGGGTCCCAGGCGCCCTGCGACTGGTATACCGCGAGCGATCCCCTGTGGGTGGCGGTGACGCGCTCGCTGGCGTTCAGGTGCAGGCTGGTGAAACCCAGCGCCAGGCGCTCGTGGTTGCGCACGGTGTCGGGTTGCGTGCGCGGGCCGTAGCCGAACACCACCTCGCGCGCATCGACCACGAGCTTGCCCGAGCCGGTGCCCGGGCCACCGGCCACCACCGCGCCGGCGGGCGTGAGCGCGCCGGTCCAGATCAGCGTGTCGGTGTGGATGCGCGCCACCGAATCCGCATCGCCGTAGCCGTAGATGGCGGGCGTGGCCAGCACCAGGCGCTGCAGCGCCGATTTGCCGGTTTCCGGGTTGTAGGTGGAAAGGGTGACGTCGCCAAAGAAATTGACCGACTCGCGTGCAGTGAAGGACAGCGCTTCGAGCGCCGGTGTGCCGGCACTGGTGTCGCCCAGCAGCAAGCGGTCGATCACCTGCTGGTTGAGCGTCATGCCCGAAGGCAGCGCGCCGCTGGCCGCCACGGCCGCCAGCGCCTCGGCGCTGCCGACGTTGATGCCGCCCAGCGCCAGCGACAGGTTGCGCGTGCCGTAGCGCACGGTGTCGCCCAGCACAAAGCGGTTGTCGGTGGAGGTGGCGATGGTGCCTTCCGAATACAGCAGCGTGTTGCCGCTGCAGGCCACGCCCGTTGCGCACACGCCGATCTCGATGGCGCCGGCGCCGTCCAGCGGGCTGTTGGCGTTGGGCGCGGTCGGCGGCAGCATTTCCAGCTGGCCGTTGGACAGCGCCAGCACCGAGTTACTGCCAGGCGTGTGGATGTAGCCCTGGCCCGCGGTGTAGGAGGACTCGCCCATGCCCAGCGTGCTGATGCCCGAACCCTGCTCCAGCGTGATGCCGCCGTCGGTACGGCCGCTGATCAGGAACACGTCGGCCGCCCGCAGCAGCGCGCCCTCTCGCAGCACGATGTTCCCGGTCCGGCCGCCGATGCTGATGACGTTGGCGTTCTGCAGCGAGCCGGTGTTCTGGTTCATGTAGTTGGAGCTCAGCATGCCGCCGATCTCCAGTCGCGACGCGCCTATGGTGTTGAGCGTGTCGGCGTGCACCGACACCCCGCCATAACCGGCGGTGGGCGCGGCGCCAGTGCCCAGGATCTCGTAGTCCGAGGCATTGATCAGGCGCGCGACCGTGCCGTAGCCGCCGTCGGCCGGCTTGCCCAGCACGGTGGAGTCGAACACCAGTTGCGGCAGGCCGAAGGAGCCGACCGCGGCCGGCGTGTTCAGCTGCAGGTTGATCGCCTTGCCGTCGCGCTCCAGCAGCGGGCGCGGCACGCCCTCGCGCAGCGCGCGCTCGATGGCGAACTCGGCGTAGCTGGTCTCGTTATATTGCGAGTAGGTGCGCACCGTGTCGGCCGCGGTCAGGATGATCTGCGTGGTGCGCGTGTCGCTCACGCCGGTATTGGCGATGCCCAGCCGCGCCGAGGTGCTCCACGAGCCGTTGCGCATGGCGCTGGTGGTGCCGAAGGCGGTGGCGCTGGCGGCGAGGCCGTTGAGCTCGACGCGGAAGGCGCCGGGCAGCAGCGCATAGGTGGAAGGCAACAGCGTGTAGGTGCCCGCCGGCAGGCCCGGCACGCCTTCGCCTATGGTGATCTGGCGGCCGATGGCCGGATCGCCGGCGCCCTTTTCCAGGCCGACCGGGGCGTAGTTGGCCTGCGCGCCGGGCACGATGGCGTACACCGGATTGGTGGCCAGGCCCGGCAGGGTGAAGCCCTTGTCACCCAGTTGCACCAGTGGGTTCAGGCGGGCGTCGGTGGAGCCGCCGCGGCCCTGCAGGAAGGCCGCGCCGGTCAGCTCGCCGCCGCCCGACAGGTCGATTACCGCGCCTTCCTGCGCATGCACCGCATGCGACTGGAAGTCCACCTTGGGCTCGAAACCGATGGAGTCGTAGAGCACGTCGGCGCCGTTGTAGTTGTAGATCAGCCCGTCCGCCGTGCCGCCGTAGGGCATGACCAGGCCGTTGGCGCTCACCGAGGTGATGCTCCCGGGCAGCAGGTTGACTACGCCGGTGGAACCGTTGCCGCCGGTCTCGCCCAGGGTGATGGAGCCCAGCGGCGCGCGGATCACCCCGCCCTGGTTCACCGTCGCCGCCGAGAACTCCAGCTTGCTGAACACGCTGTAAGGCGTGGCCGGCGTGACCGTGCCCATGCGCTCTATGGTGAGGTAGCGGTCCGGGTGGAAGGCACGCGGCCGGTTGTTCCATTGGTCCACGGTGCTGGTGATGCCGACGCTGACCTTGCCGCTGCCGTAGATCTGCGCCGCCGCCAGGGTGGTGTTGCCCGGCGAGTAGAAGGCGGCGTCCCGCAGGCGAAGGTCGCCCTGGCTTTGGATGCGCACCGTGCCGAAGGCGTCGCGCTCGACATCGCGCGAACCGCTGTTGAGGATGATGCTGCCGCTCACGCCCAGACCCACCTCGCCGACGATGTCCACCATGCTGGCGCTCATCATCAGGTTCGCGTCGGCGGCGACCTCCGGCACGCCCAGCGTGCCGCCGGCGGCCGAGGTGTTCTGGCTGCCGAACACCGGGTTGGGCATCAGGGTGCCGTCCTGCGTCTGACGGCCGGCCGAGCCGGCCAGCCGCAGGTAGGGCGCGGCAAGCTTGACCTGGCTGTCGCGCGGCGCGGCCGCCGACAGGCTCATGGCGCTGGCGGTGAGGTAGAGCGCCTGGTTCATGCGCAGATCGACGTCGCCGTCGAAGCTGAGCAGGCCGTTCACATACAGCGAGGCCGTGTCGAAACCACCCGCGTGGATGGCATCCACGCCATAGCGCGCCTGGCCGTAGGCGAGGCTTTCGTGCATCTGGCCGGCCTGCACGCCCGCGGCCAGGCCGCTGCCGCCATACAGCTGTTCGATCACCAGCTCGCGCGGCACGCGCACCGCGTCGTCCACCGCCAGCCCGAGGTAGGTGAAACGCGCCACCGGGCCATAGACCGGCGTTTCGAAGTTGATCGCGAGGGTGCCGCCCATGGCTCCGGCGCCGCCCGCATGGGCCTGCAGATCGCCATCGATGTAGATGCCGTTGTTAGCGTTGAGCGCAATGGCGCCGCCGTGGCTGGCCAGCACGGTGTTGCCCAGACCCGGCAGGGAGACTGTGCCGCTGGTGCCGGATGCGTCTAGGCGGGCGCCGTCCTGCACCACCAGGAAACCGCCGAAGCTCTCGATGAGGCGCGACTGCAGGTCGTGCCGGCCTCCCAGTTCGATGGTGCCGCCGTCCAGCACCTGGCCGATGGCGCGGCCATCGGCCGCCACCGAGGTGAAGGCCAGGCCGGAGACGTCGAGCAGCGCATGCTCGCCCACCCACAGCGAGCGCGCGTTCGGCGTGCCCTGCGGCAGGTTAGCGTCCACGCCCATGCCGAAGTCGCCATCCAGCACAGAGATACGGCCACCGCGCGCCAGCAGCGTGCCGTCCAGCGTGATCTGGCTGTTGCCCTCGAGGGTGATGGAACGGCCGGGATCGACCTCGATGCGGCTGCCCTCGCCCATTGTGAAATCGCCGCGTGCGTACACCGAGCCGGCGGTGAGTGTGAGGCTGGCGCCGCCGCGCGGCGATACCTCACCGCGCTTGGCATCGTCCTGCTGCAGCGGCGGCAGCCACACGGACAGCGCGCGGGAGGTTGCCTCGCCGGTAGGCAGCGCACGCGCGGCATCCGGATCGAGGGTGAGCACCGGCATGGTCACCGCCAGCTGGGTGCCATCGGCCATGCGCACGCCGTCGCGGCCCTGCACCGAATAGCTGGAGAAGCCGGACTGGAACAGCGTCTGATCGAGTTCGAGGAAGGGTTGCACCGCCACGGTGACCGGCATGGTGGCGCCCGCCGGGATGCGGGTGCCGGCCGGAATGATCAGCGTGGCAGCGGCCACGGTGCCCGCGGTGTAGGCGGTGGTTACCGGGTTGACCGGGATACCGTTGGGGAATACCGCGGCCGGCACCAAGTAACCAATCGGCAGGGACGACATGTCAGTCACCACGCTGCCGGCCGGTAGCGTGGCGCCGGCGTGGTGATAGATGCCGCCGGACATCACCGTGCCCGGCAACAGCCAATCGGCCTGCAGGGTCAGCGGATTGGTGCTGCTGACCATCGGCCCCTGACCCACCTGCACCGCCTGGCCGGGCGCGATCACGCTGCGGGTGATGCTGAAGCTGAGCGGAATGGTTTCGCCTGGCTGCACCACATAGTCCCCCGCCAGCCGCAGCGGCAGTTCGCTCACCGTGCCGGCCGGCAGGTCCTCGACCGCCTGGGCGGCGGAGCCGCCTATGCTCACCAGCGTGCCGTGGTCGATGAGCAGCGCACCGCCGCCCTTGACGCCATGGCCGCGGATTTCGCCGTCCAGCTGCACCAGCCCGGAGCCGCCCTGCATGCCCGCGCCCAGGGTGACGTTGCCGCCGCGCCCGCCGGTGAACTTGCCGTTCTCGCCCAGGGTGGCACCCGACGAGACGTCGATCAGGCTGCCGCTGCGCAGTTCGATGTTGCCGTTGCTGCGCAGCGAGACGCTACCGCCGTGGATGAAGGGCAGGCCGGAGATGTCGGCGGCGTCCAGGCGCAGGTTGTTCCACACGCCGCTGGCATCCAGTGTCACGCCGTCGCCCACGCGCACACGTTCGGCATAGCCGGTGGGGGTGAAAGGCAGGATGGGCGCTTCCACCCACTGCGCACCGCTGCCCGCCTTGCGCTCCACCAGGTTGCCCAGCGCGATGCTGCCGCCGTGCGCGATGAGGTCGGCATTCACGTCCACCTGGGTGGCGTGCAGCGCCAGGGTGCCGCCATTCGAAAGCGCCAGCGCTTCGTCCACGCTGATGCCGCGGCGCGCGTAGACCTGCAGCTCGCCCAGCTCCAGCGAGTTGAGCCAGTCGCTGTCGAGCGCCACATGGCTGGCGCTGCCGCCCACGCCGCTGCCGGCGGTGTTGCCTATGGTGACGTCGTCCACCGTCGCCGCCGGGCTATAGCGCAGCTGGCCGGCCTCGGCTTCATAGATCGGCATCCAGCTGCCGATGATGAGCTGGCCGCGCTGCGCCACCGCCGTCTGCGCCTGCTGGTAGCCGTCGAGCGCGGTGTCGCGCGCCCGCGTCTGGCGCGTGCCCTGGAACACCGTGGTGTCCAGGCTGCCTTCCAGTGTCGCGTTCTGGGTGGCGATCACCAGCCGGCCGGCGTCGCGGCCCACGGTGTAGCCGTTCTCCAGGCGCTTGTCGCGCAGGATCAGCGGGTTGGCATAGGTCTCGGTGACGCCCCAGCGCGCGAACTCCGCCTCGTAACCCCGGTACAGGCCGGTGTAGCGCAGATCGCCCGGCGCGTTCGAGGCGTTGTAGATGCGGCCGTCGGCGCCCTTGAGGTAGGTCTGGCTCACATAACCGGTCTGTACGTCCAGGGTGCCGCCAGCGAGGTTAATGAGACTGCCCGCGCGGCTGCTCACCTTGCCGCCGCTGAACTGCACGGTGCCGCCCTGTGCCATCCACTCGCCCACGCCGTGGCCGGTGATGCCGAGGTAGCCGCCCACCTCCAGCAGGCCGCCGGCGGTGTACCAGCGGTCGGTTTCGTAACCGTTGGTGCCGGCCGGCACGAACACCAGGTCACGCCGGTCGATCCAGATATCCTTGTTGTTCAGGCTCTTGTCGTCGCGGTTGACCGAGGCGTCGCGCTGCTCGTTGCCCTGGACGTTGACCAGGACGTTGTTGCTCTCCATCGCCACCCGGACGCCGACCGCGCCGGAGACATCCAGCGTGGCGCCCGCCTTCACTTCGCTGTCGGCGGCGTTGACCAGGATCTGGCCGCCGGTGGCGAGCGTGAGGCTGCCGGTGTTGAAATTCACCGCACCGGCGGTGTCGATGAGCACCAGCGACTGGTCGCGGCGGTGGGCAACGCCGTCGCCGAGTTTGTCGGAATCCTTGATTAGGGTTTCGCGCTGCGCGTCCAGCGTGGTGGCGGCGGCTTCGTCGAGGACGATGGCGGTCACGCTGTCGTCGTCCAGCGTGATCTTGCCGGTGGCATCGCCGGCGGCGTTGTTCAGGTGGATGGTGCCGCGGGTGTGGACCGAGGTGGTGGCGACGGCCACGCCCTGCTGGCGCACGTCGCGGCCGGTAAGGGTGATGTCGCCCGTGGTCGCGGTGATGAGGCCGGAGTTGGACGCCAGCCCCGCCTCGGAGCCGGCCTGGGTCAGCGCCGTCACCACGTTGCCGCGGGTAGTGGAGTTGATGTTGGCGTCGCTCGCCAGCCCCTTGGTGATGATGAAGGCATCGCCGGCCGCCAGCACCGTCTGGCCGCTGGCGGTGATGATCTCGCCGGCGTTGTGCGCTTCCTTGCCCAGCAGCAGCACGTAGCCGCCGCCTTCGGTGACGGAGCTGGGTTTCTGCGTGCTGATCGTCGCCCCGGCTTCGACCACCACGCTGCCGGTGGCCGCGCCGTAGGCGAAGCTGCTGGCGGTGGAGCTGAGGTCATTGGCGAAGGTGGGAATGTGAGCGCTGCCCTGGGCTTCGCTGAACAGGCCCTTGTTGAACTGGGCGTCGCTCATGCCGACGGCCGAGGCCACCAGGTTGCGTAGGTTCACCTGGCTGCCGCCGGAGAACACCACGCCGTTGCGGTTGATGATCATCACCGTGCCCGGGGCCTGGATCTGGCCCAGGATCTGGCTGGGACGCGCCAGCGGATCGGTCACCCGGTTGAGCACCGACCAGCTCGCCTGCTGATCGAAGGCGACGGTGGTGTTGCGGCCGACATTGAAGGTTTCCCAGTTGAGGATGGCCTTGTCCGCGGTCTGCTCGATGCGCACCGTGGTCTTGCCGTCGGCCACCGTCTGCACCGGCGCCTTGGCGTTGAGCCAGCCGGCGGTGAGGCTGTTGCTGTCGATCTCGAGACCGCCGGCGCCAAGGCCGTCGGGCACGCTGCCGCCGGCGCGCAGGGCCGCCTGGCGGGCGGCGGCCTGCTGCGCCTGCTGCAGGGCAATGGCCTGAGCGGCGAGGCCGAGGTTGCCTATGGAGGTCTTCAACTCGTCGCGGGCGCGTTGCTGCTGGGCGAGGGGATTGGTCAGCGTGGACGCCGGGGCGCCATTGGGCAGCCGGCCGGTGGCCGCGGCATTGCTCTGGATTGCGCCCTTGTTAGCGAACCAGGCCGGGCTGAAGGCTTGCTGCGCATAAGCCTGGCCCATGCCGCCGGCGGCCAGCGCGAGTGCCACCGCACTCGCCAGGGGGGAGAGGCGCAGGCTGAAGGACATGCGTCCGACGATCCTGCGGCTGCTGTGCTCCTGTGTATTCATCCGATCCTCAGCAACGATTCGAGTCGATATCGGGACGCCTGCGCGACGCCCGGAAAAACCGGGCGCGCAGGTCCGCTACTGAGGAGACTGATCGGCGAAGCAAAACCCACAACACTTTTTTCGACTGCATTCATCGACGGCACTTCGCGGCTTTCGAATCCGGAGGCGTCGCCATTCGGCCGGGCGCGCAGGCGCCGCCGCCGGCCGGGCGCGGTCCGCCACTGCGGCAGCAACCGCCTTCCGCTGGCGCGCGGCCAGGATCGGAAAACGCGCGGCGCACCACCCGCCGGGTCCGATGCCCTGCGCTTTTCCGCCGGGTCCATCGAGTCCGCCCTGCGGCTTCCGCCTCAACTGAGAATGAGCAATCCGCCCGGCAGGCGGCGGGCGGCGAGCTGGTAGGAGCGTTCGATCTGCACCAGCGCGGTCTCCAGCTCGGCCACCGGGAAGCGGCCGCTGACCTCGCGGCCGGCGAGCTGGGTCGCCCACAGCACCACCCGACCGGGGCGATAGCGGTTGATCTCGTCGATCACCCTGGCCAGCGGCATCTGCCGGAACACCAGCACGCCGTCCTGCCAGGCTGAGATCTCGTCCGGATCCACCGTGGCGACGCTGCGCAGCGCGCCGGCGTCGTAGGAGAGTTGCTGGCGGGCATTGAGCAGGCTGCGGCCGCTGGGGTGATCCACCTGCAGCAGCCCTTCCAGGCAGGTGACGCAGCTCACGCCATCCAGGTGGCTGACCTGGAAGCGGGCATCCACGCCCTGGATGCGGCCGACGCCGGCCTCGACCCGGAAGGGGCGGGTGGCCTTGCGCGCATCCACCACGGTTTCGCCGCTGATGAGGTTGAAGCCGACGGTTTCGCCGCCTTCATCGCGCCGGCTCAGCGCCGTTTGGGTATTCAGCGCCACCGGCACGTCGCCGGCCAGCACCAGCCGCTTCTGCTCGCCGGTGCGGGTGCGGTAGTCGGCCTGCCATTCGTCCAGGGATAGGAGCAGCGGCGTGTTCACCACCGCCAGGCCGGCCGCGCCGGCGGCACCGGCCAGGCCACCGAGGAAGGCTCGCCGCTGCCAGTTGCGCGGCCGCCGCGCGGCTTCGCTGGCGGCAGCGCGCACCAGCACCTGCTCCAGCGCCGGCTCCATCAGCTTCCACACCCGCTTGGCTTCGGCGAAGGCGGCCCGGTGGGCCTCGCTCTGGCCGCGCCAGCGGGTGAAGCCCTGCAGATCCAGCTGGGTGGCGCTGCCGGAGGTGAGGCGGCGCAGCCAGACCTGCGCCTCGCGCAGCAGCTGGCCGTCGCCGCCGGCTTCGTTGCCGGGCGCAAAGGCATTGCCGCCGGGGGAGGCTTGCGCGCCCTCCCCGGCTTTCCGATCCGTCTGCCGACCTTCGCCGGATGTGTCCATTGCCATGCCCCGCCTTCAACGCCCGGCTGCCGGCACAGCGCCCCTGCGCTGCCGCCCGCCCTTGTCATCAGCGCTTAATATACGGACGTATCCACGGCGCAAAAACCGCATATCCATCACTCGCCTTCGGCCTGCCTTGCCGACGACCGGCCGAGACGCGAGGCGCAGTAGTCGTGTGCTTTCTTCAGTTCCTGCTCCACCGTGCGCAGGGAAACGCCCAGACGTTCCGCCACTTCGCGCTGCGGCAGGTGCTCCCAGCGCACCATCACCAGGATCTGGCGCCGGCGCTCCGGCAGGCGCTCCATCGCGGCCATCAGCGCCTCCAGCTCGGCGCGGGCGGCCACGGTTTCCGCCGGGCCGGGGGCGCCGTCCGGCTCGTCTTCCAGCACGGCCTCGATCTCGCTGGCGGAGACGAGGCGGGTCTGGTTGCGCTGCTGATCGTAGGCGGCGTTGATGGCGGTCCGCATCAGGTAGGCCACCGGGTCGCGCAGGTTTTCCACCGGCTCGCGGCTCTCCAGTCGCAGCCAGGTGTCCTGCAGGGCGTCGCCCGCCAGCTCGGTACAGCCGAGGCGCCGCGTCAGCCGGCGCTTCAGGTCGCCGTAGCGCAACAGCAGCAGATCGCGCAGGACCAGCATGGCGGTTTCGGGCACGGCGGCTCTCCCCGGCTCAGCGGCCGGCGCACGGGTCGCCGCGATCGGCGCGCCGTCGCTGGATCAACAGGGTGACCGGCTGCGCCATGCCTTCCGGCGGCGGCCAGTCCAGCCGCAGTTCGCCGAGTGCCGACAGCAGCGCGGCGTCGCGCACGCTGTCGCCGGTGCTGTCGAGCAGGCGCACCTGGTGCACACGGCCGGTTTCGTCGATATGGAACTGCACCGCGGCGCGAAAATCGCCCGGGGCGGCGATGAGGCTGGGGCACAGCGCTTCATGGATGCGCGTCTGCACCAGGCCGTCGAAACGGCGGTAGACCTGGCGCATCTGCGGCGCTTCCCTGGGCGCGGCCTGCTGCCTGCCGGTTTGCGGCGCCGCCGGTTGCAGCACGAAGGCCGGACGCAGCCCTTCGCCCGCCGGATGGGCGACGATGCCGGTGCCCTCCAGCAGCTTCTGCAGCGCCGCCGCCGCCGGGTAGTCGCCCTGCACCGCGGTCGCCATGCGGCCTTCCACCAGCGCGACGTCGAAGAACACCGGCAGGCCGCTCAGCGCGCCGTAGCGCTCCAGCGCGCTGGCAAGCGGCTGGCGCTCGATGTCGAAGCGGATCGCCCCGGCCGCGTCATGCGGCACCTCGTCCGGCGCCGCCGCGAGCACGGCGCCAGTCAGAGCGGACATGCATCCCGCCAGTGCAAGCGCACCCAGGAATGCAATCCTGCTTGCCATAGAGATCGAACGGGAGTAGTCATGCCTTCACGGTTGGAATGCCGGCCGCGGGGCCGGTCAAGGAGTCCGGCCGGATGCTACGTTCGATATATGATCGCCCGATGACACTCCAGTTACAGGCCGGGCTGGCGCAGCGCCTCCTGCACCGGCAGCCCGGCGCCATCCTGGTTTTCGTGCGCGGACGGCACTTCGACGTGGTAGGTGCGCAGGGTGTGCAGCAGGCCGCGGTTGACGCGGAATTCCCCGGCGTCGGAATCCATCACGAAGGAGTTCGACAGGCAGTTGTGGATCAGCTCTATCGCCCGCGGCTGCACGCTGATCGTCCTCAGATCCCGCACCAGCGCGCTCGCCGGCGGCAGCTCATCCGCCAGGCGCTGAAAACCGGCGAACCAGCGGAACAGCATGTTGTAGCCCAGCACTTCGTACACCTTCTCCTCGTTCTCCAGCGAGTAGGCGAACTTCAGCACCAGGCACTTGAACAGCACCGAGATGCCGACCTTGCTCTCGCACCGCCGCGCCAGATCGGCGAGCAGGGCGTCCTCGTAGCACAGGGCGCTCTCTATGGACTCCCGCAGCGGTACCAGGGGATGGTTGCGCGGCACGAAGAGCTGCAGGTTGTCCACCCGCGTCCACAGCGGATGGCTGACGATCCAGACCCAGGGTGAGCCATAGCGATTCACTGCGACCGGTTCCTCCCTGGCCTGCTCGACGATCCTCGACAGCCGCGCATCGAGTTCCTGCATCGTCACCCGCGCCGAACACGTCCATTTCATCGCACCTCCTCCCTTCACCGGGCGCTGCCGGAGGGTGCCGCCGTCGCGCACTCCCACCGCCAGTTCGCGAACAATCGTCATATGGGCGCAACCTGGACCGAGGCCCCGCTGCCCGCCTCCCGGGCGGCACCTTCCGGCACCGCCTGGAACCGCGCCCGCAGGCTGGCTCTTGCCCGCCGGCCGGCTGCTTCGTATGCGTCTTCATACAAATCTATCGGCGGGCAATGACATCGAAATTAACCGGACTCCCGAACTCTGCCCGCCCCCTGGCCCGCCGCGGGCAAGCGCCAAGCGCCGGCAGGTGCGGCGGAGACGCGCTCACGCCCTATAGACGGATCAGGCAGGCGAAATCCCCGGATTCTCTGCATCCGCAGCCGCCGCGCATCAAGGCAGGCGGCGCAGCCCCTGGCCCGCCGGCTCGGGAATGACGGGCGCGGCGATGCGCAGGGAGCCACCGCCTCCCCGTATCAGCACGCCGGCGCCGCTCACCTCTCCCAGTGACCAGCCGGGCGACAGCTGCTCGCCGGCCTCGTAGGCGCGCGGCGGCGCATCGCCCACCACCAGCAGGGCGACGGCCTTGCCCTCGCGCTGGATGATGCCCTGCACCACCACGTCGACACCGGCACCGCCGCCGAACCAGCCGGCCAGCGCACTGCCGGCCGGATCGTGCCGCTCCGCCGCCTGGACCGCCGCCGGCAGCGGCGGCACCGGTTCCAGCAGCCTTTCGCCCCACAGCAGCACGCCCGCCGCCACCGCCGCGAAGCCCAGGGCATGCGCCGCCCATGCCATCGCCCTCTCCTTCTCCATCATCCGCCCTCCTGTCCTGTGTTACGCCGGAAGCATGTATCGCCATCGACATGTAGCAGGTCCGTATTGGATTTTCATTTCAGCATCACACTAGGCGAATAGCATCGAAGCTCCCCTTCTCCTGTGCCAGAAGATGCGCCAGCCCGAGTCCCGCTCCCACGCGCAGCATGGCTTCACGCTGATAGAGCTGATGCTGGTGCTGGTGATCATCGGCATCGCCACCGCCGCCATCGGCGTCGCCGTCAGGCCGACGCCCGGCGCGGCGCTGCGGCAGGACGCGCTGGAGCTGGCACGCCGCCTGATCGCCGCCCAGAACGAAGCGCGCATCGACGGCCGCATCATTGCCTGGGTGGCGGACGAACAGGGCTACCGCTTCATGCGCGGCACCTGGCGCAACACCGAAGGCAGCGCCATTCCCTCGCTCAGCCTGGCTGGCGAACTGGATGCCTTCGCCGATGACGACATCCTGCGCCCCCGGCGCTGGACCGAGCGCCCCACCGAGGTCAGCCCCACCGACCCGCTGCGCCTGAGCCCGGAGTGGATCGCCGCGCCACTGACGCTGCAGCTCCGCAGCGGTTCCGCCACCGTCCACATCGTTCTCGATGCCGGCGGCTACCGGGTGGAGTAGCCATGCGTACCTGCGCCGGTAGCGGCTTCACCCTGATCGAAGTCCTCATCGCCCTGGCCATCGCCAGCGTCGCCCTCGCCGCCTTCATGCGCCTCACCGGCCTGACCACCAGCAACCTGGGCCTGCTGGAGCAGCAGACGCTCGCCATGCTGTCGGCCGAGAATGCCCTGGCCGAACTGCAGCTCAGGCGACCCTTGCCGGCGCCGGGCAACTACTCGGAGCGCTGCCCGCAGGCCGGGCTGCGCCTGGTCTGCTCGCTGCGGATCGCCCCGGCGGTGCAAGGCATGCGGGAAGTCGGCGTCGAGGTCCGGCTCGAAGCCGGCGGCGGCCGCTATCTGGCAGCACTGCAGACGCGGCTGGTGGACGACAGGCAGTGAAAGCGCCCATTCCGTCCCTTCCGCCAACCCGCCAGGATGGCTTCACCCTGATCGAAGTCATGGTCGCCATCCTCATCATGGCCACTCTGAGCCTGATCACCTGGCGCAGCCTGGACGGCATCGCCCGCGCCAACGACCGCCTGGAAGAACGCAGCCGGGAGAGCATGCGGCTGATGCGGGCGCTGCAGCAGATCGAACGCGACCTCGCGCTGCACGCCACCACCGAACTGGCCGCCAGCGAAGCGCTGGTGGACGGCGGCCGCCGCGGCAACAGCCGCAGCGGGCGGCGGGCGCTGGAAACCAAGGCCAGCCTGTTGCCGCCCGCGCTGCAGGTACGCCGGCAGAACGCCCTGCCTTTCCACCTCGAAATCGTGCGCAGCGCACCTACCCTGCCCGGCGAATGGCTGCGGGCGCAGTGGTGGCTGCAGGGCGGCATCCTCTACCGCGCCGCGGGCACGCCCAGCCACGGCGCCCCGCTGGCGGCGCCAACCGCGGCCGACCGTGTCGCGGTGCTGGAGGATGTGGCCTCCTTCGAGGTACGCGCCTGGTCGCCCGGCCAGGGCTGGCGCAGCCTGCCCGGCACCGAACGCCTTTCGTTGCCATCCAGCGGAGTGGAAATTCTGCTGGGCGTGCGCGGAACGGATGGCGAGGTCAGGAACTACCGGCGGGTTGTCCTGCTGAACTGAGCGCCTCTTCCCCTCGCGCCTCCCGGAGCAGCGCCGCCCAATGGAAAAGGCCGGGCAGGTTTCCCCGCCCGGCCTCCGCCGCCATGTTCAAACCGCCTTCACCCCGCCAGGGCGGCTTCTTTCAGCCCGCTTACGGACGGCCGGCGGTACCGCAGGTGCTGCTGTTGCCGATGCTGGTGCTGCTGCTGCTCAGGAAGGCCGTTTCGATCGCATCGTTCCAGCCCAGGGGCAGCTTGACGAAGTTGTGCTGGTCGATCGCATTCGCCGCAACTTCACGGTTGAGGTCGTTGAGATCGTTCAGGAAATCAACGATGTCATCCTTGATCGCGCTCGACTGATAGCACTGGGCAACCAGCAGGTAGGTCAGGCCGAAGATCGGGTAGGAACTCGCCGGCTTGGAGTAGGCAGGAGCCCAGGCGAGCGGGTTGCCGTACTGGGCCGCGGCCGGGGCGGCCGGCAGAGCGGCCTGGATGGAAGCGGCGTCCGGCAGGTAGCCGTTGATCTTGGCCACCACCGCGTTGTTGGTGCCGAGGTAGTCCGAATCCGGGCTCAGGTAGGCAGTGCGGCCATCGGTCGCCATCGCGGCCTTCACGCCACTGCTGCCGGAGGCGCCTACCCAGTGGCTGGGAATGCTGCCCACGGCGCCAGCCACCACGGTGGCGAAGTTGTTGGAGACGGTGAAGCCCGAAGTCGGGCAAGCGGCCACCAGGTAGCGGGAAAACAGTTCGGTGGTGCCACTGTTGTCGGAGCGATAGACCACCGCGACGGGCGTGGCATCGCTGGTGCCTCGCACTTGACCCCAGGTCTGGCCACCGGTGGCGTTCGAGTAGATGGCGCAGACCTTGGCATCGCTCAGATCCAGGTTGGAGATGCCGCTGCGCTTGTACGGCAGCACCACCGAGGTCGCCACCACCGGGATCTGGGCGATGCGGCCCCAGCCGGTGAGGTGGGCCGAAAGATAGGAGCTCAGTTCCGTCGAGGTGAGGGCGGAGTCGCTGCCGGCGAAATGCACCGAACCGGAACCGCCGAAGCCGGCTGCGTTGTTGTTCAGGAAGGCCGTCTTGCCGGTGCCGCTGCCGGTGCCGGTGTAGGTGAAGTTGGCCGGCAGGATGTCGGCGTACAGCTCTTGCGGCAGCGTCGCGCCACCACCCACCACGGTTTGCGCGGCAGCGGAGCCGGCCATGGCCGACAGCGCGGAAATCACGACAGCAGATAGCAGCTTGGCTTTCAATTTCGCGTTCATTGGAAACTCCTTGCGTATGACCCATCAGGAAGAATGAACCCACTCGGAGGCTGCCCGGCTCGCACACCGTTTCGCCCCGCCCGCCGCCCTCGGTGGCGGCGGATTCATTCTGTTCAATGCTCGTGACATGGATCTGAAGAAATTCCGGGAGCATGAGCCCGCAAACTCCCGAGTCTCTGTTCCGCAAGTTCCTGCTTTGCCTCACTGCACCATCTGGTTGAGCTCCATGATGGGCATCAGCACCGCCAGCACGATCAGCATCACCACACCGCCCATGGCCAGGATCATCAGCGGCTCCAGCAGCGCGGTCAGGCGGGTGGCGCGGCGCTCCAGGTCACGGGAGAGATTCGCCGCCGCGCGCTCCAGCATCGGGGTTAACGCCCCCGTTTTCTCGCCGCTCGCCACCAGGTGGATCAGGTTGGAGGGGAAAATCTTCTGCGCCTTCAGCGCCGCGGCCAGCGGCGCGCCTTCCTTCACCCGGGCGGTGGCATCCAGCACCGCCTGCCTGAGCTTCTCGTTGCCCAGGGTCTGGCGCGCCGCTTCCAGGGCACGCAGCAGCGGCACTCCGGCGTCCATCAGGATCGCCAGGGTGGAAGCGAAACGGGCGGTGTTCACCCCCAGCGCGAAGCGGCCCACCATCGGCAAACCGAGCACGCGGCCGTGCCAGCGCAAACGCCTGGCCT
Source organism: Azoarcus sp. TTM-91 (assembly GCF_012911025.1). Lineage (GTDB taxonomy): Bacteria > Pseudomonadota > Gammaproteobacteria > Burkholderiales > Rhodocyclaceae > Azoarcus. The sequence continues at coordinate 991 of NZ_WUEI01000008.1, read as the reverse complement.
CGTCACGCTGGGAATGCCGCCAGCCGGCGAAGCCGCCGATCAATGCCAGCGCCGCCAGCCAGCCCCATTCGCGCACGAAGGCGCTGGCCGCCAGCATCAGCCGGGTGATCAGCGGCAGTTCCTGGCGCACCTGCGAGAAGGCACCGATGACCTGCGGCACCACGTAGCCGAGCAGGAAGACGACGATGCAGGCGGAAACGAGGGCGACCACCGCCGGATAGATGAAGGCGGTGAGTATCTTGCTCCGCAGGCCGTCCCGCCCTTCCAGGTAGTCGGCCAGGCGCTCCATGACGCGGGCAAGGTCGCCGGCATCCTCGCCGGCGCCGACCAGGGCGCGGTAGATGGGCGGGAAATCCCGCGGCCGTTCGCCCAGCGCATCCACCAGCCGCATGCCGGCGCACACATGCCCGCAGACCGCCTCCAGCGCCTCGGCCACCGGTTTGCGCTCCGCCTGTTCCACGGTGGCGACCAGTGCCGATTCCAGTGGCAGATGGGCGCCCAGCAGGCTGGCCAGCTCGCGCGTGGCCCAGCACAGGTCGGCGGCACTCAAGCGTGGGCTCAGCCAGGAGGTGCCGGCTCCGGCGGGCGCCGGCCTCACCTCCAGCGGCGTGAGCCCGCGCTCCCGCAGCTGGGCTCGCAGTGCGCGCGCGCTGTCGGCTTCGCCCAGGCCGCTGCGGATGGCGCCGGCGGCGTCGGCGGCTTCGAAGCGGAACCGGGGCATGCTCCCTCCCCGCTCAGGCGTCGCGGGTGACGCGCAGGATCTCCTCGGCCGAGGTGATTCCCGCGCGCACCCAGCGCTGGCCATCGTCGCGCATGTTGCGCATGCCGTGCCGCCGGGCCGCCGCGCGCATCGCCTGTTCGTCTCCACCCTCGTGGATCAGGCGACGGATGTCGTCGTGGATGACGAACAGCTCGTGGATGCCGGTGCGCCCCTTGAAGCCGCTGTGGTTGCAGGCCGGGCAGCCCCCCGGCCTGTCTCTTATACACCTCT